>NZ_JBFPNH010000016.1:106403-161953 GCF_040815545.1 Streptomyces sp. LMG1-1-1.1 | reverse complement strand
GTCCCGCCCCGTCGTTCTGTGCCGCGCCGCCGCCGCCGCTGCCGCTGCCGCTGCCGCTGCCGCCGCCGTCCCGTGCCGCCGCGCCGCCGTCCCGCGTCGCCCCGCCGTCGCCCCGTCCTGCCCCGAAGCCTCCGTTCACGGCACGTCTCCCGCCCGTTCAGGCGAGAAAAGCGGCGCGAGGAGCTCCCCGTACCGCTCGAGACGTGGCGCGATGTCGTCCATGAGGAGGACGAGCCGGGCGGGGCCCGGGGCGGCGTCGGCGCACTGCTCGACCTCGTCCCAGGTGACGGGAGCCGAGGCGGCGGGAAGGGTCCTGGCCCGCAGGGTGTAGGGGGTGGCGGTGGTCTTGGCGGCGGCGTTCTGGCTGTGGTCGACGAAGACCTTGCCGGGCCGCAGCGCCCGGGCCATCCGGTGCACGACCAGCTCCGGCAGCGCGGCCTCGGCTTCGACGGCGAGCCGTCGCGCGTACGCGGAGACGTGCGCGGACGGGGCGGGTGCCACCGGCACGAGCAGGTGCAGCCCCTTGGAGCCGGAGGTCTTGGCGAAGGCCTCCAGACCGTCCGCCGCGAGCCGCTCGCGCAGGTGGAGCGCGACCCGGCAGCACTCCGTGACGGTCGCGGGCGCCCCGGGGTCGAGGTCGAACACGAGCCGGTCGGCGACGGCGGGGGAGGAGGCCCGCCACTGCGGCGTGTGGAACTCGACGACCAGGTTCGCCGCCCACATCAGCGACGCCAGGTCGTCGACCACCACCTGTCGGGCCCGGGGGTCCTCGGAGCGGGGCACGGGGGCGGTCGTCACCCAGGAGGGTGTGCCGGGCGGCGGATTCTTGGTGAAGAAGAGCTGCCCCTCCGGGCCGTCCGGATAGCGCAGGAAGGACACCGGCCGGTCGCGCAGATGCGGCAGGATCGCGGCCCCGACGGTCGCGTAGTAGTGGAGGACCTCGCCCTTGGTGGTGCCGGTGGCCGGGTGGAGCACCTTGTCGAGGTTGCTGAGCGCGAGCCGGCGCCCCTCCACCTCCGTGATGGGCGTCATACGATGAGAATCCCACGTTTCCGGACTCTTCGGCACGAAAGGTAAGAACCGTGCGATCCATCTGGAACGGTGCCATCTCCTTCGGGCTCGTCAGCATCCCGATCAAGCTGGTGAACGCCACCGAGAGCCGGTCCGTCTCCTTCCGGCAGATCCACACCGAGGACGGCGGCCGCGTCCGCTACAAGAAGGTGTGCGAGCTGGACGGCGAGGAGGTCGCCCAGGCCGAGATCGGCAAGGCGTACGAGGACGCCGACGGGACCATGATCCCGATCACCGACGAGGACCTGGCCGCGCTGCCGCTGCCCACGGCCAAGACGATCGAGATCGTCGCGTTCGTCCCGGCCGGGGAGATCGACCCGCTCCAGATGGACGCCGCCTACTACCTCTCGGCGAACGGCGTGCCCGCCGCGAAGCCGTACACCCTGCTCCGCGAGGCGCTCAAGCGCAGCGACAAGGTGGCGCTCGCGAAGTACGCCCTGCGGGGGCGGGAGCGGCTCGGCATGCTCCGGGTCGTCGACGACGTGATCGCCATGCACGGACTGCTCTGGCCGGACGAGATCCGCGCCCCGGAGGGCGTGGCCCCCGAGTCGCCGGTCACCGTGCGCGATGCCGAACTCGACCTGGCGGACGCGCTGATGGCCACCCTCGGCGAGGTCGACATCAGCACCCTCCACGACGACTACCGGACCGCGGTCGAGGAGATGATCGCGGCGAAGGCGGAGGGCGGCGAGGGCGTCGCGCCCCCGGCACCGGGGGAGGAGGGCGGCGGCGGTCAGGTCATCGACCTCATGGCGGCCCTGGAGAGCAGCGTCCGGGCGGCGCGGGAGGCGCGCGGCGAGGCGGCGGGCGAGGCCGGGGCGGAAGAGGTCGCCGAGGTCACCCCGCTCACGCCGCGCACGACCCGGGCCGGCGGCGCCACCCGGGCCGGCGGCACGAGTCGTACGCCCAAGGCCACGGACGCCAAGAAGTCCACCTCCCGGACGGCCGCCAAGAAGACGGCGGCTCCCGCCCGCAAGTCGACGTCGACGGCCGGGGCGACGGCGAAGGAGACGGCGTCGGCGAAGAAGAGCACGGCGAAGTCGACGACGGCGAAGTCGACGACGACGGCGAAGTCGACGACGGCCAAGAAGGCGACGGCCAAGAAGACGACGGCCAAGAAGGCCCCGGCGAAGACGACGGCCAAGAAGGCGACGCCCCGCAAGCGCTCGGCCTGACGGGCGGGCCCCCGGCCCGCCCGCCCCATCGAAGCCCCCCGGAACGCATCACTCCTCCGGGGGGCTTCGTGCTGCCCGAAGACGGGCACGAGGGCGGCTAACTCGCCGCATACCGAACAGAGTTATCTGTCCTTCGGACAACAGCTGGTCAAATCCTTGTTGCAGACCTGTCAAACGTGGAACTTCGCTGGCACGCTCTCACCCGCATCACCCTCCCCCACAACCCCCACGCTTTTCAGCGAAGGAGCCCGCGTGACCCGCCAGCAGTCCTCGCACCGCCGCACCACCGCCCGCGCCGCCGCCCTGATCGCCTCGGCCGCCATGGTCGTGGTCGGTGTCCAGACCGGATCCGCCAACGCCGACGCCCAGCTCGAGGCCGGCGCCACCTCCGTCGCGCTCTCCGGCAACCAGCGCGCCGCGGCCGTCCAGGAGGCCCAGGCCGGTGCCGCCGCCACCGGCAAGGCCATCGGCCTGTCCGGCAAGGAGGCGCTCGTCGTCCGCGACGTCGTCAAGGACGCGGACGGAACGGTCCACACGCGCTACGAGCGCACCTACGAGGGCCTGCCGGTCCTCGGCGGCGACCTGGTCGTCCACCAGAAGAAGTCGGGCGCCCGCTCCACCACCAAGGCGACCGAGGCCCGCATATCCGTGGCGAGCACGGCCGCCGCGGTCCCCGTCGCGGCCGCCAAGCAGGCCGCCCTCGCCTCCGGCGCCAACGCCTCGGAGGCCGCCTCCACCGCCCGCAAGGTGATCTGGGCCGCGAGCGGCAAGCCCGTCCTCGCCTGGGAGACGATCGTCACCGGCGTCCAGCCGGACGGCACCCCGAGCCGCCGCCAGGTCGTCACCGACGCCACCACGGGCAAGGAGCTCCACGCCTACGAGATGATCGAGACCGGCACCGGCAACACCATGTACGCCGGCCAGGTCAGCCTCGGCACCTCGGGCTCGTTCACCCTCACCGACGCCACGCGCGGCGGCCACAAGACGTACGACCTCAACGGCGGCACGTCCGGCACCGGCAGCCTCTTCACCAACTCCACCGACACCTGGGGCAACGGCCTCGCGTCCAGCCGCGAGACCGCCGCCGCCGACGCCCACTACGGCGCGGCCGTCACGTGGGACTTCTACAAGAACGAGCTCGGCCGCAGCGGCATCCGCGGCGACGGCGTCGCCGCCTACTCCCGCGTCCACTACGGCAGCGCCTACGTGAACGCCTTCTGGGACGACTCCTGCTTCTGCATGACCTACGGCGACGGCATCAACAACACCCACCCGCTCACGTCCCTCGACGTGGCCGGCCACGAGATGTCCCACGGTCTGACCTCCTCCACCGCCAACCTCCGCTACAGCGGCGAGTCCGGCGGCCTGAACGAGGCCACCTCCGACATCTTCGGCACCTCGGTCGAGTGGTACGCGGGCAACGCCACCGACGCCGGCGACTACCTCATCGGCGAGAAGATCGACATCAACGGCAACGGCACGCCGCTCCGTTACATGGACAAGCCCAGCAAGGACGGCAAGTCCGCCGACTACTGGTCGAAGTCGGTCGGCCGCCTCAACGTCCACTACTCCTCGGGCCCGGCCAACCACTTCTTCTACCTGCTCTCCGAGGGCAGCGGCGCCAAGACCATCAACGGCGTCGCCTACAACTCGCCGACCTACGACGGCTCCACCGTCACGGGCATCGGCCGCACCGCCGCGTACAAGATCTGGTATAAGGCGCTGTCCACCTACATGACCTCCACCACCGGCTACTCGGGCGCCCGCACGGCCACCCTGAACGCCGCGACGGACCTGTACGGCGCCGGCAGCACCCAGTACAACGCGGTCGCCGCGGCCTGGACCGCGATCAACGTCAAGTAACACCGCGTGAACACCAGGGGCGCCCGGCGGTTCCGACCGCCGGGCGCCCCCCGTTCCTCCGCCCCCGTTCCTCCGCCCCCGTTCCTCCGCCCCGTTCCTCCGACCGCGGGCCGAGGCCGGGGTCAGACGGTGTCGGTGACGACCGCCGTCCGGTCGAACCAGGCGTGCACCTCGGCGAGGACGTCCTCGACCTCCTTGCGCGACTCGCCGGTCACCAGGGCCGAGGCGATCTTGTCCGTGCTGAACTGCGCGCCCGCCATGACCGTTCCGGGCTTGGCGTAGCGCTGGTAGACCGCGACGTCCGGGACCGGGCAGTGCTCCGGGATCTCGACGAGCGTGCCGGGGCGCGGGGGGAAGAGCGTCACGCCGGCGATGCGCAGCGGGCGCGCCGGGATCTCGGGCGGGTTGTTGCCGCCGAGGGACCGGAAGTACACCTCGTGCGGCTTGACGCCGAAACCGAGTTCGAGCATGTCCTCGATCATGCCGCCGCCCATCCGGACCGCGATCTCGTTGAAGACGAGACCCGCGTCGCCCTGGCGGTCGCGGAAGATCTCCGCGTGGAAGACGCAGCTCCCCGGCGTGGGAAGGGCCTCCAGCGACGCGAGCGTCATCGCGCGCAGCTGCTCGGTGAGCGGGTCGTCGGGGTCCATCAGGGAGCTGCGCAGCGAGAGGCCGTTGACGATGTCCAGGCAGGTGGTGTCGCCCTGGCTGGACGGCCAGACCATCCGCACCTCGCCGTCGACGAGGACGCCGTCGATGTGGAAGAGCTCGTGGTCGAGGAAGGTCTCGGCGAGCAGGTGGGCGCCGTCGTCGGTGCCCAGTTCCGGATTGCGCTCGAACAGGCCGGTCAGGTCGTCCGGGCCGCGCAGCACCTCCACGTCCATCGAGCCGCCGCCGCGGCGGGGCTTGACCACGATCGGGTAGCCGTGTTCCGCGACGAAGTCGAGGACGTCCGTCGCGTAGGTGACGGCGGCGAAGGGAAGCAGCGGCACGCCGGCCTCCCGCAGCTTCACCTTCATGGCGAACTTGTCCCGGAACGCCATGACGTCCTCCGGCGCGTGGCCGGGTATGCCCAGGGAGGCGCGGATCCGCGCGGCGCGCATCAGGTCGAACTCCGCGAAGGCCAGCACGTCGTCGAAGTCCCACTTCTCGTGGAGTTCGAGGGCGAGCCGGTCGACGGCCGGGTCGAAGTGGAAGCTGTCGACGCACTCGACGTGGGCGTATCCGGCCAGCACGGCGGCGCGTTCTTCGGGGTCCTTGGGCACCGCGGATGCGGCGGTGACGAGGACGACTTCATGCTCCGGTCCCAGCCAGACGTCGTAGCGGCGCATGAGGAGGGAGGTTCGATTGAGAATGAGGTATCGCATCTTCGCTCCGTGAAGTGGTGGTGCGGCGACGCCGAGAGGCGTGATGCGACTTCCACGTGAAGAGGATCGGCGAGCGGCCGGCCGCTCCGGTGCAGCGCAGGACGTCGCCATCCGCGTCTTCGAGGACAGCGTCCGGGTGAGGTGCCCCTGGAACGTGGTCATGGCGCTGCCCTGTGCGTCACGCATCAAAGCACGGGCCCGAAGAGGCGGTCAAAGAACTTCGGGGCGCGTTCGGCGAGATACGAATCCATGGCCAGGGGCCGACGCAGCGTGCTCCAATCCAGGCACCGAACGGCCCGCCCACACGGCGGCGGGCGGTGAGCGCACAGCCGGGTCGAGGGGGAAGTGCGCTCACACCACGACTCGAGAAGGTCTCCCGTGACACACCGGAACTTGTGGCGGACGTTCGTCGAGGTCGCCGGAACCCACCCTGACCAGGAGGCGTTCGCCGGCCCCGACGGAGCGGTCGACTACCGGCGGCTGGCCGCCGCGGCCGCCGCGCTCGCGGACCGCCTGTCCGCGCGGGACGTCGGCACGGGCGACCTCGTCGCCGTCGAGATGCCGGTGGGGCCGCTCTTCGTCGTCGGCGTCCTCGCGGCGACCGCCGTCGGCGCCGCGTACGTCCCGCTCGACGTGACCGGCCCCGCCAAGCGGCGCGAGCAGATCCTCGCCGACGCCCGGCCCTCGGTCGTCCTCCGCGCCGGCGACGACGACGTACGCGCCGTCGCGCCCCTCCTCGAAGCACGGCCCGCCCCCGGCACGCCCGGCCCGGAGCGGCACGACCCCGCCACGGACGGCGACGACCCCGCCTACGTCATCTACACCTCCGGGTCGACCGGCACGCCCAAGGGCGTCGTCGTCCCGGCCCGCGGCGTCCACAACCTCCTCGCCGCGTTCCAGCGCCGGGCCCCGCTCGGCCCCGGCGCACGGCACAGCTGGTGGACGTCGCCCGGCTTCGACGTGTCCGTGTACGAGATGTGGAGCGCGCTCACCAGCGGCGGGACCGTGGTCCCGGTGCCCGACGCCTACCGCCGCGACATCGACGCCACCCTCGACCACCTGGCGGAGCAGCGCGTCGACTCCGCCTACCTGCCGCCCCAGTTCCTCACGGCGCTCCGCGACCGGACGGCCGGCGACCGGCCCGCCCCGCGGCTCCGGCGCCTGCTCACCGGCGTCGAGCCCATCCCCCTGGGACTCCTCGTCGACCTGCGGGAGAGCACCCCGGGCCTGGTCGTCGTGAACGGCTACGGGCCGACCGAGACCACGGTCTGCGCCACCCTCTACACGGTGCCCGGCCACTGCGCGGATCCGCAGCGGCGGACCCCCATCGGCGAACTCGTCGAGGGCAACCGCGGCTTCGTGCTCGACGACCGGCTCGCGCCGGTGGAGCAGGGGCAGCCCGGCGAGCTGTGCGTCGCCGGCGAGGGCGTCGCCCTCGGCTACCTCCACGACCCCGGCCGCACCGCGGAACGCTTCGTGCCCGCAGCCGACGGCGACGGACTCATGTACCGGACCGGCGACGTCGTCGTCGCCGACGCCACCGGCGAACTGACCTTCCTCGGCCGGCTCGACGACCAGCTCAAGATCGACGGCGTCCGCGTCGAACCCGCGGAGACGGAGGCCGCCCTCCGCCGGTGCGACGGGATCGCGGACGTCGCCGTGCTCGCCCGGCCGGCGAGCCCCGGCGGTCCGTCCGTCCTGACCGCCTTCGTGGTGCTCTCGGACGCCGCCGCCCCCGCCGGCGTCGAGCTGTGGACCGCGCTCAGGGAACGGCTCGCCGGGGAACTCCCCTCGCAGGCCGTGCCCCGGCGGTTCTTCGCGCTGGACCGCGTACCGATGACCAGCGACGGCAAGCTCGACCGCGCCGCCCTCCCGCGGACGGACGAGGCGCCGGCGCGGCAGGCCCTGAACCGGTACGAGCGGGCCGTCGAGGACGCCTGCCGCACGGTCCTCGCCCACGCCCCGGCGTCGGTCCTCGACCTCGGGTTCGCCGAGTCCGGCGGCGACTCCCTGCAGGCGACCCGCCTCGCGGCCGTCCTGCGGGCCGCCACCGGCCGGGCCGTCACCGCCGGCGACGTCCTCGCGGCACCCACCCTGGCCGCACTGGCGGCACGCGTACCCGCCCTGCCGGCCGTGGACGGCCCCGGCACCGGGGGAACCGGCGCGGAGTCGTCACCGCTGACCCCGGGCCAGGCGGGCATCTGGGCGGCGGAGCTCACCGGCGCCGCGCCCCACGGGACCTTCCACGAGTCCGTGGCCGTGGAGTTCACCGGCACGCTCTGCCCCGAGCGCACGGCCAAGGAACTGGCCGGAGTCCTCGACCGCCACGCCGTCTTCCGGGGCCGGGTCGACGAGGACGACGCCCGGTTCGTGACCGACGGCGGGCCGGTGTCCGTCCCGGTCAGGACCGTCGAGGCCGGGCAGAGCGTGGACGACGCCTGGGAGCGGCTGCTCGCCGAGTTCCAGCACCCGGCGTTCGACCTCGGCCGCGGCCCCCTCGTCCGGGCCGTGGTCCTGTCCGCCGCGGACACCGTCCGCGTCCTCGTCGTCTGGCACCACCTCGTCGTCGACGCGTGGAGCGCCCGGGTCGTCCTGGAGGAACTCGCCGCCGCGCTCAGCGGTGACGCGCCCGACCTCCCCGAGGACCACGCCCACGCCGACTACGCGCGCCGGCAGCGGCGCCACCTCGACTCCCCGGAGGGCAGGGCCGCCGTCCGCGCGGCGGCGGACCGGGCACGCGGCTGGCTGCCCGACCGCGCGGCGGCGGGCCCGGCACAGGACTCCTGCGCGGTCGAGGGCTTCACGGTCGGGGCGCGGGTCTGGTCCCGCGTACGCGACCGGGCGCGCCGCGACGGTACGACGGCGTTCGCCGTCGTGCTGGCCGCCCTCCTCGACCCGCTGTGCGAACTGGCGGACACGGACGGCAGGTTCGCGCTCGCCGTCGCCGACCGGGACGACGTGGACGCGGTCGACGCCGCCGGCTACTTCCTCACGACCGTGCCGTTCGGCCCGCACCCCGGCACGCCCGGCGACGACGGTCCGGCGCGGGCCCTGCGCCGGGCGCGGGAGGCCGTCGACGAGGCCCGCACCTGGTCGCGCGTGCCCTTCCCGCTGCTCATGGGCGAACTCGGCCTGCGCGACGCCGGATTCCTCGCGCCGCTCGTCATCGCCTGGGACCGCGATCCGGCCCCCGCGCTGTCCGTCCCCGGATGCGCGGCACGGTCGCTGCCCGTCACCCCGCTGGGCGTGCGCTGGCCCTGGACCGTCCTGTTCACCGACCACGACGCGTCCGGACTGTCCGGACGCGTCGAGTACCCGCCCCGGGTGCCCCGGGAGCGGATCGCCGCACTCTGCGCGCGGCTTGAGCCACTCCTCGACGCGTTCACCGAGAACGCCTGACACCCGCCCGGAGCGCGCCCCTCGGCGGCGCGCGCTCCGACCGACACCGAGACCTGTTCGTTCCCTGGGGGAAGAGTTGCCCGAAGTTCTCAGCGACGCCGGCACACCGACCGAGCGCGCGGAAGTCGCCTCCACGCTGCCCGCCTGGTTCGCCCACCAGGCGGCCCTGAGCGACCAGGCCATCGCGCTGACCGCCGGCGGCACGTCTCTCTCGTACGCGGAACTCCACCAGGTCGCCGGCGGCATCGCGGCCCGCCTGGCCGCCGCCGGCGTGCGCCGCGGCGACCTCGTGCCCGTGCTCGTGCCGCGCCGCCACATCGTGCCGGCGATCCTCGGCGTCCTCATGGCCGGCGCGGCCTACGTGCCGCTCGACCCGCGCCACCCCGACACGCGCGTCGCCGGCCTGATCGGACGCGTCGCCGCCCCCGTGCTCCTGACCACCGGCGCACTCGCCGACCGTGCGCGGCAGTGGCACGACGGCCCGGTCGTCCTCGCCGAGACCGCGCCCGACGCCACCTGCCCCCCGGTGGACGTCACGGTCGGCCCGGACGACCTCGCCTACGTGATGTTCACGTCGGGATCCACCGGAACCCCCAAGGGCGTCGAGATCACCCACCGCAACGTCACCCGGCTCATGGCCGTGACGGCGGGCCTCTACGAACTCGGCCCCGACGACGTGTGGACCATGCTGCACTCCTTCGCCTTCGACTTCTCGGTGTGGGAGATGTGGGGCGCGCTGCTGTTCGGCGGCCGCCTCGTCGTCGTCGACGACGACAAGGCCCGGGCCCCCGACGAGCTGCTCCGGCTCATCGACGACGAAGGCGTCACGGTCCTGAGCCAGACCCCCTCGGCACTGGCCGCCCTGATCAGCGCCGACGAGCAGCGGGAGGCCCGGCTCGACCGGCTGCGGCTCGTCGTCCTCGGCGGCGAGCGGCTCGACCCGGCCTCGCTCGGCGCCTGGTTCGCCCGCCGCGGCGACGAGCAGCCCCTCGTGGTGAACATGTACGGGATCACCGAGACCACCGTCCACGTCACCTACCGCCGCATCACCGCCGCGGACGCCGCCGCCGACGCCGGCAGCCCCATCGGCGTACCGCTGCCCGACCTGGACATCTCCCTGCGCGACGCCGACGGCGCGCCGACCCCGGCCGGCGAGGTCGGCGAGATCACGATCTCGGGACCGGGACTCGCCCGCGGCTACTTCCGCGACGCCGACACCACCGCACGCGCCTTCCGCACCGTCTCCTGGGGCCCCGGCGACGACCGCCCCACCTACTTCAGCGGCGACCTGGCACGGCAGGACGCCGACGGCGAACTCCGTTACGTGGGACGCCGGGACGAGCAGGTGAAGGTACGCGGCTACCGCATCGAACTCGGCGAGATCGGCGCGGCCGTCAAGGCGCACCCGGCCGTCGTCGACGCCTGTGTCCTGACCGACACCGGCGAATCGGTCGGCTCGACGCTCCTCGCGTGGGCGACCGTCAGGCCCGGCGGCCCCGACGCGGCGGAGCTGCGGACCTTCCTCGCCGGCCGGCTGCCCGCCCACATGGTCCCCGGTGAACTCCGCGTCCTGGACGCCCTGCCGCTCACCGCGAACGGCAAGGTCGACCGCCGGGCCCTGCTCGCCGGGGCCCGTACCGCGCCGGCGAGCGCGGACCCGGCCGCCCGGCAGCCGCGCGGCGACTCCCTCGAAGAAGCCGTGGCCGGCATCTGGGCCGAGGAGCTCGGAGTCGCCGACGTCGGCCCCGCGGACGACTTCTTCTCCCTCGGCGGGCACTCGCTGATGGTGATCAAGGTCGTCAACCGGACCCGCAGGGAACTCGGGGCGGACGTCCCCATGCGCGCCCTGTTCGAGGCACCCGTCCTGGCCGACTTCGTCGGACGGGTCCGCGCCGGAAGCACGACCCCGCCGGTGCCCACCGCGTCGTGAGAGCCGCCGCCGCAACGCCACACCGATCCACCTGGAGTCCTCACATGGAACGAACACCCCTGCACGCACGGCCCATCGCCGTCATCGGCATGGCGGCGCGCTTCGCGGGCGCCGACGACGTCGAGAGCTACTGGACCAACCTCGTCGGCGGCGTCGAGTCGGTCGCCCGCGTCGACGCGGCCGGCCCGGCCGACGGTGCGGAGCGGGACGGCGGGGCCCGGCGCGTGCACGCGGCGGCGAAGGTCGCCGACGTCGAGTGGTTCGACGCGGACTTCTTCCGTACGCCCCCGACCGAGGCCGTCGTCATGGACCCGCAGCAGCGGGTGCTCCTCGAAGTCGCGGCCGAGGCGCTGGAGGACGCCGGCTACGCCGGGCAGCGCGACGCGGTCGTCGGCGTGTTCGTCGGCTCGGGCGAGAACCACTACTTCCGCGAGTACGTCGCCCCGGCCGAGGAGCGCGCGGGCCGCGGCGGCGACGTGCGCATCACCCTGGCCAACGAGAAGGACTTCCTCGCCCCCCGGCTGGCCTTCAAACTCGGCCTGACCGGACCGTCGATCACCGTGCAGACCGGCTGCGCCACCGCGCTCAGCGCCGTCGCCCAGGCCTGCTCGGCGCTCGCGGCCGGCGACTGCGACATCGCGCTGGCCGGCGGCGTCAGCCTGCTCATGCCCGACGTCGACGGCTACGACCACACCGAGGGCGGCATCCTGTCCGCCGACGGCCGCTGCCGCGCCTTCGACGCCGACGCCTCGGGCACCGTCCCCGGCGCGGGCGCCGGCATCGTCGTGCTCCGGCGCGACGCCGACGCCCAGGACGCCCACGACCGGCGCAGGGCCGTGATCCGCGGCTGGGCCGTCAACAACGACGGCGGCTCGCGCGCCAGCTTCACCGTGCCGAACATCGCCGGCCAGGAGGCCGTCATCCGCGGCGCGCTCGCCCGCGCGGGCGTCACACCCGACGAGGTCGGCTACGTCGAGGCCCACGGCACCGGCACCGCCATCGGCGACCCCGTCGAGTTCGAGGCGCTCCGCCGCGTCTTCGCCACCCCCGGCAGGGCGGCCGAGAGCCTCACGCTGAGCTCGGTCAAGCCCAACATCGGGCACACCGACGCGGCGGCCGGCATCGCCGGCCTCATCAAGGCGACCCTCGCCGTCGAGCGGGCCACCGTGCCCGGAACACTGCACTTCAGCCGCCCGAACCCCGAGATCCCGCTCGCCTCCTCGCCCTTCGTCATCACCGCCGAGACGCGGTCGTGGGACGCCGAAGGACCGCGCATCGCGGGCGTCAGCTCGTTCGGCCTCGGCGGATCGAACGCACACGTCGTCGTGGAGGCCGCGCCCACCGCGCCCGCCGCGCCGGCCGCGCGCCCGCGCCAGGTCATCGCCCTGTCGGCCCGTACCGACGACGAGTTGACGCGCATGCGGGAGCGGCTCGCCGAGCGGCTCGCGGCGACGGCCCCGGGCGAGCGGCCCGAACTGGCCGACATCGCCTACACGCTGGGCGTGGGCCGGGCCCGCTTCACGCGCCGCTGGGCCGCCGTCGCCGCCGACGCGGACGAGGCCCTCGCGCAGCTGAAGGCGGCCGCCGAGACCGGCCGCCCCACCACCCGCTGGTCGCTGGCGGTCCACGGCACCCCCGCCGAACTGGCCGCGCTCGGCGAGCGACTGCTCGCCACCGAGCCGCTGTTCGGCGCCGAGGTCGGCGCGCTCACCGAGGGCCTCGCCGACGCGACCCCGCTCGCGGACCTCGCCCCGCATCGGGCCGGCGCGCTCACCGCGCTGGGCATCGCCCGGATCCTGCGCCGGCTCGGTCTGACGTTCTCCCGCGTGGACGCCCCGGACTGGGCGCGCCCGGCCGCCGACTGGCTGGCCGGGGGCGCCGACCCCGCCGCGCTGGAGACGGCGCTCGCCGCCTGCACCGGCGACGGCGCCGACGCCGGGTCGGTGCGCGAGCGGGTGGGCCAGGTTCTGGTCGGCCCGTCGTTCGACCTGGTCGAGGCGGTGGCCGCCGCGTGGCGGGCCGGAGTGGCGGTCGACTGGGCCGCCTACTACGGCGACGAGCCGCGCGGCCGGGTGCCGCTGCCGACCTACCCCTTCACCCGCAGCCGGTTCTGGCTCGACCGGCCGGAGCCCCGGCCCGAGCCCGAACTCGTCCGGCCGGAGACGCCGGACGACGCCGCGGTGAACGTCGCCGAGTTCGTCGAGCAGGTCTGGCGCGAGGTCCTCGGCATCCAGCACATCGCGCCCGACGCGCATTTCGTGAACGACCTCGGGGGCGACTCGCTGTACGCGGTGGAGATCGGCGCTCGCCTGAACGCCGGATTCGGCATCGACCTCCCGGTCGACCTGCCGTTCATCGCCCCCACGATCGCCGCCACCACGACCTCTGTCGAGGAGGCCCTGGCCATGGAGAAGAACGCATGAGCACTGTCAACGACACCACCGTCCTCGTCCGCCGCATGGACGTCACCGCCCGCCGGACGGACCAGGTCATGGAGCTGAGCGACCGCGCCGAGGGCGGGGTCCTGCTGGAGACCGTCATCGGCCGGTACGTGCTCGACCGCGACGCGCGCGTGGTCTGGCTGCTCGTCGACGGACGCCGCACCCTCGCCGAGATCGCCGACGGCGTCGCCGGACAGCTCGACCTGCCGGTCGGGGAGATCCGCCAGGCCGTCCACGAGGTGAGCGAGCGCCTGCTCGACCTCGGCCTCGTCGAGCTCGTGTCCGACGCCGACGCCGAGGCCTTCGCCCAGCTGACGGTCTCCGGATGAGCCGCGCCCCCCTCACCCGGGTCGGCCTCCAGTACGCCGGGTACTCCTTCCCGGGAGTCATGGACAACAAGATCTTCCAGAAGGTCGTCGACATCGCGCACGCCGCCGAGGCGTCCGGGTTCGACAGCCTCTGGACGATGGACCACGTCCACCAGATCGCGTCCGTCGGCGAGGCCGACGAACCGATCCTGGAGGCGTACACGACGCTCGCCGCGCTGGCCGCCGTGACCACGTCCGCCCGTCTCGGCGTGCTCGTGTCGTGCAACAGCTTCCGCAACCCGGCGCTGCTGGCGAAGATGGTCACCACCATCGACATCATCAGCTCGGGGCGCGCGGTCCTCGGCATCGGTGCCGGCTGGCACCAGGACGAGACCCACGCGTACGGCATGGAGTTCCGGACGCCCCGGGAGCGCCTCGCGGCGCTCGACGAGGCGGTGCAGATCTGCCGCGCGATGTTCACCGAGCACGCGCCGCGGTTCTCCGGGCAGCACCACAGCGTGGACGAGCCCCTCAACGTGCCGGCGCCGGTCAGCCCCGGCGGCCCGCCGATCCTCATCGGCGGCGGTGGCGAGAAGGTGCTCATCCCGCTGGTGGCGCGGCACGGGGACGCCTGCAACTTCTTCGGCGGACCCGCCACCGTGCGCCACAAGATCGAGGTGCTGGAGCGGGCCTGCGAGGCCGTCGGCCGCGACAGCGCCGAGATCAGCCGGACGTGGCTGGGCACGGCGATCGTCACCGACTCCGAGTCCGAGCTCCAGGAGTCGCTGGAACGGATGGGCACGCTCCTGGGCGTGGCGCCGAGCGCGGCCCGCGGCCTCGCGCTGTGCGGCACCCGGGCCCAGGTGCAGGAGCGGATCGAGGAGTACCGCGCGGCCGGCGTCGAGGGGATGATCGTCACGGTCCTCGACCCGAGCGACCTCGACCACCTGCACCGGGTCGGCACGACGCTGCGCGAGGTGCTCGATGACTGAGCCCTCCGCGGAATCCGGGGCCGTCCTGGACCTGGACGGCCCCGCGGGCGAGGTCATCGCGGCGGTCTGGGCCGACGCCCTCGGCCTGGACGAGGTCGACCCCGACACGGGCTTCTTCGACCTGGGTGCCTCGTCGGGCACGGTGGTGCAGGTCGTCCACGTCCTGCGCGGCCGCTGGCCGGACCTCAAGCTCGTCCAGGTCTTCTCCCACCCGACCGTCGCGCAGCTCACGGAGCTCCTCGACGATGCGTGAGCGGACCCGGGCCGCCGGGGCCTCAGCCGAGGGCGTCCCGGACGCAACCGGCGAGGGCCGGCCACGCGGCGCCGCCGAAGAGGTGGTCGGCTCCGGCCACCTCGCGCAGCTCGGCCGCGCCGGTGGTCTCGGCACGCCAGCCGTCGACCGCGGCCCGGTCGAGGTGCTCGTCGGCCGCGCCGTACACGACGGTCAGCCTGGCGGCGAGCGGCGCGGTCGCCGCGTGGCCGTAGTCCGACACCAGCCGCATGTCCGCGGAGAGGATCGGCAGCAGCAGCTCCAGGAGTTCGGGTTCGCTCCGCAGGTCCTCGGGCACGAAGCGCGCCAGGTCGTCGTCCGACGTGACGGCGGCCGCCTCCGCGAAGGCGCGCGGCGGCAGCTGCGAGGCGACGAGCAGGTGCGCCACCTCGGGGGCGCCGTCGGCGCGGCCCAGCGCGTGGGCGAGTTCGAACGCGAGCAGGGCTCCCGAGCAGTGGCCGAAGAGGGCCACGCGCGGGACGCCCAGCGCGGTCACCTCGCGGACGAGCTCGGCGACCGTGTCCGCGAGGACGGTGCCCGGCGGTTCGGTCTGGCGGCTCTCACGGCCGGCGAGCCGGACGCCGTACACGTCGGCCGCGTCACCGACGACCGGGCCCCACGCACGGAACGGAGTCGCCCCGGCGCCGGCCCACGGAATGCAGACGAGGGCGGTTTCATTCCGTATTTCCGAACTCCACGGAACCAGCGTCCGAGAATGGTGCGAAGTATTCATGGAAATGGATCATAGCCCATGCCCGGATTCAGTCGTACAGCATTCAGTCGTATTGCGGAGAAGTAATCGGGGATTTTTGCGGAATTTCCCCGGTCGGTCCCTGTGAAACGCACCAGTAGTCTCTGCTATTCGGAAGGTATCCTCATGTTCAACCCCACAGTCCAGGTCATCGCCGCACAGCCGAAGGTCCTCACGCCCCCGGACATTTCCTTCGAGGCCATCCTCAAGCACTTTCCCGGACTGGCCGAGGCCGAGGCCGTCTGCATGACGGGCTCCATCGCGGCCGGGTGGGGCAATGCCTTCAGCGACATCGACCTCTACGCCTTCTCCGACAAGGAACTCGATCTCCCGATCGACGAGACCATGGAGACCTGGCCCGGCGCCGATTCGAGCGGCGTGCGCTGGCACAACTGGATGGGCGTCTACGACAACGCCCGCGTCGACCTGAAGGTGTGGCCGACCTCCACCCTCACCACCGCCCTCGAGCCCTACCTCGCCACCGAGGTCGAGTTCTGCAGCATGGGCGATTTCCTCCAGGACTTCGTCTACCGGCTCGACGTCGCCATGCCCCTGAAGAACGAGGAGTTCTTCGGGCGCATGAAGGAGCTCATCGCCGGCTCCTCCTACCCGCGCGCCCGGGCCCGCCGCCTCAAGGCCGACGTGGAGAACCGCCTCACGGACGTCGCGGGCCAGCTCGACGCCGGCGACGACAGGACGGCCCGTGTGTCCGCCGCCCTGGCCGCCGCCACCATCGCGGACGCCGCGCTGGTGCTCTCCGGCGAGCTCTGCCGGCGCGAGAAGTGGCTGGTGCGCCGCCTGGAGAAGACCCCGCAGTGCGGGATCACGGTCGAGGACTACGTCACGACGATCCTGGACGGCGCCCGCCCCGGGGAGTCCGACGCGGCGACCGCCCGCCGCATGGCCCGCTGGACCCAGGCCCACCTCGTCCGCCTCGAGGACGCCTTCCTGTCGGCCTCCTGAACGGACCCGACCCGCGGTGCCGTGCCCGTCGCGGCGGCCGTCCGGCACGGCCCCGCGACGGGCACGGCACCCACCGCGAACTTCCTTGCGCACCCCCCCGTACCCGAAGCCAGGAGAGACACAGTGAACGCTCCGCACGCCCTGCGGCAGGTCAGCGAGGGCACCACGCCATGAGCCGGATGACCAAGCTCCGCACCACGCTGCGCGGTCCCGAGGAACCGCGTCAGCGGCTGCTGGCCGTGGCGACCGTCGTCAACACGATCGGCATGGGCATCTTCCTGTCCGCAGGAACGATCTTCCTCATCCGGTCCGCCGGGTTCACCCCCACCGAGGCGGGCATCGGCCTGACCGTCGGTTCGCTGTGCGGCTTCGGCGCCGGCGTCGTCATCGGCGACTGGGCCGACCGGCGGGGCTCGCGCGAGGTCGTCATCGGCTCCATGCTCCTCGAGGCCGCCGCGAGCATCTCCCTCCTGTTCGTGAACAGCCTGTGGTCCCTCATCGTCGTGGCCGCCGCGGCGGCCGTCGGCCGGGCCGGCACCGTCAGCGCACGCGGCGCCATGATCGGCGTACTGGCCGGGGACAAGGGCGCGCAGTACCGCACCTACCTGCGCGCGGTGACCAACGTCGGCCTGGCCATCGGCACCATCGGGGCGGCGGTCGTCCTGGCCTTCGACACCCGGCCGGCCTACGTGTCCGTCATCGTCACCGACACGGTCACCTTCCTGCTCGCCGCGGCGATCCTCACGCGCCTCCCGCACATCCCCCCGACCCGCGCCGAGAAGAAGGAGGAGGGGGACGGGGCCGAGCCGGCCGCGAAGGAGCGCCGCTGGGTGGCCCTGCGCGACCTCCCCTACCTCGCGCTGACCGCCACCTCGTCGATCACGAGCCTGCAGTACTTCGTGCTCGTCCCCGCGCTGCCCGTGTGGATCGTCATGCACACCGAGGCGCCGCGCTGGATGGCGGCCATCGTCCTCTTCTTCGAGTCGATCCTGGTCGCAGCCACCCAGGTGCCCGCGACCCGCTCCATCACCGGACCGCGGTCCGCGGCCCGGCTGCTCGCGCTGTCCGGCCCCGTGTTCCTGGTCTCCTGGGTCCTGATCGCCCTGGCGTCGGGCCCGTCCGCGGGGGTCGCGCTCACCCTGCTCATCGTCGGCGTCGTCCTGCACGCCCTGGCCGAGGTCTGGCAGGCGGCCGGGACCTTCGAGCTCTCCTTCGCCCTGGCCAAGCCCGAGGCCCAGGGCCAGTACCAGGGAGTGATGGGCCTCGGCCACGGCCTGGCCGAGGCCGTGGCGCCGATCGTCGTCATCTCGATGTGCATCAACTGGGGCAAGCCCGGCTGGATCGTCCTCGCGCTGGTCGTGATGGCGGGCGGCTTCGTCTGCGCCTTCATCGAGCGGGTCTGGTCGCGCTCGCAGCCGGTCGCCGAGGCGGCGCCCAGCGCCGCGTGAACCCGGCACGGGCCGGGGGCGGCGCCCGCGAACGCCGCCCCCGGCCCGCCACCGCGCCGCATCCCACCCGAACATGCTGAAAGTTGTACGTATGGAGAGGCTGCACTACCTCCGCCGCGGGACGGGCGCGCCCCTGCTGCTCATCCAGGGCACCGCCGCGCACTCCCTGCACTGGGGCGAGCGACTGCTCTCGCTCCTCGCGGAGTCGTTCGACGTGGTGGCGTACGACCACCGCGGCACCGGCCGTTCGGCACCCGTCGACCGGGCCTTCGGGGTGGCGGACCTCGCCGACGACGCGGCCGCCCTGCTCGACGAGCTGGGCTGGTCGCGCGCGTACGTCCTGGGGGTCTCGATGGGCGGTCTCGTCGCCCAGGAGCTGGCGCTGCGCCACCCGGACCGGGTCGCCGGCCTGCTGCTCGGCTGCACCCACACCGGGGGCACCGGCGCGCCGCCCGAGGTCCTGGACGTCCTCGCCGCGGCCGTCGTCCGCGGCGACCCGCTCGCGACGGTGCGCAACGTGTTCCGCGTCGGGGTGAAGGACCCGGACGGGGTACGGGCCGGGGCCTGGGACGAGTACCGCGAGGCCGTCCTGACGCTGCCGGTGCCGCCCCAGGTGACGGCCGGCCAGATCGCCGCGGTGACCCGGCACAGCACGGCGGACCGGCTGCACGCCATCGGCGTGCCGACGCACGTCGTCCACGGCGACGCCGACCGGCTCGTCCCGGCGGACGCGGGCGAGCGGATCGCCGCGGCGATCCCGGGCGCCCGGTTCACCCTGGTTCCGGCCGGTCACTTCTTCTGGCTGGAGCAGCCGGAGACCACGGCGGCGTGGATCGCCGGCGCCTGTGCGCCGCGGAGCGGCACGGACCTTTCAGCGGCGGAGTCGTAGAGGAGAGTGGGATCGGACATGACGAACTTCGAGATCGAGCGCAAATTCATGGTCGCCGAAGACTGGCGCGTCCCGGACGGCGCCTCGGCGGGCGACCTCCGGCAGGCGTACCTCAGTGCGCCGGGCGCCGGCAGCGAGATCCGGGTCCGGGCCAAGGGCGCGGCCCGGGTGATGACCGTGAAGGCCGCTGACCAGGGCGGGGACCCGATGGTGCGCCGGGAGGTAGAGTTCCCGATCGCCGAGGAGGTCTTCGAGCAGCTCTGGGCGCTCGCGGGGGAGGACCGGCTGAGCAAGTGCCGCTGGACGGTCCCGATCGACGGCGCGACCGCGGTGGTCGACGTGTACGAAGGGGAGTTGGCGGGTCTGCGGGTCGTGGAGGTCGAGTTCGACAGCGTCGAGGCCGCCCGCGCGTTCCGCCCGCCGGAGTGGTTCGGCGAGGAACTGACCGGTGACCCGGCGTGGAGTAATCGCGAACTGGCCGCCCGGGCCTTTCCCGGGGGGCGAATGCCCCGCCCCTGACCCATATGTGACGCATTGCCGACGCGTCAACCCCGGATAGGCGCTCGGCGTCCTCTTGACCGTGCACTCCTTGCCTTCGATTATCACTCGCGCCTGGTGGTAATCGAAGGCATTGTGCTCGTTGAGGCCATTTGCGCAGGGGGTGGGGTGCTTGGGAGTTCACCGGTTCGGTCGGGGGCGTGCACAGGGTTATGTGCGATCATGGTGCCCGCCAAGCGACCGCTTACTTCCTGTGACCAAGCGATCAATGCAACTTTAGGGGAATTTTGCACTGCCATGGGATTTGCCACACTCGCGGACGTAATACCCGGACTTCCTGGCGCCCGCGTGACGCCATTTCATTTGCTTGAGGTGGCGCATGCCTACCGGTAAGCCCGATCGGCCGGACCAGTCACCGCTTCCGGAAGAGGAGTTCAGACGGCTGCTGTCCGCGTCGCGCACCTCACTGAGCCGGATCGCCCGTGAGGCGGAGGAGGTCTCGGCCGCCATCGAAGCGGCCACGGCCGGGCTCGTACGGCTCCGCCCGGCGGAGCGGAGCGCGGTCGACGCGGAGCTGATCGTCGGTCAGGACCGGATCGCCGAACTGCTCGACCGGGTACCGTCCCTGGCGCAGGAGGAGATCATCTCCATGCACCCGGGGATCGTGCTCCCGTCGACGGAACTCGCCGACGGGATGCAGCGCAATCACAACCTGCCCGAGGGCGTCGCCATGCGCACCATCCACCTCACGCCGATGAGCCGCGTGCCGCGGGGTGCGATGCACCTCCAGTCGCTGGTCGACCACGGCGTCTCGGTGCGCCTCGCCAACGCCCTCCCGTTCCGGCTCATCATCGTCGACCGGCACTGGGCGATGGCGCCGGCCTCGGCCGCCGAGGGCGAGATGGCGCTGATGCTCTTCCGGGGCGGCAGCATGGTCCAGCTGCTGACCAAGGTCTTCGAGCTCTGCTGGCTCATGGCGTCGCCGCTGGCCGACGCCACGGAGACCGTCGTCGACGAGCCGACGCCCCAGCAGCGGATCATGCTCAGAGCCATGGTGTCGGGCATGAAGGACGAGGCCGTGGCACGCGAACTGGGCGTGTCCATCCGCACCTACCGTCGGCTGCTCGCCGGCCTCATGGACCTCATGGGCGTCGAGTCCAGGTTCCAGGCCGGGGCCAAGGCGATGAGCATGGGCTGGCTCCAGTGATCCGCCGACCCGTCGCCGCCACGGGCTCGTCCCGGAGCGGCGGCGGGCCGGTGTCGGGTCAGGCGTCGACCGGGGCCGCGATCTGGACGCGCTTGAGGTGCCGCGAGGGGTCCTCGAACGCGTTCCGGGAGTGCAGCATCCGCCAGTTGTCCCAGACGATCAGGTCGCGGTGCTCGTAGCTGACCGCGATGTGGTTCTCGTCGTAGATCTCCTTGCCGCGCTCGCAGAGGCGGGCGGCGAGCTCGTCACCCTCGGGCACGATCATGTTGTTGTAGGAGAAGCGGAACACCCGGCCGCCGTTGCGGTTCTCCAGGACGGGGTGCGCGACCCGGACGTCGACGCCGCGCCGCGAGAGGCCGTCGGTCGACTTCCACTCGTACGTCGTGTCGAACAGGCGCTGCCGCTCGTCCTCGGTGAACTCGTCCAGGATCTGGTTGCCGTCGAGCATGGTGGTCTCGCCACCCTCGCCGGAGGCCGGCGTGACGCACCACAGGCCCAGGTAGCGCGGCGGGACGCCGCGGAACTCGTAGCCCTCGCTGTGCGGCAGCAGCGACTTGCGATTCTGCGCGTGATAGGTGTCGTCCATGTCGGGTTCGGGCTTCAGATCGCCGACCACGGTCCCCGTGGGCGTCGGCTGGAAGTCGCCGAGCTCCTTCAGGAACGCGACGTGGTCGAAGGACTTCGGCACGTTGACCACGTGCACGTACCCGTTGTTACCAAGCAGCTGGTGGAACGCGTAGCGGAGGACGCCGTCGGACAGGAGATCCCCGTTGACGTCGGTGCAGGACAGAACGCTATCCGGCAACTTGCTCACGATTCTTAACTTTCCGTTCTTTTGATGGATCGGTCGGCTTCGAGTGCGGTTGCCGGAAGGTGAGACCCGGAGCTGCTTCGGACGTCGCCCCCCCGACGTACGCGCGCTAGCCCCAGATCAGGTCCTCGAGTATCAGGGCCCCGTCCGTCGTGGCGCTCGCCACGTGACGGCCGTTCTCGGCGGCCGGAGCGGCCTGAGCCGCCAGGACCAGCGCCAGGATCGCCGTCGCCGCCAGGTTCGCGGCCACCAGGAAGGATCGCTTCCGGGCAAGCTCGTAGTGGGTGTTGCGGGGGTGCGAATTGCGTGCCATGTTTGTGCTTCCGCTTCTCATGTTCGGGAAACGGCAGCGCCTTTGGTGAGGCGCTGCGAATTACGTAGGTGCTCAAGATTCTTGTGGAGCACCCGAACCGAGGCAAGGCTTCGAGCCTGGCGCGGAGAGGCCGTGGCAGCAATGGGCCGAGGTACCCCCGGCCCCGCTCCCGACGCGCTCAGCCCAGCGGCTCCGGCAGCACGCCGTCGACACCGAGGCCCGGAGCCTCCGGCAGTTCCAGGACCGGACCGCGGTAGGAGACTCCGCCCCGGACGGGAGACGCACCCAGCCACAGCGGGGCGTCCAGGTCGACATGCGTCACCGCGGTGCGGGCGGCGACCACGCTCGCGGCGGCCGTGATGGAGATCTCCGTCTCCAGGGAGCAGCCGATCATGCAGGTCAGCCCGGCCGCCTCGGCGATCGAGATGATACGCAGCACGCCCCGCACGCCCCCGCTCTTCTGCACCTTGATGCTCAGGATGTCCGCCGCCTCCTGGCGCACGACCTCCAGGGCGTCCTGCGGGGTGAGCACGCTCTCGTCCGCCACCACGGGGGTGGCGACCCGCTCCCGCACGAAGCGCAGACCGCGCAGGTCCCGCGCCGCGACCGGCTGCTCGATGAGTTCGATGTCCGCCCCGCGGTCCTCCAGGAGCTGCACCGCCCGCACGGACTCCTTGGCGCTCCAGCCCTGGTTGGCGTCGAGGCGGAGCCGGATGTCGGGACCGACCGCCTCGCGCACCGCCTCCACGCGCCGGACGTCGTGCGCGATGGCGTGACCGACCTTCAGCTTGAGCGCCGTGAAGCCGTCCTTGACCAGCTCGGTCGCCCGCAGCGCCATCTCGTCCGGGGTGCCGAGGCCCACCGTGATGCTGGTCTCCATGGTCCCGTGGCCGCCGCCGAGCGCGCGGTAGAGCGGGGTCCCGAGGCCGCGGGCGAAGGCGTCGTGGAGGGCGATCTCGACGCCGGCCTTGGCGCCGCCGTTCCCGAGGATGCTCCGCTCGACGCGGTCGCAGGTCTCCTCGAGGTTCTCGGTGCGCCGGCCGACGACGGCCGCGCGCAGCGGGCCGTTCAGCGCGGCCACCACGCTCCCCGGGGTCTCACCGGTCACGGCGGGCATGGACACGGCCTCGCCCCACGCCGAGCTGCCGTCCTCCAGGACCAGTTCGACCAGGGTGACGTGGGCCTCGTCGACGGTTCCCCGGATGACCGAGGAGTACGGCATCCGGAGGGGGACCTGACGGTGGTGGACGACAAGGTCGGTGATGCGCATGAACTGCCTTTCCTGTTCTGGTTGAACGTGACGCGTCGGGGCGCGCGACCGGGCACGCGGTCGTACGGCCCCGCCGTCGGATGCGGGAACGTCCCGCCCACGCCGTCCCGCGGCGCTACCGCTCCACGGGGCGGGACAACTGGTGGTAGCCGAAGTCCTGACGGGCGGCGGCCAGCGACCGCCCGGCCAGCACCGCCGCCACGATCCGTTCCTCGCGGTCCCTGATGTCGGCCACCAGACGGGCCACCTCCGCGGCACGGTCCCGGGGCACCACGACCACCCCGGACTCGTCGGCGCAGACGAGATCGCCGGGAGCCACGCGGACGCCGCCCACCTCCACGACGCCGCCCACCTCCCGCATGCGCACCCGGTTCTTCCCCGAGCGCATGAACACGCCGCGGGCCCACATCGGATGGCCCACCGCGCGGCTGCCGCCGACGTCCCGGCACACGCCGTCGATCACGGTGCCGGCCACCCCCCGGTGCCGGGCGACCCGGCTGAGCACGTCGCCCCACACGGTGGCCTCCGTCCGGCCGGCGTTGGCGATCACGACGACGGCCCCGGCGGGCACGTCGTCGAGGAAGTCGCCGGCGGGCCCGGCCTCGCCCTCGCGCACCGGCTCGAAGCGGACCGTGAAGGCGGGCCCGGCGACGAAGCCCCGGCCGGAGAGGTGGCGCAGCCCCGGCACGCAGCCGTCGATCCGCAGCATGTCCAGCGCGTCGCTGACCGCCGCCGTGTCGGCGGCGACGAGCTCCGCCGGTACCGTCGCCGACTCGTTCACGGCGTGCTCCCCGAGACACGGACGGACAGTTTGCGCCCGCCCTGGAAGACGTTCACGCGGTCACCGGTCGAGGCCTTCGCCCCGAATCCGACGAACCGCCCGCCCCAGACGAACGAGTCGAGGCTCACGGCCATCGGCACCGTCCTGCCGTCCTCGCACAGCACCGGGCAGGTCAGCGGCGGCACGTACTCCTGGAGCAGGCGGTCCTGCGCGGCCCCGGCGGCGACGGCGTCGCCCCAGACGTCGCCGCGCGTCGCCCGGCCCACGAGGACCCCGTCACCGCGGATGTCGTACGGCTCCTTGAGGACGAAGTCCGACGCCCGGGCCCGGATCTCCGCCTCGGGCGGCAGGCCGCTGCCCCCGCGCAGGGCGCGGGACCAGGGGAGGACCTCCGCCACGAGCGAGCGCTCGGCCGCGTCGAAGCGGTCGGCGAACCGCGGGTCCTGCACCAGGGCGAGCGCCAGCTTGCTCTCCGCCACGTAGCGGGCACCCATCGGGTTCAGGTGCAGGAACCCCTCGTGGGCGAGGGCCAGGCACCACCGGTCGACCAGGTCCGCGGAGTCCTCCACGAGCCCGCGCCACAGCACGGTGTTCACCTTGTTCCAGCACAGGTCGGCCGGCCGGCCGGCGAACCGCACGGAGCCGTCGACGAGCTCGATCTCGCGGGGGTCCGCCAGGAACGCCGTGGCGCCGAGCGCGTTCAACTGCGCCACCAGCTCGACGGGTTCGACGCCGGCGGCGCCCCGGGGCTGGAGCACGGCCACCCGGACGCCGGCGGAGGGCGCGCCGTGCCGCCCGGCCTGCGCCAGGAGATGGGCGGCGAAGGAGCGGTCGTCCCGGAAGGCGAAGTCGCCGGGGTCGCCGCCGTCGAGACCCAGCTGCCGATGGACGTCCGCCACGACGGCGTTGATCCGCGGGGTGAAGACGGCGCCCGCCGGGGCGTCCGCGTTGTTCTCCAGGAACCGCGGCCGACCGGTCCTGGCGTCCACGTAGCCGTCGATCCGCGCGACGGAGACCCGGTCGAGGGCGGCGTCACACGCGAGGATCAGCCGCTCCGCGGCGGGGGAGAGGCCGAAGAACGCCCGCACCTCCGGGTCCGCGCGGTACAGCGCGAGCACCTTGTCGAGGAGCGCGACATAGGCCTCGACTCGGGACACGTGGTCCGCGACGCGCGACGCCTCGACGAACAGCGCGCTCGGCGAGAGGGGGAAGGGGCGGTTGCGCAGCGGCGGGCCGGCCTCGACGAGCTCGGAGGTCAGGCGCAGCGCCCGGTCGGGGTACCGCGCGAGTTCGGCGGTGGTCACCCCGGTCCTGATCCAGTCAATCAACGGGGCTCCACGACACGTCGGTGGCCGGGACCTCGCCCCGTACCTCGGCGAAGTACCGGTCCACGAGGCGGCCCGTGACCGGGGACGCCGGCCACTCCCGTACCCCGGCGGCGTCGATCGCCCGCACGGTCGCGAACTCCAGGCCCGTGCCGCACAGGAACACCTCGTCGGCACCGCGCAGCCGGTCCGCGTCGATCGCCGCCGGCGCGGCCGGGATGCCGAGGGTCCGGCACGCGGCAAGCACCCAGGCGCGGGTGACGCCCGGCAGGACGCCGTCGCTGAGCGGCGGCGTGCCGAGCACGCCGTCGTGGACGGTGCACAGGGTCGCGGTCGGGGCCTCGGCCACATGGCCCTCGGGCGTCGTCAGGAGGCAGCCGTCGTATCCGGCGGCCTTCGCCTCCATCAGGGCGACGCGTGAACCGGCGTACTGGGAGATGCTCTTGGCGTGGGTGGGCAGCACGGCCGCGGACGGCCGCTGCCAGCCGCTCACGTGCAGCCGCATGCCCTCCGACCGGGCCAGCCAGCGCTTGCGGCCCATCGGGCGCACGGTGACGGTGAGCGCCGAGCGGACCGGGGCGTCGATCAGGCCGGGGCCGTCCGCGCTGACGCTGATCCGGCAGTAGGCGTCGTCGGTCAGGCCGTTGAGGTCGGTCAGCTCGTCGACGATCTCCGCGAGCCGGTCGACACCGGGGTCGGGGAGCCGCATCGCGTCCATCGACGAACGGAGGCGTTCCACGTGCTGGGCCAGCAGCCAGGGCCGCAGCCCGCCGTCGGCGCGCCGGTAGAGCCGTACGCCCTCGAAGACCGACAGTCCGTAGCGCAGCGCCATGCTGTCGACCCGCAGGGCCGCCTGGTCGGCGGGGACCGTGCGGCCGGCGTGGAACACCGTGTCCGCGGGTCCGGCGCCGTTCCGGGGGTCAGGCGTTGTCGTCATCACTGCCCTGGTACCTGAAGACCGGCTCCGACGGGTCGTAGCCCGCGGCGAGGATCATGTCGAAGTGCCGGTGGCGCAGTTCGAGGGCGCGCGCGAGGGCGGTGCGGGCCCCCTCCTGTAGCTCGGGCGTCGTGCAGTAGCGGCGCAGCAACTCCCGCGCGGCGTCGGCGTGTTCGTCCTCCAGCTCGCTCACCGCGTCGGCATCGTGGTCGGCCGAGGCGTGGTGCACGAAGAACTCGAGCCCCGACGCGGGGAGCGCGTACACGTCCCGCATGACGGAGAGCATGCTGTTCCCGCCGTCGCTGACGATCGGGGGCTGGCCCTCCATCAGCAGCAGCACGGAGGCCACACCGGCGGTGAAGTGGACGTCGGAGTTGCACACCGAGACGTTGTGCTCGATCACGGCCCGGGTCTCGGGCCGCGGGTCCTCGGTCGACAGCGACTCCCGGGGCACGCCCACCGAGACACCGAAGTCGGCGAACGTCTCCAGGTGGCGCTTGCTGCCGCTGAGCGCGCCGGTCTCCTCCTCGTAGACGTTCTCCACGAGGAGCGCACGCAGGCGGTAGTCCTCGATGCGCGAGGCGATGCCCAGGATGTTGCGGGTCCACATGCTCTTGATGGGCCAGCGGTGGCGTACGAACTCGGCGAGCAGGCGCTCGGTGGCCTTGCCCGTCAGGATGGTCTGGTACAGCGGGCTGGTCATCTTCCGGCGCTCGCGGATCATCCGGTCGAGGCCGTCGACGAAGTCGGTCACGTCACTTCCGTTCTTCGAGGGTCAGGGAGGGTGGGGGTGTCCGTGTCCCCGGTGCGGTCCGGCCCCCGGTGGGGGGCCGCGTCGACGAAAGCCAGGATGTGGTCGAGCGACCGCGAGAAGAGGGGCTCGGCCTGGTCGATGTCCAGGTCGAACACGCCGGCGGCCCAGGCCGCCGACTCCTGCCGCCGTCGCGTCGCCGTCTCCTCCCGCAGGACCTCCGCCAGCGGGGCCAGCGGCCGGAGCGTGAAGTCGTGCCGGCCACGGGACCGCAGGTAGGCGAGCAGCAGCTCCAGGACGAGGTTGCCGCCGCCCTTGCCGATCCCGTCGAACGACGCGTCGACGTGGGAGGCCCCCGCACGCAGTGCGGCCAGGGTGTTGGCGAGGGCGAGCCGCAGGTTGTCGTGCCCGTGGAAGCCGATCGGCACGGGCACGGCGGCGCACAGGGCCCGTACGAGCTCGTCGGCCGAGTCGGGGGTCAGGCTGCCGTTCGAGTCGGCGACGTACAGGGTGCCGGCGCCGAGCTCGGCGGCCGCCGCGGCGGCCTCGACCACCGCGTCCAGGGCCTCCGAACTGACCCGGGTCAGGTTGACGGCCGTCTCCAGACCGGCCCGGCGGGCCCGGTCGAGCACCGGCCCGATCTCCCCGGCCCGCGCCACGGCGACCGGGAACCGCACCGCCCCCACGCCGTGACCGGCGAGCGCGGCCCAGTCGGGCTCGCCGCCGAACGGCTTCACCATCATGACGACGGTGGCCGGACCCGCCGCCGCGACGAGCTCGCCCAGCAGCACGCGCGAGGGGAACCCGGCCCCGGCGTTGGCGTACCCGACCTCGATCCGCCGGACCCCGGCGGCCGCGACGGCCCCGACGACGGCGTGCGCCTGGTCCGCCGTCCACGCGTGGCCGTTGAGGTAGCCGCCGTCCCGCAGCGTCACATCGGTCACCCGGACGTCGGCGACGCGTTCGGGCGTACCCGGCAGCGGCCGGGCGAGCGCGGACCCGGTCATCCGGACATCACCCGCTCCAGTACGTCGTACACCTCGACGAGTTCGTCCAGGCCCACCCGCTCCCGCGGGCCGTGCGCCAGTTCCGGGTCACCGGGGCCGAAGTTGGCGGCGGGCACGCCGAGTTGGGCGAGCCGTCCGACGTCCGTCCAGCCGAGCTTGGGCCGCACCCGCTCCCCGACGAGACCGCTCAGCCGGGTCAGTACGCGGTGGCCGAGGGACGGCGGCGCGGCGGGCGAGTCCAGCGTGACCTCAAGGTCCCGCGCGTCCGGCCCGAGGAGCTCCCGGAGCTCGGCGAGCACCTCGTCCCTGGTGCGGTTCGGGGCGTAGCGCGCGTTCAGGTGCACCACGCACCGGTCCGGCACCACATTGCTGTCGCCGCCCGCGGCGACCCCCACCACCTGCAGTGCCTGGGGGTAGCGCAGGCCGTCCAGCGTCACCACCTCAGGCTTGTGGGAAGCACAGCGCTCCACGGCCGGCAGCGCCACCTCGACGGCGTTGACGCCCTGCCAGGGGCGGGCGGTGTGCGCGGCACGGCCGTGGAACGCGGCACTGACCCGCAGGCTGCCCTGGCAGCCCGGCTCCAGCCAGCCGCCGGTGGGTTCCAGCAGGATCGCCGCGTCGGCCCGCAGGAGTTCGGGGTGCAGACGGCTCAGGCGGTGCATGCCGCTGCGGTGGCTGCCGACCTCCTCCTGGTCGTAGAAAACCAGCGTGCAGTCGTGCTCCGCCCCGCGCACCGCGTGCTCGGCGAGGCGCAGCAGGACGGCGAGGCCGCCCTTCATGTCGACGGCGCCGCGTCCGGTCACCGCGCCGTCCACCAGCTCCGCCGGCTGCGGCGGGACCGTGTCCGGCACCGTGTCCAGATGCCCCGCCAGCAGGACCCGCCGGTCGCGGCCGAAGTCGCTGCGGGCGACGACCGCGTCCCCGAGGCGGAACACCTCGAAGAACCCGAGCCGGCGCAGCCGCTCCTCCACGAAGTCCGCGACGGCCGCCTCGGAACCGCTCACGGACGGCATGCGGATCAGGCGCAGCGTGAGCTCGCCCAGCTCCTTGGCCCGCTCCGCGGCGCCGGGGCGGCCCGGAGCACCCTGCGGCGTCACAGCGCCCCGCTCGTGTCGGGCCCGTGGAAGGTGCCGCCGACGCGCGCGCCGGCGCCCATGCTGACCACGCCCACGTCCGGGTCGGCCACGCCGCGCACGATCGCCCCGGCGTAGCGGTCGCCCGCCATGAAGACACCCCAGTTCAGCACGCTGGGACCGGCGACATCGCCTTCGGTGAACGTCTCCGGGGCCGGCGCGACACGGCGCTGCACGACGAACGGGCTGCGCAGCGCGTCGTCGAGGGCCTCGCGCCACTCCGCCGCGCTCATCAGCCAGCCGGCCGCGAAGCCCGTGCCGCCGTGCAGCAGGCTGGGCTTGAGCACCAGGTCGGCACGGTTCTCCACGCAGTACGCCTCCAGATCGACGTACGCGCCGCCCACCTCGACCTCACCGCGGTGCACCCGCCGGGTCCAGGGGACGAAGCGGTCCACCAGAGCGAGGTCCTCGGGGGACAGGGACTGCCGCACCCGCTCGTCGCCGAGCAGCGCCAGCGCCCGCTTGTTCCCGTACATCTCGGTGTCGAGGGGTGCGAAGACCGTGACGCCGCCGTTCTCGTGACAGCGCAGAACGGGGTCGATCAGCTCGAGTTCGCCCTGCTCCTCCAGCAGGTCCTCGATGATGAAGAACCGGTAGACGATGTCCACGGGACGGTCCCCGACGTACAGCCGCCCGTCCCGGGAGTCGAGCTGCCCGGTGTGGCAGGCCACCGCGTCGATGCCGTACGCGCCCAGCAGCTCGGCCATGAAGCCGAGCCTGCGCTCCAGCCCCGTGAAACTGCTCGGGGTGTCGACGATCGCGACGAACGGGCGGTCGCCCCAGTACGGCGCCGTGTGGGTGTCCAGCATGACGCGGACGATCTCGCCGAGGGTGTCGACGTGCCGCAGCCGCTCCCGCTCCGCGAAGTCGGCGATCGCCGGCACGTCCCGCAGGGCCCGGTTGATCTCGGCGTTCTCGAAGCCGCCGAGGGCGCTGCTGATGTTGAACTCCAGCAGCCGGAAGCCCTCGCCGTCGTGGTACAGGTCCGCCCGGCCCAGCGGCACCGGCGGGCGGTCCGCCGTCCTGCGCACCGCGTCGGCCTGCGAGGGCGTCATGCCGACGAGCTCGCAGTAGCGGGCCAGGTCGCCGTCGGCCACCAGATCCGGCAGGGCGGTCAGCAGCCGGAAGACGCCGGCCAGGTCGCTGCCCAGACCCTCCTGCTGCGCATGGTCGAGGAAGACGGGACGGCTCAGGAACGCCCCGCCGTAGGCGACGCGCAGGAGTTCGGCGTCCACGGTCTTCCGCACGGCGTCGCGGACCGCCGAGTCGTCGACGGATGCCACGTACCGCTGGGTGAGCTGGTTGGTCACGACTCTTCCTTCGTGGTGTGGCTCTCGGGAGTGGGCGCGGCGGCGGCCGCGGGCGCCGGCGAGCCGCCCGGCCGGGACGCGACGTGCCGGAGGCCGAGGAACCAGGCGGCGGCGGTCGTCAGCACGCTGAGGACACCGGCGCCCAGGAACACCGGCGCCGGATCCCCGTGGTTCATCGTCGTCAGCGCGCCGCCGACGAGGGCCCCGACCGGGCTGGCGACCAGGGCGGTCACCCGGGCCGTGGCGGTGACCCGGCCGAGCAGGTGACGGGGCACGACGCTCTGGCGGACGGTGCGGATGATGACCACCGCGAGCACCGCCGAGGCGCTCATCGTCAGGTTCAGGAGCAGCAGCGGGACCAGCGACGTCGCCACACCGAGACCGGTCAGGGCGGTGCCGAGGCACGCCGCGCCCAGGGTGATCAGGACCTCGTGGCGCACCTTGCCGCCCAGCCGGAAGGCGGCGGCCGCGCCCAGCACTCCGCCCACCCCGCCGGCGGTGACGACGATGCTCACCGCGGAGTCCCCGAGCTGGAGGGTGTTGCGGACGTAGAACACCAGGAGCGTCGCCACGGCCAGGAACAGGTTCGCGCTCGCCTGCAGGCAGGTGATGACGAGGACGATCCGGAGCGAACGCAGGCACCGCATCCCCTCGGCCAGGTCCTTGCCGATCCCGCGCAGGGCCACCGACAGCGGCACGGACGGCGCCGCGCCGGACTGGTCGCCCTTCAGGACGCTGAACACCGTGGCGAACGACACCACGAACGTGCTCGCGGTGACCAGGAGCGCCGCCTGCAGCCCGACCACGGCCGTCAGGACGCCCACCAGACCGGGGCCGACGATCTGCGCGCTCTGGTTGGCCGCCTCAAGGAGGGAGTTGGCCCGGACGAGCCGGTCCTCCTCCACGTTGTCGCGCACGGCGACGGCCAGCGCCGTCTCGAAGAACACCCCCGCCGCCGCGGCCACGAAGGCCAGCGCGAGGATCACCGGGACCTGGAGCAGGGACAGCGCGCCCAGCGTGGCGAGCGTCGCGAAGACCGCGAACCGCACCGCGTCCATCACCAGCATCACGGTGCGCGGGTTCATCCGGTCCACCAGCGCACCCGCCGGCAGGCCCACCGCCAGATACCCGACGGTACGGGGGATCGCGGCCAGGACCGCGGCCGAGGGACTGCCGCTGATCTGCAGGACGAGCAGGGGGATGGCGAGGATCGCGAGACCGTCGCCGACCAGCGACACCGTCTGGCCGCCCAGGAAGATCTTGAAGGCCAGTGCGGAGGGCCGGGCGGGCGCCACCGGAGACGGGGCGAGCGCCACTCAGGCCACCGCCTCGACCAGGGCGCCGACCACCTGGCACGCCTGGCTCATGGTCAGGGTCGCGAACCCCGCCGGCTCGACCGGCTCCCCGGCCGGCAGCGGCCGACCGTCCGGCGAGAGCCGGTCGCCCCACCTGATCTGCCGGCGGAACGCCGCCGACAGCTCCGCACCCTCGGCCGCGAGCCATTCGGCCACGACCCGCTGGATCTCGGGGGCCGTCCGGTCCACCCGCTCGGGCCAGGCCGAGATCGCCGTACGGACCCGGGTGAGCAGGTCCTCGACCAGCTCCACGTCGCGCGGCTCGCGCGAGGACGGCCACAGCAGGAACGGCGCGGTGGGCGCGATGACGAACAGCAGGGGAGCGGCCCAGGAGAGGTCGCGCACCACGGCCTCGTACATCCACCTGGTCTTCTTCGCGCCGCTGAAGAAGTACCCGCGGCGCTGCGGCGGGTAGCCGCCCATCGCCAGGGCGCCCCACTGCACGTGCACGTCGAAGTCCCCGCAGACCGGGGGCTGTCCCGGCTCGCGGTGGGTGCCGAGGACCGCGTAGAGCAGGGTGACCGCGTCCACGGACAGCAGCGGCGCGTGCGGCGGCGGCGCGGCGTCCGCGACCGTGAACCGCTCGGCGGTGACCGCCGCCCGCGCGGGCAGCAGGCTCGCCGCGACGAGCGCCTCGGCCGTCGGGTAGGTGACGGGACCCAGCCGGTAGCCCGTTTCGTCCAGGGTCGGCTTGAAGCGCTCCACGGTTCCGTCGCGGTGGACGATCCGGTCGAACACGAAGGCCAGCGCCCGGGAGTCCGGGCCGGCGGCGCGGAGCAGCGTGAGCAGCACCTCCGTGACCCGATCCTCGTCGCCGGTCAGCAGGTCGGAGTGGAACGTCGCGTCGGGGAAGTGCGCGCGCATCCGGCGCCGGTGCAGCTCGGTCAGGGGCAGCCGCTCACCGTCCCACTCGGTCTCCGCGTACGGGACGAACAGCGAGCCCTCGCCGTCGTGCCGCACCATGCCGTCCGGCGACCAGCGCCGGAGCGGGAGCCTGCCGCGCACACCGGCGTCGATCACGGAGCCGGGCAGGAAGAGGGTGTCACCGCTCGCGAGGGCGGTGTCCTCGGTCTGGTTGAAGTCGTAGAGGAGGGGGCGGGCGAGCCCCGGCGTGCGGCAGACCACCCGGTTGTAGTCCAGGACGGTGCTGCGCCCGGAACCGATGTCGCCCCAGTCGGCCAGGTGCCCGGTGCGGATCGGGGTCAGCGGCAACGCGGCGATCGACGCGGTCAGTTCGGCCATGGGGAGCTGTGCTCGGCCCATGTGGCGGGCCACGAATCCCGAGCTTCCCGACCGGAGTTCGCCCCATGCCTCCTGGTCGAGGCCGATCTCCACCAGGCCGTGCGGGTCCAGAGCGAGTGCCGTGGTCATCGGGCGGACGCCAGGTCCAGGACGGCCCGGCCGAGGATGCGCGTGACGTCGTGCACGTGCGGCGGGAGTTCGGGCAGCAGCGGCGACAGGTCCGTGCAGCCGACGACGACGCCGTCCCCGGATTCCGTCCACGGCCCTTCGATGGCCTTGCGCAGCTGGGCCGAAGCCTCCAGGACACGACCGGACTTGACCATCTCGACGCATTCCTGGATCTCGCGCTGCGTCGCGGGGTCCGGATAGACGGGGGTGAGGCCCGCGTCCACCAGGGCCCGGTGCAGCAGGCCGAGCTTCAGGGCGCCGTCGGTGGCGGCGAGGGCGGGGCGCAGGACGCCGGCGTCCCGGAGACCGGAGGCCACGACCTGGAGCATGTCGACCACGGGAACGTCCACCGCGGCCGAGACCTCGGCGTAGTACGCCTGGGTGGTGACGGAGGGCATCGCGATCAACTGGGCCCCGGCGTCCTGGAGTCGCCGCGCCACCGACTGGAGCTGCGCCACCGGCGAAGGCCCGTCGGACAGGAGGTGGTCGAGCCGACTGGGGATGGCGGGGCTGGACAGGAGGAGGACCTCCGGGTGCTCCTGGTCGCTGCCGGCCGCCGTCAGCTCGACGAGACGCATGTAGAAATTAGCGCAGGCAAGCGGCCCAAGCCCGCCGATAATGCCTATCTTCTGCCAGTGGTCTATCGCCGCGTTACTCACGTAGTTCAGCCTGCTTCGGGCAGCGGCCGGAAAACAACCCCAAACCGGTGGCATATGACGGTCATGGCGCATAAGTGTCAACGGGCAAGCGGTGCAAACCGGGCATCCCGCAAGGTGTTGCGTAAGAATGTTGACGGCTTTCAGACTTGAGTATTACGTTGATCGCCACTTCACGCTCGACGCCGGGGGAACGGCGTAATGGGGCGCACCGAATCCTTGTCCCTGATGGTGCAGCGGCTACCGGGTGGGCACGTCCGAACGCTCGGACGGCGGCGTTTTAACCGGCATCGGAGAGTTGTATCTCCATGCGTCCATCCGGGTCCCTTTCACGAGAAACGCGGCGGTTTTGAGCACTAAACAGAATCTCATGACGATCGGTTCTCTGGGCTCCACCGAGTTCGCCCTGCACGGGAAGCCGGCCATCAGATGGGGTGATCTGCCCCAGCGGGTCGGCAAGCCGGAATCGCGGCGCTACCAGAAGGTGCTGCTGCTGAATCCGTCGGCCACGCTCTTCCGGCACGACCTTCCGCGATGTACGTACCCGCTGGGCCTCGGATACATCGCGGCCGTCCTCGAGAAGTACGGCTACGAGGTCAAGATCCTCGACGTCTTCGCGGAGGGCTACTACAACGCCCAGCCCGTCGACGGCGACGAGCAGTTCCTCCGCTACGGCCTGTCGGACGACGACGTCATCAAGGTCATGAAGGAGTTCGGGCCCGACGTCATCGGCATCTCGAGTATCTTCAGCAACCAGGCCGACAACGTGCACCACCTGCTGAAACTGGCGGACCTGGTCGCACCCGAGGCCGTCACCTCGATCGGCGGCGCGCACGCGCGCTACTTCCCGAAGGCCTGTCTGGACGACCCGAACCTCGACGCGGTGTTCCTCGGCGAAGGCGAGATGACCTTCCTGCTGTGGCTGGAACACCTCAACGGCAACGTGCGCGAGGACGAGGTCCACGGCATCGCGTGGCGTGACGGCGACGGAAAGATCCAGATCAAGCCCGAGCTGCCGCTGATCAGCTCGATGCGCCCCGAAGGCCCCGAGACGGGCAAGTCCTCTCCCATGCTGAGCATGGCCGGCGAACTGGACCACATCCCGTTCCCCGCCTGGCACCACTACAACATGGAGAAGTACTTCGAGATCAAGGCCTACCAGTCGCCCTACACGGTCGGCTCCCGGGTGGGCCAGCTCTACACCAGCCGCGGGTGCACGGCCCACTGCACCTTCTGCACGACCACCCACTTCTGGGGCCAGAAGCTCCGCCGGCGAAGCGTCCAGGACGTGGTCAACGAGGTCCTCAGGCTGCGCGACGAATACGGAATCGACGAATTCCATATTCAGGACGACAACATCACGAACGACATGGACCACGCCCGCGAGCTGTTCCGCGCGTTCAAGGAGGTCGGCCTCCCCTGGGCGACCCCGCAGGGCACCGCGCTGTGGCGCATGGACGAAGAGCTGCTCGACCTCATGGCCGAGTCGGGCGCCTACCAGGTGACGTTCGCCATCGAGAGCGGCGTGCAGCGCGTCCTCAAGGAACTCATCAAGAAGCCGCTCAACCTCGAACGGACCTCGCACCTCATCAAGTACGCGCGAAGCCTTGGAATGCACGTCCACGGCTTCTTCATCATCGGCATGCCGCCGATGTTCGGAAACGCCGGCGAAACCATCGAGGAGATGCAGGCTTCCTACGACTATGCCGAGGAAGCCGGATTCAGCAGTGCTTCGTTCTTCGCGGCGTCGCCGATCGTCGGTTCCGAGCTCCTGCGCGAGTGCATTCGCCAGGGGTTCGTGGACCCGGAAGAGTCTCTTTACCGCATGACCTACAAGCAGGGGATCATCAACGTCCCCGGCCTGTGGGACGGCGAAGAGATCGCGGAGCTCGCCGCGAAATTCAACCGGGACTTCAATGCGCGGCGTGACCGGGACTACACGCCGCAGAAGCAGTGGAACGCAAACCAGTACTGAAATCTGGGAGGGCGAAATGAGCAACACCAACACGGCGAGCACGGGCTTCGCGGAGCTCCTCAAGGACCGGCGCGAGCAGGTCAAGATGGACCACGCCGCCCTGGCCTCGCTCCTCGGGGAGACCCCCGAGACCGTGGCGGCCTGGGAGAACGGCGAGGGCGGCGAGCTGACGCTCACGCAGCTGGGCAGGATCGCCGACGTGCTCGGCACGTCGATCGGCGCCCTCACCCCGTCGGCGGGCAACGACCTCGACGGCGGCGTCATCATCCAGATGCCGGACGAGCGCCCGATCCTCAAGGGTGTGCGGGACAACGTCGACTACTACGTCTACAACTGTCTCGTCCGCACCAAGCGTGCGCCCTCGCTCGTCCCCCTCGTGGTGGACGTGCTGACGGACGACCCCGACGACGCGAAGTTCAACTCGGGCCACGCCGGCAACGAGTTCCTCTTCGTGCTCGAGGGCGAGATCCACATGAAGTGGGGCGACAAGGAGAACCCGAAGGAGGCCCTCCTCCCGACCGGCGCGAGCATGTTCGTGGAGGAGCACGTGCCGCACGCCTTCACGGCGGCCAAGGGCACGGGTTCCGCGAAGCTGATCGCCGTCAACTTCTGATCCGGAGAGGTACGGGTGGACTCCTCCACCCGTACCTCGCGGTCCCCTGAGGCAGCTCGGTCTGCCGAGTCGCCGAACGGACAGGACAGCACACGACGATGGCAGCAGCCCACTACGACGACACCGCGCCGCCCGCGCACGCCTCCGCGGACACCGCCTCACGCGGGCACGCCTCCGCGGCCACCGCCCCGCAAGCGCACGCCTCCGCGGCCACCGCGCCGCGCACGTTCGCCTACGGGGACGTCGTCGAGCGCCGTGACGAACTCGAAGGGCGGCCGTGGATCTCGTATCCCGTCCGCGTGGTGGCCGACACCCCCGACCTCGTCGCCGTCTACCTGTCGCACGGCACCCTCCTCACCTTCGGCGCCGGCCCGTTCGGCTGGGGCCCCCACCCCTGGGGGCAGTTCGGCGACCGGTGGCGGAGCGCCGGGATCCTGCAGCTGCACCGGCCCGGCCGGGGGCACTCGGTCTGGGTGCTCAGGGACGCGGAGACCGGCGCGTTCCGGGAGTGGTACGTGAACGTGGAAGCGCCGTGGCGGAGAACCCCCACCGGCTTCAGCACGCTGGACCACGAGATCGACCTCGTGGTGCCGGCGGAGTCGCGGACCTTCCGGTGGAAGGACCTGGAGAAGTTCGAGGAGCGGGCCCGGCTCGGGCACTTCTCGCCCGAGGAGGCCACCGCGATCCGGGCGGAGGCGGCGGACGTCGCGGGAGAGATCGCCGCGGGCGCCCCGTGGTGGGACGCGAGCTGGTCGCGGTGGGAGCCGCCGGCCGACTGGAACGCCCTCTTGCAGACTTTCGAGACCGAAGGACCCTAGGGAATGACGCCCGATTTCTTGGCCATCAAGGTTGGCGGCAGCCTGTTCTCCCGCAAGGACGAACCGGGCAGCATGGACGACGCGGCGGTGACGCGCTTCGCCCGGACCTTCGCACGGCTCGGCGAGGCGTACCGGGGCCGGATGGTGCTCATCAGCGGCGGCGGCGCCTTCGGTCACGGAGCCATCCGCGACCACGACACCAGCAACGCGTTCTCCCTCGCCGGCCTCACCGAGGCCACGTTCGAGGTGAAGAAGCGGTGGGCGCAGAAGCTCCGCGAGGTCGGGGCGGACGCCTTCCCGCTGCAGCTGGCCGCCCTGTGCACGCTCCGCGACGGCGCACCGGAACTCCGGTCCGACGTCCTGCGGTCCGTCCTCGACCAGGGAGTGCTGCCGGTCCTGGCGGGCGACGCCCTGTTCGACGAGCACGGAAAGCTCTGGGCGTTCTCCAGCGACCGCGTCCCCGAGGTCCTCCTGCCCATGGTCGAGGGACGCCTCCGGGTCGTCACCCTCACCGACGTCGACGGCATCGTGACCGACGGCGCCGGCGGCGACACGATCCTGCCCGAGGTCGACGCCCGCTCGCCCGAGGAGGCGTACGCCGCGCTGTGGGGCAGCAGCGAATGGGACGCCACCGGCGCCATGCACACCAAGCTCGACGCCCTGGTCGCCTGCGCCCGCGGCGGCGCGGAGTGCTTCGTCATGCGGGGTCACCCCGACACGGACCTCGACTTCCTGACCACCCCGTTCTCTTCCTGGCCGGCGCACGTGCGGTCCACCAGGATCACCGCGACTGCTTCTGTGTAAGGGGAACGGTCAATGCTGGAACACCTCACGATCCGCAGCAGCCGCGTGGTCGACCTCAACCTGGTGAAGGTCAGGCTCTCCACCAACCGCGAGGAATTCGCCGCGTACTCCTACTTCTCGGCCTTCGCCGAGGACGCGGACGCGACCGCCGACTACGAGGTCGTCTGCGTCGACCTGGACCGGGACGACGTCCCGGCCGAGCTGTACGCCGACCGGACCGACCGGACCTTCCGCGGCAAGCGGTTCAAGGGCGGCTACTACCTCGTCCACTACTTCGGCGAACCCGCGCACCTCGTCACGGTGGGCCGCACGTTCTACGTGTTCGGCCGGAACCTCGAGAAGACCGTCTGGCCCTACTTCGTCAAGCACATCCTGACCGTCTTCTCCGCGGACCAGGGCTACCTGCACCTCAAGGCAGCCGGCTTCGAGCTGCCCGGTGCCGGCGCCACCCTGCTGGTCGGGCGCAACGGCGCCGGAAAGACGGTCTTCCTGGCCCAGGCGTGCCTCAACGGCGCCCGGTTCCTCAGCAACACCCACACGCTGGTCAGGGACGGGATCGCGCACGGCGTCCCCTCCTCGATCCGGGTGCGCCGCGACCAGTGCTTCGGTGAACTCATCGACAAGCACGACCTGACGGCGCACATGGAGTCGGGCGACTACGTCACGGACTCCTCGACTCTCTTCGAGAGTCCGCAGATCAGCACGGCACCCGTGCGGAACGTCGTCATCGTCGACTACGACCCCGCGCGCCCCCAGGGCCTCATGCCGATCTCGCCGGCCGCCGCCGGAACCTTCATGGAGCAGTTCTCCTTCGCGGTCACCACCTACGGCCTCAAGGACGATCTGCTCGCCCATCACGGGGACTTCGACACCTACGTCGACTCCCTGGCCCGGATGCGGGCGCAGCTCACCGAACTGGTCGAGGGCGCACGCTGCTTCCGGGCGAACGCAGACATGCTGGCCAAGGAAGTCCGGGATTCGACGCTCAAGCAGCTTGCCGAATGATGCGGCGCCCTAGCAGGGGAGTAACTGTCAAATGAACCGGCCGATCGTCTACGTCGGCATGAGTGCCGACCTCATCCACCCGGGCCACATCAACATCCTGTCCCGGGCCGCGGAACTCGGCGACATCACCATCGGTCTGCTGACCGATGCCGCCATCGCCAGCTACAAGCGCCTGCCGCACATGACGTACGAGCAGCGCAAGGCGGTCGTCGAGAACCTCAAGGGCGTCACCTCCGTGGTGCCCCAGAAGACCCTGGACTACGCCGAGAACCTCCGCACGGTCCGCCCCGACTTCGTCGTCCACGGCGACGACTGGCAGTCCGGCGTGCAGCGGCACACCCGCGAGCGCGTCATCGAGGTGCTGTCCGAGTGGGGCGGCAAGCTGGTGGAGATCCCGTACACGCCGGGGATCTCGTCGACCCGCCTCCACTCGTCCGTCAAGGAGGTCGGCACCACGCCCAACGTGCGGCTGTCCCGGCTCCGGCGGCTCCTCGACAGCAAGGACATCGTCCGGATCCTCGAGGTCCACAACGGCCTGACCGGCCTGATCATCGAGAACTCCAAGGTCATGGTGGACAACCAGGCCCGCGAGTTCGACGGCATGTGGTCCTCGTCCCTCACCGACTCCCTCGCCCGCGGCAAGCCGGACACCGAGGCCGTCGACGTCTCCTCCCGGCTGCAGATGGTGAACGAGCTCTTCGAGGTCACCACGAAGCCGCTGGTCTTCGACGGCGACACGGGCGGCAAGCCCGAGCACTTCGGCTTCACCGTGCGCTCCCTGGAGCGGCTCGGCGTCTCCGCGGTCATCGTCGAGGACAAGGAGGGACTCAAGCGCAACTCCCTCTTCGGGAACGACGTCCCCCAGACCCAGTCCAGCGTCGAGGACTTCAGCGAGCGCATCAGGATCGGCAAGCGCGCGCAGATCACCGACGACTTCATGGTGATCGCCCGCATCGAGAGCCTCATCCTGGAGAAGGGCATGGCGGACGCCGTGCACCGCGCTGAGGCGTACGTCGACGCCGGCGCCGACGGCATCATGATCCACAGCCGTCAGTCGGACCCCGCGGAGATCTTCGAGTTCTGCCGCTACTTCGACAAGCTGCCCCGCCGGGTGCCCCTGGTGGTCGTCCCCACCAGCTACAGCAGCGTGCGCGAGTCCGAACTCGCCGACGCCGGCGTGAACATGGTGATCTACGCGAATCACCTCATGCGCGCGGTCTACCCCCAGGTGACCAAGGTCGTCCAGTCGATCCTCCAGCACGGCCGCGCCCACGAGGCCGAGTCCATGCTGGCCTCGATCAAGGACGCCCTGTCGATCATTCCGGAGAACGCCGGATGATCCGTCCCGACATCCTCGCGGGGTACCTGGCGGCCGAAGGCGTCTCCCTGTACTGCGGCGTGCCGGACAGCCTGCTCAAGGAGTTCAACGCGTACGTCGGCGATGGCGCGTCCGGCGCCGACCACGTGATCGCCGCCAACGAGGGCAACGCCGTCGGCCTGGCCGTCGGCCACTACCTGCGCACGGGCACCCCCGCCGTCGTCTACCTGCAGAACTCCGGCATCGGCAACGCGGTGAACCCCCTCACCTCGCTCGCCGACCCCGAGGTGTACGGCATCCCGATGATCCTGCTCATCGGCTGGCGGGGACAGCCGGGCGTGCCCGACGAGCCCCAGCACCGCAAGCAGGGCCGGATCATGCCGGCGCTCCTGGACGCCCTTGAGCTCCCGTGGTCGGTCCTGCCCGCCGAGGAGGACGCGGCCGGCGACGCCGTACGCAAGGCCGTCGCCGAGTCGGTCGCCACCGGCACCCCCTACGCCTTCCTGGTGGAGAAGGGGACCTTCGCCCCCGCGGGCGTCCCCGCCGCCGTCCCGGCCACCGGGCCGGAATCCGGCCTGCCCACCCGGGAGGAGGCGCTCGGCGCGCTGATCGCGGAGATCGGCACGGGCCAGGTCGTGGTGTCCACCACCGGCATGCTCAGCCGCGAGCTGTACGAGCACCGGGTGCGGGCGGGCGCGGAGGAGATCGACTTCCTCACCGTGGGAGGCATGGGACACGCCAGCTCCATCGCCCTGGGCATCGCGCTCCGGGAGACCGAGCGCGAGGTGTGGTGCCTCGACGGGGACGGGGCGCTCCTCATGCACCTCGGCGCCCTGCCCGTCATCGCGGAGCACGGCCCGCCCTCGTACTTCCACGTCGTCTTCAACAACGGCGTGCACGACAGCGTCGGCGGCCAGCCCACCTCCATCGGCCAGGTCGACGTGCCGGCGCTGGCGGGCCACTGCGGCTACCGGCACGCGGTGACCCTGTCCTCCCTGGACGACCTGCCGGACGAACTGGCCCGGCTGCGGCGGACCGGCGGTCCCGCCCTGCTCGAACTGCGGGTCAGGCCGGGCAGCCGCGGCGACCTCGGGCGGCCCACCGTCACCCCGGCCGAGAGCGGAGCCGCCGTCCGGCGGGCTCTGACGGAGCGGGGGAACCCCTCGTGAATCCGCGCGGTCCCGTCGTCCACTACGGCCGGGGTGCCATCGCGTCGCTGCCGGAACTGGTGGAGGGGCTCGGCGCGACCCGGGTGCTCGTGGTGCACGGCGCCCGGTCCTTCGAGGCCTCGGGCGCGTCACGGATGCTGGAGTCGTTCGGCCCGCGGACCCTGGTCCGCCGCTGGCACGACTTCTCGCCCAACCCCGCCGTCGACGACGTGGCCCGCGGGCTCGACGCCGTCCGCGAGCTGCGCCCGGACGCCGTCGTCGGCGTCGGCGGCGGCAGCGCCATGGACATGGCCAAGCTGCTCTGCGTGCTCGACGGCGTCCCCCGCGCCGACCTGGAGGACCGGATCCGCTCGGGTCCGGCGACCGACACCCGCCGCATGAAGCTCGCCCTCGCACCGACGACCTCCGGCTCCGGCAGCGAGGCCACCCACTTCGCCGTGGTGTACGTCGGCGACGCGAAGCACTCGGTGGCCGGCCCCGCGCTGCTGCCGGACCTCGCCGTCATCGACCCCGCCCTCACCGAGAGCGGCTCCCCCCACCAGCGCGCCACGTCCGGAGCGGATGCCGTCGCCCAGGGCATCGAGAGCCTCTGGGCCGTCGACGGCGACGACGAGAGCCGGAGCCTGGCCCGGCGCGGCCTGCGGCTGCTCCTCGCCGGCATCGAGGAGTTCGTCGCCGCGCCCCACGCCGGCGTCGCCCGCTCCATGGCGGTGGGCAGCCACCTCGTGGGCCGGGCCATCAACCGCTCCAAGACCACCGGGGCGCACGCCCTCTCGTACCGGCTGACCAGCCGCTACGGCGTCAGCCACGGCCACGCCGTGGCGCTGAGCCTCGGCGCCTTCCTGGACGCGCACGCCCAGGCGGACGCCTCCGACCTGCGCACATCCGTCCGGCCGTCGGAGTACCGGCGTGCCCTCGACGACATCGCCGGCGTCCTCGGCGCCTCCGGGCCCGCCGAATCGGGCTCCCGCTTCGTCGCGCTCGCCCACCGCATCGGTCTCCCGATGCGCCTGTCCGACGTGGGCGTGCGGACCGAGCCCGAGGTCCGCGGCCTCGCGGCCGCCGTCAACGCGGAACGCCTGCGGAACAACCCGGTTCGTTTCTCCCAGGACGAACTCGCCGACCTGCTCATGAGGTGTTCCTGAGATGCTCATGTCGTACGGGAGAACGAACCCGGAGACGAACGGCCCCGCCGCCGACTGGCTCACCCCGCTCCAGGAGCGCGACCTCGTCCCGGCGGGCGTCCTCGCCGCGTTCGTCGTCGGCTCCGCCGCCCGCGGCTGGCACAACGCCCGCAGCGACTTCGACATCTACGTCGTCACCGCCTTCGAATGCGCCACCTCGGCGGACCGCCCCGGCAGCCCCGTACCCCTCGACCCGCCGTACGTGACCAGCGAGGTCTTCTACCGCCAGGACCGGCGCTGGGAGGTCACCTACTGGCTGGAGTCCCAGATCGGGCAGGTCCTCTCGAAGATCTCCTGGGAGGCGTGCGAGGACGGCCGCATCACCGACGAGACCCTCACCCGCACCGAGGAACTGCTCCTCGCCCACCTGGAGACCTGCTCCCCGATCCTCGGCGAGGACTGGATCGGCAAGACGCGCGAGCGCCTGGTGAACTCCGCGTTCCGCTCCTTCGTCGTCGTCCGCTCCCTCGGCGCGACCGACGACGCCGTCGAGGACGCCCTCGGACAGCTGGAGGCCGGCGACCTGGAGAGCGCCACCATCTCCGCACGCCTCGCCTTCGGACACGCGGTCGACGCCCTCCTGGAAGCCGAGGGGGAGTACGGCAGCCACCTCCCGAAGTGGCGCGCCCACCGCTTCCGCGCCGCCGCACCCGCCGGGTTCCCGTTCGACCAGTACTGGCGGATCGAGACGATGCAGGGCTACGACCCCGCCGACCCGCGCCCGTGGATCAAGGAAGTCCTGACGCTCTGTCAGGACATCGCCATCCGGGTGACGGTGTGACGACACGGGCCGTCGAAGGACGGCACACCGCACCCACGGCGGTCGCCCCGTGATCCGCCTCGACGTCGACGACGCCACCCTCAGCACCATCCGGCTCTCCTTCAGCCCCCTCTGGGAGACGATCGGAAGCCTCGGCATCCTCGCCCGCTACCGGGGCGCCGCCCCCTCCCCGTACACGGACTGGGCCCGCCGCGTCCGCACCCGGCTGCCCGAGGAGCTCGTACGCACCCTGGTGGAACCCCTGCGCCGCGGCGACCCCACCCTCTTCCCGCCCGGCTTCGTCTCCCTGCCCGACCCGACGCGCAACACCCTGACGGCGGAGCTCGCCCACGTACGCGAGACGAACGCCGGCGACCCCGCCGCCGACCGGCTCCTCACCGCCCTCGAGGAGTACTGGGACCTCGCCGTCGCCCCGTACTGGACCTCCATCCGCTCCTCGCTCGAAGAGGAGATCCTCTTCCGCGGCCGCACCCTCGCCGTCGCGGGCGTCGAACCCATGCTCGCCGAGCTCGGCGGCCGGATCTCCTGGTCACGGCCCGTCCTCACCGCTCCGTACCACCGCGACATGGACCTCACCGTCACCCGCTCCAAACTCCTCCTCGTCCCCACGGTCTTCGCCGGCGGCCTCCGGCTCTTCCACCAGGAGGACGCCGTCGTCGCCATGTCCTACCAGGCCCGCGCGACCGGCTACTTCCACGTCCTCACCGCCCGCGAACCCGCCCAGGCCGCCGAGGACCGCCTCGCCCTCCTCCTCGGCAAGAGCAGGGCCCAGGTCGTCCGCGCCCTCGACGAACCGAGGACCACCACCGCCATGGCCCAGTCCCTCGGCATGGCCAAGAGCACCGTGTCCCAGCACCTCGCCGTCCTCAACGACTCGGGCATCGTCTGGAAGCAGCGTCTGGGCGGACGCGTCTTCTACCAGCTCGACCAGACCGGCATCACCCTGCTGAGGGAACTCGGCATCTGACGTCAAGTCACGTTGCGTCGCCCTGCGGCTCGTTCACGTCCGCCCGTCCACGCCAGCCCGTCCACGCCCACCCGTTCACGTCCGCTCGTCCACGCCCGTTCATGTCCGCTCGTCCACGCCCGCTCGTTCACGTCCGTTCGTCCACGCCCGGAGAGAAAGCATCGCCATGCCTGACATCACGTACGGCTCCACCGCCCGCTTCCGCGCCCTCGCCCAGGGCGCGGCGGCCCTCGTCCTCACCCTGGGACTCGCCGCCTGCGGATCGAGCGCGGTCTCGGCCGATGGCGAGAACTCCGGGAAGGGCCGGAACCCCGACGAACTCGTCCTGGCCACCGTCCCCGACGAGAGCTCGTCGAGCGTCCAGTCCGAGTACGCGCCGCTCGCCAAGATGCTGGAGAAGGAGACCGGCAAGAAGATCCGGATCGAGAAGGCCACGACGTACGCCTCCGTCATCGAGGGCCAGCGCGCCGGCAAGATCGACATCGCCATGCACGGCCCGCTCTCCTACGTCGTGGCCCGCCGCAGCGGCGTGAAGGCCACCCCGATCGCCGCCCAGATCAAGACGAAGGGCGCCGACTCCGGCTACCGCTCGTACGGCATCGTCAAGAGCGGCTCGGCCATCAAGGACCTGGCCGGCTACAAGGGCAAGAAGGTCTGCTTCGTCGACCCCACCTCCACCTCCGGCTACCTCTACCCGGTGGCGGGCCTCAGCAAGGCCGGCGTGACGGAGAAGGACATCAAGCCGGTGATGGCGGGCGGCCACGACGCCTCCGCGCTCGCCGTGCTGAGCGGCCAGTGCGAGGCCGGCTTCGCGTACGACGCGATGGTCGACAAGCTCCTCGTCGAGCGCAAGCACATGAAGGCCGGCGACCTCACGGTCGTCTGGAAGTCCGACGTCATCCCCGGCTCGCCCCTCACCGTGAGCGACGACCTCACCTCGGACCTCAAGGCGAAGATCACGCAGGCGTTCCGCACCAAGGCGAACGCGGACTACCTCCAGCAGAACGGCTACTGCACCGGCGACGCCTGCAAGATCGACGGCTACTGGGGCTTCACGCCCACGGACGACGCGGACTTCGAGAGCGTCCGCGACGTGTGTCGTCGCGTCGGCGAAGACCAGTGCGTCGCCAACTGACCGGACAGGAAACGACGACGGAGGGGCGCAGGGACCGATGAACAAGGAAGAAACCGTGGTCCGCCTGACCGAGGTGGGCAAGGCGTTCGAAGGGCACACCCGACGCGTGCACGCCCTGGACGGCGTGTCCTTCGACGTCCCCGCGGGGCAGTTCGTCGCCCTCCTCGGCCCCTCCGGCTCCGGCAAGTCGACCCTGCTGCAACTCCTCAACGGCCTGCAGAAGCCCACCTCGGGCGCCGCGACCGTCCTCGGCGTCGACCCGAGCCGCTCCGGCAAAGCCGAACTGCGCGCCCTGCGCCGCCAAGTCGGCTTCATCTTCCAGGACTTCGGCCTCGTCGGCATGAGGAGCGTCCTGGAGAACGTCTGCTCCGGGGCCCTCGGCCGGCTCCGCGGCCCGCGCTCCGGGCTGCTCATGTACCCGCGGAAGCTGCGCGAACAGGCCCTCGCCCAGCTCGACCGGGTAGGCCTCGCGGACCAGGCCTTCCAGCGCACCGACACCCTCTCCGGAGGGCAGCAGCAGCGCGTCGGCATCGCCCGCGCGCTGATGCAGCGGCCCCGCATCCTCCTCGCCGACGAACCCGTCAGCTCCCTCGACCCCCTGTCGTCCCAGCAGGTCATGGAACTCCTCGCGGACATCGGCCGCACGGACTCCCTCACCACCCTCTGCACCCTGCACCAGGTGGACACCGCGCTCACCTGGGCGGACCGCGTCATCGGCCTCAACACCGGCCGCGTGGTCCTCGACAGCCCCGCCGCCGACGTCCGCGACACCGACATCGCCCGCATCTACCAGGGCCCCCACGAGCCCGCCGTCCTGGCCGGTGTGCCCTCATGAGCACCCGAACCGAGGCCCGGAGCCTCCCCGGCCAGGCAGCCTCCCCCCACGCCGCACGCCTCGGCCCCAACCGAGGCGTGCGGCTCCTGCCCCACCTCAGCCTGCTCGCCCTCGCCGGCGCGGCCTGCTGGGCCGTCGTCGACCTCCGCATCAACCTCGCCACCCTGATCGACGGCTTCCACAACGCGGTGTCCTTCGCCGGCCGCATGCTCCCCCTGGACTTCCCGCCCGCCGCCGACCTGCTCCGCCTCTCCGGCGAAACCCTGTCGATGGCCCTCTGCGCGACCCTGCTCTCCCTGCTCCTCAGCATCCCCGTGAGCCTGCTCGCCGCCCGCAACCTCACGCCCAACCGCTACCTCTCCGGCGCCGCCCGCTCCCTCATCGTCCTCGCCCGCGCCGTCCCCGACGTCATCATGGCCATCGCCGCCGTCCGCATCTTCGGACTCGGCGCCACCGCCGGCATCATCGCCATGGGCCTCCACTCCGTCGGCATGGTCGGCAAGCTCTACGCCGACGCCCTCGAAGAAACCCACGACGCCCCCCGCCGAGCCCTCCGCTCCGCCGGCTCCTCCTTCCCCCAGGAGCTCGCCTCCGCCGTCCTCCCCCAGGTCCTCCCCTCCTTCATCGCCACCGCCCTCCACCGCCTCGACGTCAACCTCCGCTCCTCCGTCCTCCTCGGCTTCGTCGGCGTCGGCGGCCTCGGCTACGAGATCGCCCAGTCCTTCCAACGCCTCGACTACCGCCGCGGCATGGCCCTCGCCGCCGTAGTCCTCCTCCTCTGCCTCCTCATGGAGCTCCTCTCCGGCACCATCCGCCGCGCCCTCCTCCGTACCCCCCACCCCCGCAACAGCCGCAAACCGGGCCCGCCGCGGGGAGTGACCGCGGGCACGGCCCCCAACGCAGCCCCGAACACGGCCACGGGCGCAGGTGAGGGAACAGCCGCAGCCGCAGCCATCGCCAAGACAGCGAACTCTCCCGATCACACCCCCGCCCGACCGGCGACCACCCCGCCCTGGACCCCGGCCCGCCTCCGACGCTGGGTGTACGGCACGGTCACGGCGGCCGTCCTGATCGCGGCGGTCAGGGGAGCGGACCTCTCACCGCACCAACTCCTCAACGGCCTGGGCCAACTCCCCACGGTCCTGGGCCAGTACCTGCCGCCGACCGCCCCCGGCGGAATGGCGGGCCTGCTGGACGCACTGTGGGTGACGGTGAAGACGGCCCTGGCGGGAACGCTGCTCGGCATGGTCCTGGCGCTGCCGGTCGGCCTACTCGCCGCTCAGAACGTCTCGCCCTGGCCGCGGCTGTCCCCGGCGTTCCGCACGCTCACGGTCGCGATCCGCGGCATTCCGGAGATCGTGCTGGCGATCGTCCTCGTCGTCATCACCGGCCTCGGCCCCGTGGCCGGCGCCCTGGCCCTGGCCGTCGGCTCCCTCGGCTTCCTCGGCAAACTCACCGCCGACTCCCTCGAAGAACTGCACCCCGGCCCCTCCCGCGCCCTCGCCGCCACCGGCGCCTCCCGCCGCCAGGTCTTCTTCGCCGCCGACTTCCCCCGCGTCCTCCCCGCCCTCCTCGGCCACGTCCTCTACCAACTCGACGTCAACATCCGCTCCGCCGCCCTCCTCGGCGTCGTAGGCGCCGGCGGCATCGGCTTCGAACTCCTCAACGCCGCCCGCGTCCTCGAATACGGCCTCGTCACCACCACCGTCCTCCTCCTCCTCACCACCACCCTCCTCCTCGAAGCCTTCTCCACCTGGACCCGCCGCACCTTCACCTGACCTGACAGAGCGAGGCACACGACACGCGCCGCTCGCTACGATGGGCCGCTGGACTGAAGTCCGTTAGACGGAGGGCGGCATGGGCTTGGGCGACAACAGCGGAAACAGCGAGAGCACGGAGACCGAGACGATGGTTCCGGTCGACATCGACGGCCAAACGGTGCTCATGTCCGTCGCTCCCGGCGGCCGGCAGCCCGCCGGGTCGGGCCTGGGGCTGGGCGAGGAGAAGGAGATCGGCTGGCGCCGCCCCCGCCTGGAACCGGTGCTCGACGGCCTCACCGCGGTCGCCCGCGCCATGGGCACCCGACTTCAGGAGACGGGAGCGTCCAAGGCGATCGTCGAGTTCGGCTGCGACGTCTCCTTCGATACAGGGCAACTCCTCGCCGTCGTGGGAAAGGCGTCCTCCAAGTCCACCTGGAAGGTGACTCTGGAGTGGACCGCTCCGGCCGCCCCGGGCGAGTAAGGAGTGGAGGGGTGGAGGGGGCTGCTCAGGGCGTCGACCGTCGCGCTGGACCTGCCGCGAGCGGATGCCGGCGGGACGGGGTTCCTGATCGCCCCGGGTGTCGTCGTGACGTGCGCGCACGTGGTGGACGGGGCCTACGAGGTGCGCGGACGGACCGGAGAGGGTACCGAATTCGCGCTCACTGTGTCGGACGAGGACCGGTATCGGGCCGCTAACGGCCTGGACATCGCGTTCCTCCGTTTCGAAGCGGAGCTCTGCTCGGCGCCGTTCGTCCTGCCCTCGCCGGGAACCGACTTCGGTGACCGCATGTGGGCCTACGGCCACCCGAAGGGCGACTACAGGGCAGGCCAGTGGGCGGCGCTCGAATACCAGGGTGACTCCCGGCTGACCTTCGACGGCTCCATGCCCATGCCTCGCGCGTTCGGTACCCCCGTCGGCGAAGGCTTCAGCGGCAGCCCGGTGGTGAACGAGCGCACAGGCGCCGTGTGCGGAATGCTCGCCCGTTCGAACTTGGCCGGTAGCGCGCACATGGTCCCCGTCGCCGAGATCCTGGCGCGCTGCCCCGTTCCGGAGCCTCCGACCCCCTGGCTGCACAGGCTCACGGACGATCAACTACGGGCCGGGGGTTTCCGCTATCCCGGCACGGCGCTGCGCGACTACCTGGAGGCGGCACGGGAGGCCGCCGACGAACATCCCTACGCCGCGTTGCTCGCCGACGTCGGACACATCCCGCTGTCCACCGTGTACGTGCGCCAGGAGGCCTCAGGCGCCGCCGACACTTCTACCACCCGTCAACCCGGGCGCAAAGAGCCGACCGCGGCCACTAGTGTCCTGGACAATCACCGCCACGTGCTGTTCACGGGCGGGGCCGGATCCGGCAAGTCGAGCGTGCTGCGCCGACTGACGTTCACCGCGGCCTCCGCATGGCTCGACGATCCGGTGCACGCCCCGCCGTATCTGCCGGTGCGTGTGACGGCCGAGCAGCTGCTCGGGCTGCCGTTCGGCGAGGCCTTGTCGGCAGCCGTGGCACGGGACCTGCCCGGGCTGAGGCGATCACTCCCGCCGAACTACTTCGAGGCAGCGCCGATGCCGGATGTGGACTGGCTCGTCTGCGTCGACGGTCTCGACGAGGTGCTGGATCCCGAGGACCGGGGCAGGGTCATCCAGCTGATCCAGCGCTGGGCACGGGAACCGTGCCTCCGCTTCGTGGTGGCTAGTCGATCGTTGGTCATGGCGGAGATGAACCGGCTGGACGGGCTGAGGCGTTACGCGTTGTTGCCCTTCAACGAGACCTCGATGAGAGCCGTCGCCGAGGCGTGGTTCACCGTTCTGAAGGCGCCCGGCCCGGCACGACGGGCTGGCGAGCTGGTAGTGGGCCTCCGTCAGGGTCGCCTCGGCGAAGCGGCCCGCAACCCGCTGTACCTGACCATGATCTGCGTCGTCGCCGCGACATCGGACCTGCCGCGCAACCCGGCCGATCTCTACCGGCAGTTCCTACACATCCTGCGGAACAAGGGGGCTCAGCGACTGAGGCGTGGCGACCCGAGGATCGACGGCGTCACGCCGGAGTTCCTGGAGGCCGTGCACGAAGTTCTGGGTCACGTAGCCGAAATGAGGCAGGGCGGGGATTCACGCCCACTGGTCGACCAAGCATGGGAAGGCCTCGCCGCGACGTTCCCGGCGATGGATGCCTCCAGGGACCTCATCTTCCGCACCCTCACCTTCACGGGTTTGGTCACACAGCGTGGCGGCGAGCTGGCCTTCCCTCACCACACCATCCAGGAGTACCTGGCCGCAGGCGCGATTGCCGATCGCCGGAACCCGAAAGACCCGGAAGCGTTGGAGGTCGTCCGCGAGGCGATCGCGTCCGAGAGGCCCAACGTGGTTCTCTTCCTGGCTGCACGCTGGCACGAGAAGGGCATGTCACTCGACGGGTTCGTCCGGACCGTCGTCGAGGCGGGTGGCTGGCGGGATCTGCTTCTGTGCGCCACGATCCTGAGCGACGGCCTGGTGATCGACGAGGGCCTCACGGCCCGTTTCACCCGAGCCGTGATCAAGCTGGACGGCCGATCCGTCGCCGTAGGCGACCTCAAGGTCGACTCGGTGCTCGACCGGTTGTACGCGATCCTCGGCCCACGTGAACTGACATCGATCGTCCGTGATCCGGAGGTCCCGCACGGCCCGCGTCTCAGCGCGCTGAAATACTGCGTGCGGCGAGGCGAGGGAGCCGCGGAGCTGACCGCGGCCTTCGCGCGGGATTCAGACCTGCCGGCGTCCGCACGCATCGCGGCGGCGCGGATGCTCGTCGACGTTGGTGAGCGTCAGTCCGCCTGTCGCGAACTCACCCGGATCGCCCGGGACCCCGACCAGCTGCCGCAGGCGCGCTTCGATGCCGCGGATTCCCTGTACAGGGTGGATCGGGAGGCCGGCACGGAACTGCTCGCCGAGTTCCTGGGCTCCATCGACGCAGTGGAACACAACATCGAACTCGACTTGGTGCTCCTCAACTCCCGTTGGGATCCCTCTGCCCGGACCGCTTTGGCCGAGGCAATCGCGACGAACCAGGCACTGGCCCACTCCTCAGCCGACAAGTGCCGCTATCTCACGAGCAGCCTGCTCCACGCGGAGCGGCCAGAACTGCTGGACAGCTTTTATCAGGACCCAGCTGTGCCCGTGCACATCCGGTACATGGCGGGCCTCGCCATGACCAGGGGGAGCGACGGCGAGTTGGAGGCGATCTGGCAAACCCTGTGGTCCGAGATTCTGTGCTCCCCGGAGGCGTCCGAGAGCGCGGTCGACGCGGCGGTTGCGGGGTGTCGCGACCGGGCTCTCGTGGAGGGCGCCGCCCGAAACAGGCGACTGGCCCTCCGGACGCGTATCGCGGCAGTCGGGAACCTCCTGCAGCTCGGTGACCATGCCGCCGCCGCTGACTGTGCGCGGAATCTCCTAGAGGAGTCCGACTGGCATGATTCGGCGTCCCTCCACTTGGCCGCCGTATTCCGTGAACTGGGTGAGAGCGACCGGGCGAAGCAACTGTTACTGGAAGTCCTCGGTGATCCTCGCCAGGCAGCCACGGAACGCGTCACGTGCGTCGCCTCTCTTCGCGACCTGGGAGAGGCACCGCGTGTGCGCGACGTGCTGTCCCAGCTGAGCAAGGACGGCGACATCGGCGCGGCCGAACGACTCAGCGCGGTCGACGCCCTGAACGAGGCGGAATCAACTGGATCCGTACGCCGGCTGATCGACACGGCGGCTGACGCGGCCCTGCCCGGAGACGTACGCCTCGACGCGGCGGTACGTCTCCTCAACTCGGGGCACCGGAGTACCGCCGCGGAACTGCTGCGCCGGACCTCTCTGGATCCGTTCTCGGGGACAGCGCGCCGCATCAGCGCCCTCACCACCCTCGCAGAGGTCGACATCCACGCGGCCTCCGAATCCCTGCACCGGCTGATGGACGAGCCGGGGCTGACGGCCACGCACCTGTGGGAGGTACTCGATCTCGCCGACGCACTCATCCCCGACGCGATACTCCGAGAGCGACTCGACATCCTCTTCGGTGACACGGCGATGCCCCCTGACCAATACCTGCACATCGAGTCCGCTCACCTACGGCATCGCGCCGCGAAGGTCCCCCGTATCCGACGGACCCTCGACCGCATCGCCAACGACTCGGCCGCCGAACCCCGCATCAGGGCCCGCGCCGTGGTGCGTTCCTTCGGGCTGATCCGATACACCCGGTGGAAAGAGCTGATGAGGAGCCTCGCCCCCGAGCCCCTGAATCGCCTCAGCCTGCACACCACCGCCGACGGATTCGGCTCCTCCGGCATCGGCGCGGAAACTTGGGAGTACCTGTCCCTGGGACGGGACTCGGACACAGTCGGCTCTCCCCTGGGCGCCCTCGCGGGGGTGGATCCCCAGGCTGCCGTCGAGACGTGGCTCGAACTCCTGTCAATGCGCCACCCGGACGCGTTGAGGGAACTCGGGCCGCTGTCCCACGTGATGTGCGGCAGTCGCTTCCGCGCCCGCGCCGACGACCTCCTCCTGGCCTGGGTGAAGGATCCCGAGGCGCCCCTCGCGGACAGGGTCGCCGCGTCAAAACTCTCCGTCGCCACCTGCCTACGCCGCTGGCACCACCTTGCCGCCGCCGACGCCACACCGGCTCAAGTCCGCACAGCCATCTGCCACCACCTCCCGGGCAGCGGCGCCTACAACCGCATCCCCTTGCTCCGTACCTTGGTGGCCATCCCCACCATCGACGTCCGCACACGCGCCAGCGCCGCGGCCCTCCTGGGCACCGACCTCGGCGAAGAAGGCCGCCGCATCCTCCACGACATCTCCAGCCCCCACACCACCGACCCCGAAGCACACCTCGCCGCCGCCGCAGCCTGGGAAGAGCTCGACATCGGCCACGAAGCCGTCGCCGCCTACGACCGCGTCCTCACCGACCAACAAGCCGCCCCCGCCCACCACGCCACAGCAGCCGGCCAACTCATCAAATGGCCCGCCCTACGAAGCCGCGCAAAGAAGACGCTGACCACCCTCCTGAACTCCCCCCATTCCCCCGTCACCACCCGCATCACAGCAGCCGAACACCTCCTCACCGCCCACGAACCCGCGGAAGCCCACCTCGGCCTCCTCCGCCTAGCCCGTACCCCCGCCCCAACCCCCGCCGAACACCACCACATCACCGCCCTACTCCCACCCGACCTCACCCCTTAACCCCACGCCTTCGGCCGGCAGATCGCCCCGGGCTCCAACGCGCGCGGCGCCATAGGAAGCCGCCACGACACCCCCACCCGGACCGCTCGCTTCGTCACTGCACGCTGGAGCTCCCACCCCTCCTCCTGGCCCGACCCCAGTCTCCTCCGGGACCTCAGCGTGCTGCGGGGAATCTGCGGCCCTGGGGGCTATAGCGCGTCGACCTCGGCAGGCGATCACCGGAGGTATCGCTTCTCGGCATACAGAGGTCGTCCTCGCCACGCACAGCCGACGGGAGCATGCGGAGTGCGGTGGAAGTGGACTCGAACCTGCGCACCCGACACCGGAGGACCCATGCGTCCGACACGTTACGGCAGGTCAAGGGGCTAGACGGGACTGTCATCTATGAGCCCGTCCGCAAACAGACCACAGTGCCAAGCCGGTTACTGTCCGCAGGTGGTGCTGCGCGCCACAGTTAGCCACGCAGCGTGCAACAGCCAATCGCGCCGCGGCCGTTGTCAGCGCCGGCCTCTAAGGTCTCAAGCGCGCGGTCGGCTTCCGGGGGTTCCAGCTCTGAAAGGAATGGTTGCATCCCCGGCCTGTCTGGGGGCGGCCCGGAGACCCGTCCGGGACCCAACCGACGGCCGGGCTTCGTCGATGGCCAAGAGGCGACCTGCCAGCGCCGACCGCGCACCACCTGCCTGATCTCGAAAACCGTCGTGGCGCGAGCCACCTGCACGCCCCCTCTACTTCGGGCCACGATCACCCCTGATTGGATCCGGGCATGAACGAGTTCCACGGGCTTGCCGCGCTCCAGCGCGCGATGGAGTACAGGATGTCCCCGGTCCACCAGGCCGTGGAGAGCGACGATCTGCAAGAGCTGACCCGACTTCTGGACGCCGGCCACAACCCGAACGAGTTCGACACCCACAACGGTTGGACTCCGCTTCTCCACGCCATCGACAGCGAGGCCGACGTCGCCGTCCAGACGGGCACACCGTTGCAGGCCGCATGCACTGCTGTCCTACTCGCTTACGGCGCTCACCCCGAGCTACCCGCCAGGGGCGACGGCCTGACGCCGATGCATCTCGCAGTTGAGCTGCACCACGAACTGGCCGCGAGACTGCTGGAAGCGCACATAGCCCGCCGTCGACCGGCAGATGCACGCTAGCTAGGTAGAACTTTGGACGAGGCCAGCCCCAGCCTGCCTTGATGAGGTGGAGCGCCAAGTAGCCGCTCTGGCGCAGCTCTCAGGGTGGACGGCTGAGCAGGTCGAGCAGGTCGAGCAGGTGTACAACGTGGCTCGCCATGGTCAGGCATGGAGCAAAGCATGAGCCGTGCCCTTCGGAGGAGCGGCCGTCCTTGTCTCCTTGCGGACCCCCCTGCGGCGATGCCCCAAGATCCCGTCCACGCACCTCGTCCACCGGCTCTGACATACGGCCGCTCAGCCCGGCACACGCCTGCACATACAACAAGACCCCGCGTTCAGCGTTTCCGCTGATCACGGGGTCTGTGTGGCACTTCCTGCGAAGTGCCCCCGGCAGGATTCGAACCTGCGCACACGGCTCCGGAGGCCGCGTGCTTCGGAGGCGTCTGTGCAGGTCAGGGGCCTACAAGTAAGCGGTCGAGCCTGGCAGGTCCACAGATAGGCCGCATTCAGGGCGCCGTGGGGCCTCATCCAGTAGTGATGTGGGCACACGGGCTTCGCTGTTGGTAAGCACCAGGCACATCGGCGCCCACGGCTTCCCAGAACCTCTTGGAATCACGCAGGTGCCCGCCCAAGGTGTGCCATGACAGACCTGGATGTTCGATCCGCAGCGCTGCGAGGCCGGCGGAGGCCAGCCCGCACCGCTGATACTCCGGCAGCGTGTACGGCTGCTCCACCCATCCAAGCTGACAGTCCGGGCAGACCTGGTAGTCGACGCTGAAGGCGAACTCGCCATCGAGATTGGCGGCACGCTCGCGCCAACCTTGCCGTTCCCCCGAGGAGGTGTCCTGCCATGGCGTGTCCAGCTTCGGCACTCTCGCCCACCCACGCTGCCGTCCGAACCGCCCGCGGCTCAGCCGCCGCAGCACGTCACGCCAGCGCTGCTGCCCAACTGCCCGCCCCACCTTGTGAGCCTGATTGGCTAAGTGCTCGGCTGCTTTCCTGTCGACATCACTCGTCATGCAGCTCATCGTTTCCCAGCACGGCGGAAGCCAAGACTGTTCGGCACTGCAGCTTGGAAGGTCGGTTGGGTGCTTCAGCTCGAAGAGGGTCACTACTTTGCGGGGCTGGCAGCCCTTGCCAGATGTTGACCTGCGTCGATGAGGCAACGATCTACTAGTCTGGGGGCTAGTAGTAGCTCGCTAGTAGTTCGGTCCCAGTCTTTGCG
>NZ_JBFPNH010000016.1:0-106303 GCF_040815545.1 Streptomyces sp. LMG1-1-1.1 | reverse complement strand
AGTGCCGCGGTGAGGCGTGGGCTGTCTGGCTTGCGTGCCAGGGTGCAGGGGGCTTTGAGCTTGCTGGTGGTCGTCAGAGTCTTTGCGGCCATCCGTGTGCCGGCCTGTGTTGCAGTCAGGCTGACCTGCGTCGATGAGGCAACGATCTACTAGTCTGGGGGCTAGTAGTAGCTCGCTAGTAGTTCGGTCCCAGTCTTTGCGAGTGCCGCGGTGAGGCGTGGGCTGTCTGGCTTGCGTGCCAGGGTGCAGGGGGCTTTGAGCTTGCTGGTGGTCGTCAGAGTCTTTGCGGCCATCCGTGTGCCGGCCTGTGTTGCAGTCAGGCTGACCTACGTCGATGAGGCAACGATCTACTAGTCTGGGGGCTAGTAGTAGCTCGCTAGTAGTTTGGTCCCAGTCTTTGCGAGTGCTGCGGTCAGGCGGTCGGCCGTCAGGCTTGCACGCCAGGGCAGCCGCCTTGAAGCCCGTGGCTTCCAGTGTCGGCCTGCGGCGCGGCAGTGCTGACGCTCTTCCGTAACTTGCTCGGGAAGGCTGCACTAATGCGCCGAGTGTCCGTAGAGGTCATGCGTAAGGGCAGGGTAGCCCCTTAAGGAGCGGGAGATGCGTATGAGAAGGCCGATGCCACCTCCTCCATCGGAGGAAACTATGCAGCTCATTGTGAAGTCTGAATCTGGGAAGTTGGCGCGCATTCTGACCGCCCCTGGGGCGGGTCCTACTGACCCATATCTCCCATGGGACAAACTTCGTTATAAGAACCCACCGGAAGGTCTGACGCACGAAGAATGGTGGGCTGGAATCAAGCTCGCTCGCCGCCGAGTGCAGCGCATCCTGCCCCTGGTGGATACTGATGGAAATCCTTTTCGCTTCGCCCTCCCTGATGTTGTGCTTAAATCCTTGGAGGAGGTAACTCGGGATGCTAGTGGAAAGATCACCATTAGTGAGGAGGTGACTAACCCTGCTACCCGTGACCGCTACCTGATCAATTCTTTGATTGAGGAGGCGATCAACTCTAGTCAGCTCGAAGGCGCTTCGACGAGTCGCAAGGTCGCCAAGGAGATGATTCGCACTCAGCGTCAGCCCCGTGACCGCGACGAGCGAATGATCTACAACAACTACCAGGCGATGCGCATGGTGGGCGAGTTGCGAAATCAGCGACTAACGCCTGAAATGATTTGCGAGATTCATCGAGTGGTTACAGATGGGACCCTCGATAATCCTGATGCATCCGGCCGTTTCCAGCGTCCGGATGAGGATCGTGTGGCCGTCTGGCATGGGGAAATGCTTCTGCATGAGCCCCCACCTGCCGAATCACTCCCTGAGCGAGTGCAGAGATTGTGCGACTTCGCAAACGGTGAACTAGATGAGGTGTACGTGCCGCCTGTTCTGCGGGCGATCACGGTACATTTTATGATCGGATACGATCATCCATTCGAGGACGGCAATGGGAGAACCGCAAGGATCTTGTTCTACTGGCTGATGCTGAGGCAAGGGTATTGGCTGACTGAGTATGTAGCCATCTCGCCCATCCTTAAGAATGCGCCTTCCAAGTATGCTCACAGCTACCTGCATTCCGAGGATGATGAAAATGATCTCACGTACTTCCACCTGTATCAGCTAGGTGTCTTGCAGAGATCGATTTCTCAGCTGCATGACTATCTATTCAGGAAGGCGGAAGAGGTTCGCGAGCTGCAGCAGAGCATTTCGGGCGCACAGAAGGTCTTTAATCATCGGCAGATTGCCCTGCTTAATCACGCATTGAAGAACCCGGGTTCATCTGTTTCGGCCCAGTCGCATATGACGAGTCATATGATCGTCTATGAGACCGCGCGGCAAGATCTTATTGGCCTGGAGAAGTATGGCCTGCTTCAGAAAGGTAAATTGGGGCGGTCCTATGTATGGACGCCTGTTGATGACCTAGCGCAGCGGTTGCGTGGCATGAACGGTGAGGGTAGTGCTGGGATTGGCTCAGCCTGACTCTTCCAGTGGACCTGTGGCATCCCCTCTGGCCTGTGTCTCTCTGGGGTTACTGAGCTTCTTCGAAGGGTGCGCAAGCTGTATCGGGCGGCGAAGTGGCTTTGGGCGGGAGCTGTCGCATGACGCTCGCAATCTCAGCCCACCGCCGCCGCAACTCCCATCCCGTCTGCCGTCGACCCACACTCCGTGGAGCAGGCGCGGTGCCGGGCGTCCAGGTGGAGCGCGCCACTGTACGAACGACCTGGACGCCCGGTGCCGTGTCTGCTCGGCTCTGCCTGGGTCGACGGCAGACGGGATGGGAGTCCCCCACCGCCACACCCCACGGCCGGCACCCGCGCACGGGCCCCCTCCATCCCGGAGCCTGAGCGCCCCCGCCGGAGGCATCGTCCTGAGCCGCACTCGCGCACGGCCTCGGCCACGCCGTGGGTCCGTCACCCATCAACCCGAGCTGTCAGGCGTGCGGACGGCGGCCGGGCTGGAGCGGGGCGTAGACAGGAGCGCAGGCCCGGGCGACGGGCCGCGCGCGCCGCGCCGTGCGCGGCGGGTGCCTTGATGAGGTAGAGAAACCTGTAACACCTTGCTGTGGCCTCGTGCTCGGTACGCCTAGACGGGTTCCTTCTGATCATCGGATGCGGGCCCAACCGTCTGCATGGGGACGAGACCGTCCAGAAGCGCTCCTAGGCCGGTCGCCTTCAGCGCCTCCTGCGGGGACAGTTCGTCCCGGGCGATCGCTGATATGGCGGGCAGGATCTCGTCCATGCCTTCTGCCAGGTCCTGCCACACGTCTGCAGAGCCGTACGTGTCACGGAGCTGGCGGATGAAGGACAAGTAGATCTCGGGCTGCCCCATGGCGTCCTCGGCATCTGCGGAGAGGGTGAGGACCCTGTCAACGGTGGAAATCAGCTCGCTGGCCTGGGCCTTCGTGATGTCGCCGGGCCTGAGAAGGTGGCCAGTATTCTTGTAGTCCACGTACAGACCGCGGAACTTGTTCTTATTCGTGCGCTTCGCGTCCCGCTCGGCGCGCTTGAAGATCTGTTCCATGCCCTCGGTCGCGCCCTCCTCTGCGATCCGCAGGACGAGGTGCGCGGAGAAGGACTTGGCCTCATGGCTGGTGAACCTGTCGGGGAAAGCGTCGACTTCCGCCTGCCGCTGGGCGAGGGGCATAGGCAGAATCGCAGAGCAGAGCGCCGCCTTGCCGATCTCTTCCAGAGCGAGAGCCGCGTTGGCGTAGGCGACCGACCAGATCTCTGCGTCGAGGATCAGTCGGGCGGCATGCAGCAGGTCTCGGGCGTGCTTGAACGCCTCTCGCCCGATGCCTATCAGGATCCGGTCCGCCATCTCGGGATCGCTGGGCAGGGTGGTCATTGGATCACCTTGGCAGGGGGCGACGGCTCCTGCACGGGTTTTCGTTCTTCGAGGTCCGCGTGAAGGTTCGCCAGCCGCCACGACCGCGACGTGATCCAGCAGCCAGGCCCTAGTGGGAAGGCCGGAGGGGCTGTCCCTCCATGTCTCGGAGCAGGCGGCTCGTGAATCCACCTTGGCAGAGGCGTTCGTACGAGGCGAGCACGCCGGCAGGTACGTCCTGACTGATCATGAAGCCCTGTTCTGGGTAGACCAGTAGTCGTTGGAGAGCGCCTACAAGCATGTCGATGACCATGCGGGCGTCGCCGATCGAGTCGACATAGTCCTGGAGTGTCATCGGGCTCGAAGCGCTGACGATCTCGACTTCGGGCCATAGCTTCCGCGCCGTGGCGTAGGCCCGCCGCTCCTCGTAGGGCTTGCTGATCAGCAGGACTGAGGACACCTTGATGCCGGCCTCGGCGAGGAGGTCCCGTGAGAAGCGGATGTTCTCGCCCGTGTTCCGGGCCCGTGGCTCCACCATCACTGCCGAGCCGGGGACGCCGAGTTCGATCGCCCGCTCGCGGTAGTGCACGGCCTCGCCGCGGGGCATGCGTTCACGCGTCGTCGGGCTCGTTGCCCCGGTGAACACGAGGAGTGGGGCCATGCCGCGCTTGTACAGGTCGGCTGCGGCGTCGGCCACGCCCAAGTCGTGGCTGCCGAGTCCGATCGCCACTGAGCAGGGCCGCGGTGTGTGGCCCATCTGGTGGTAGTCCCACAGGCGCTGTGTGTCGGCCCAGTCCTGGGTGGAGATCACTGCTGGCCGTCCCTGTCCTTCGCCGAGTCCGGGACCTTGAAGTCGTACTCCCAGGCGAAACGGGAAGCGGCATGTACCCCGATGGCGAACTCGACCACTGTGCCGTCAGCCGTGTACGTCGTCCGATGCAGCTCGACCACGGGTTCGCCCGGGGGGAGCTGGAGGAGCTTCGCCTCGTCCGCTGTCGGAGTGCGGGCGAAGAGCGACTCCTTCATGTGGTCGATCTCGTAACCCGCGTCGTAGAGGACTCGGTAGCCGCCGCCTCGGCCGGCCGGACCGGGTGTGGGGTCGACGATCCGAGTGCCCTCGACGTGCTCGGGGCGGTAGTAGCTGGTCAGTGTGTGCGTCGGCTGGTCGCCTTCCTTCACCAGCCGGGCCCGGGCGTAGACCGGAGCTCCGGTTTCCAGGCCGTGGGCAGTTGCTACCGCCGGCGGGGCGTCGACGAGGCTCACCGTCTGCGTCTGTTCGTTGCGGCGGTACGCCCGCCCTGAGGCGACCCGGTCCGCGATGAACGCCACCTCGTCGCCGTCGCGCCACTTCGCCTTGTCGTACCGGGCGATGCCGAGTCGCTTGAGGGGCACTTGCTGACGTACGACAGTCCCATGGCCGCGCGTGGAGGTGACCAGACCCTCCGCCTCCAGGGCCTTGTACGCGGCATGGACGGTGGCCTTGGAGCCTTCGCCTGCATCGACCTGCGCTCTGATCTGCGGCAAGGCCTGGCCCGGCTCGTAGTCACCCCTCCTGATTTGCTCGGCCAGCTTGTCCGCCAGCTCCCGCCACTTGGGCGCCATCACGTACCCCTCTCGACAGGAACAAGTCAAACACAGTCCTAGGACTGTTGACAGTCCTAGGACTACGGGCCACTATCTACTCAGTCGCTCGCAGTCCTAGGACAGCGAGTTGGCAGTTCCAGTTCGGGCTGCCCAACAACGTAGGGAGTGCTGATGCCGTCCTTCAAGATCGACACGTCGACTGCTGTGGTGTTCGTGGCCACGGCCCCCGCCCCGAAGCTCGTCAGCAAGCAGACCGGTGAGCGCGCCATGGACCGGGAGACCGGTGCCGGGCTGTCCACGGTGGGTCTGCTGATCTCGGACGAGGGGGAGGGCAACCTCTACCAGGTGACCGTTCCGGAGACCGGTCTCCCCGACGGGCTCGCCCCGGGCATGCCGGTCTCGGTCATCGGCCTCAAGGCCCGGGACTGGGAGAACACGTTCAACGGCCAGACCCGTCACGGCATCTCGTTCCGCGCCGTCGCGATCACCCCGATGGGGGCCTGACCATGACCGACATCTCGACGTTATGGGAGGTCGGTCTCCCGCTCGCCGGTGCGGGCGGTGGCCTCGGATACGCGAAGGTCCGCGCGCCGCGCGTGTTCTGGTCGCTGGCCGGACTGCCGGTGGCGGCCACGCGGTTCGCGGTGACGTACCGCTCGACGATGGACGTGTGCGGGCTGACGGTGCAGCCCTCCCGCCTGCGGGCGTTCATGGTCCGCAACCTCGCCCGCCGCCCGGATGTTCAGCCGGTGCCGCCGAAGATCCGCCGGGTCCGGGTGTCCTCGACCGGGCTGCGGGTCACTCTGCGCCTCCCGGCCGGTCTGGAACCCGCCGACGTGATGGCGGCCTCCGAGCGGCTGCGGCACGCCTGGGGCGTCCACTCCGTCAACGTGATGGAGACCAAGCCCGGGTTCGTCGAGCTGCGCATGACCGGCTACGACGTTCTGCGGAAGGTGAAAATGCCCCGCAGCATTCCGGCCGGACCGATGGCCGTTGCGGTCGCGCTGCGGGAGGACGGCACCCCGTTCGTCCGGGACTACTTCAAGGTCCCGCACGCGCTGACGCTCGGCGCGAACCAGTCGGGCAAGTCCATGTACCAGCGCAACCTGATCGCCGGGCTCGCCCGGCTGCGGGTGGCCCTGGTCGGCATCGACTGCAAGCGGGGGGTCGAGCAGAAGGGATTCGCGCCCCGGCTGTCCGCCCTCGCCATCACCCCCGACGAAGCATCCGGGCTGCTGGACGCCCTGGTGGCGGAGATGGAAACCCGCTTCGACCTGCTGAGCAACCTGGGCGCCTCCGACGTGTGGGAACTGCCCGACAGCCTCCGCCCGGTACCGATCGTGCTCCTGGTGGACGAGGTCGCGGAACTCTTCCTCGTCGCCACGAAGAAGGACGAGGAGCGCCGGGACCGGATGGTCACCCAGTTGATCCGGCTCGGGCAGATGGCCCGCGCGGCCGGCATGTTCCTGGAGATCTGCGGACAGCGCTTCGGCTCCGACCTCGGCAAGGGCGCCACCGCGCTCCGCGCCCAGCTCACCGGCCGCGTCGTGCACCGCGTCAACGACAAGCAGACCGCGGAGATGGGTCTCGGCGACATCGCCCCGGACGCGGTCGTGGCCGTGACCGCGATCCCGCCCGACAAGCCGGGCCTCGCGGTGGCGGGTGACACCTCCGGCGGCTGGTCCCGCATCCGCACCCCGGAACTCGCCGCCGCCGAAGCCGCCGCCATCTGCGCCGAGCACGCACACCTCACCCCGGACATCCCGGCCCTCTCCCCGTACCGGCCGAACATCCCCACCCTCGCCGGGCCTGCGGCGCCCGTGCTGGTGAAGCCGGTTCCGGCAACGAGCTGACGCTCCTCTTCCCTCGGTCGGCGTGACCGTCTCACGCCAGGTCCCTACCCGACCCATGCCCGAAGCCGAAAGGGAACCGCCATGAGCACCGTGAAAAAGACGCCGGCTCCGCGCCGCCGCTTGCCCAAGCCCCCGCCCGTCCCGCCGCCCTGCGGCACCTGCGCCGGCACCGGCGAGACCACGACGACCGTGCTCGTCGGACGTAAGCACCGGGCGATCAACGCCACGCAGACCGGACTGTGCCCGGACTGCTTCGGCACCGGCACCACCTGACCCAGGAAGGAGACGACCTCGTGTTCCGCACCCTCCGCCTCGACGCCGTGCTCATCCAGGCCGTCATCGCCGGTGCCCTGTCCTTCGCCCACCTGCACGACCTGGCAGCCGCGGCCGGACAGGACGGCTGGAAGGCCTGGGCCTACCCGGTCAGCGTCGACCTGCTGCTGGTGGCCGCCTGGCGCCGGATGCGCAAAGACGGCGGCAACCGTGACGCCTGGCTCTGGTTCGCCATCGCCCTGATCGCATCCCTCGGCGCCAACGTCGCCACCGCCGGACTCCTCGACATGAACGACGTCCCCGACTGGCTGCGCATCCTCGTCGCCGGATGGCCCGCCCTCGCCTTCCTCGGCGGCACCCTCCTCGCCCACGCACCCGCCCCGACCCCCGCACCCCTGCCGGAACCCGAACCCGTCGAAGAACCCGAAGTCGCTTCGGAACTCACCGTGGAGCGCGTCCCCAACCCGGCGCCCGAGCTGCCGTCGGCCGAACCCGCTCCCGCCGGGACAGCGCCCCAGCCCGATCTCGTTCCCGCGCCGCCCGCCGTATCGGTGCCGCCCGCCCTGATGGCTCACGCCCAGAAGATCGCGGACGCCCATCGGGCTCAGACCGGCCAGCCGATCGACGCGGAAACCCTCCGCGCCCGCCACGGCATGCCCCCGGCCCTCGCGGACTCCATCGCCCTCCAACTCGCCTGACAAGAAAGGAGGCAGGCCCATGCGTCCGAACCGCTTCCACAACGTGACCCGGTTCGGCCCGGTGCAGGTCGGTACCCACCGCGACGGCCGGGGCCGCACCAAGCACACCGCCGTGTGCACCGCCCCGCGCTGCGAGTTCTCCGCGGACTACAACACCCGCGCCGCCGCCGAACTCGCCGCCAGCACCCACCGCTGCAACCCCCGCTGACCTTCAAGGAGACCCGCGCCATGGACGTTCCGCTCTCGCTCGCCCTGATCGTCGTCGGCGGCCTCGGCATCAAGCTCATCCGCCCGCCCTGGTGGCTCGTCGCCGTACTCCTCCTCGGCGGCTACCTCCTCGCCGACAGCCTCTTCGCCCCGCTCATCGACCAGATCGCCAAGTAGGGAGACCCGTCATGCTCCAGCCCCGCATCCCGGTCAACCCGCTCCCGACCGGCCACACCATCCCGATCCACAAGCCCGCCCCCGCGGCCGACATCGAGCCGACCCAGACCGCCGTCCCGGCGCCGGTCGCCACGCCCCGGACCACGGTTCAGCTCACCCCCGGCAGCGCGCTCGCCCTCGCCGCCGGCGGTGGCGCCGTCGTCCTGGTCGTTGGCGCCGTCCTGGTCTCGATGCTCCTCGCGGTCGCCATCACCGGGGTTTCCGTCGCCCTGATCGCCGTCGTCCTGCGCCTGGTCGTCCGCGACATGCAGAAGGGCCGGTGACCTCCATGGACACGCAGACGATCGCGGCGGCTGGCTTACCGGCTCTGGGCTGGGCCCTCCACGGCGGACTGCTCTGGCACCGCCTGGCCACCGCCCGCCGCGACCCGCTGACCGGCCTGCACACCCGCGCCGGATGGACCGCCCGCGCCGAACGCCTCATCGCCAAACACCCCACCGCGCTCGTCCTCCTGGTGGACCTGGACGACTTCAAGGCCGTCAACGACACCCACGGCCACGCCGCCGGGGACGCGGTACTCACCGCCACCGCACAGCGGTTGAACGACTGGTGCGGACGCCACGGCATCGCCGCCCGCCTCGGCGGAGACGAGTTCGCCGCCATCACCACCCTCGGTACCGCCGACCTCTTCGGCCTCCGCCTCGCCCTCGACGAACCGGTCACCCACGGCAGTCACGTCCTGCCGGTCTCGGCATCGGTCGGCCACTGCTACCCCGACCAACTGCCGGTCCCCACCCTCACCGACGCCCTCTCGGCCGCCGACGCCTCGATGTATGCGGCCAAGGGCCACGGCAGGCGCAACAACACACGCTGAGCGGCCCCCGGGACGGCCTCGGTCGCCAAACTTCCGCCGCCCCGGGCGCCTGAACACCCTCCAGATCCAACGGACCCGAAAGGGAGTACTCATCATGTCCCAGACCCCGGCCCAGCGCGTCTGCTCCCACTGCGACGGCTTCCCCGTCGTCCACATCACCACCGGAAACGTCACCCCCGAGGGACAGCGCCGCACCCTCGCCGCCACCTGCCCCCTCTGCCAGGGCACCGGCACCCGCACCGCCCCGGCCACCCTCGTCCGCGCCGGGAAGTGACCGCCTTGACCGACACCGCCACCGCGGCGGGCCTGGACCCGGCCACCCTGAGCGACCTGCTCCGGCTGGCCGGGTCCCCCGGCTTCGACCGCCTCACCGAACAAATCCGCCGCACCCAGGGCTGCACCGCCCCCATCCGCCTCACCGGCGGCACCAAAACCCTCGACCCCGCCACCAAGACCGTCCTGCACGCCTACAACACCGACGCCGAACCCGGCGGCGTCCTGCGCGTCGCCTGCGGCAACCGCCGCGCCTCCCGCTGCCCCTCCTGCGCCTGGACCTACGCCGGAGACACCTACCACCTCATCCGCGCCGGACTCATCGGCAACCCCGACAAGGGCACGCCGGAGACGATCCGGGATCACCCTCGCGTCTTCGCCACCCTCACGGCCCCGTCCTTCGGCCCGGTCCACAACCGGCCCGGCACCCGCCCCTGCCGTTGCGGGAAGCAGCACCAGGAGGACGCGCCCGAACTCGGAACCCCGCTCGACCCGTCCTCGTACGACTACGCGGGCGCGGTGCTGTGGAACAACCACGCCTCCGAGCTGTGGCGCTACTTCACGATCTACCTCCGCCGCGAGATCGCCGCCCGCGCCGGCCTCACCCAGAAAGCCGCCCGCGAACAGTCCCGGGTGTCCTTCGGCAAGGTCGCTGAGTACCAGAAGCGTGGAGCCGTCCACTTCCACGCCGTCATCCGCTTCGACGGCCCCCAAGGTCCCGTCACCCCGCCCCCGCGCTGGGCCACCCTCGACCTCCTCACCGACGCCATCCGCGCCGCCGCCGCCCGCGTCCGCGTCGTCGTCCCGGCCAACGAGGAGTACGGCTTCGTCAACGACTGGGTCCTCCAGTGGGGCACCCAGCTCGACGTTCAGCCCATCGGCGCCTTCGGTAACGGCGAGGAACTGACGGAACAGGCGGTCGCGGCCTACGTCGCCAAGTACGCCACCAAAGCCGCCGAGACGACCGGCTCCGTCGACCACCCTGTCGGCAACAAGGAGGCCCTGATCCTCCTCGACGTCCCGGACCACCCGCGGCGCTTGATGGAAGCCTGCATGGACCTCGATGCCGCCTACCCGGACCGGCGCCTGCGGGCCTGGGCTCACATGCTGGGCTTCCGCGGCCACTTCTCCACCAAATCCCGCCGCTACTCCACCACCCTCGGCGCCTTACGCCAGGTCCGCGCCGACTACCGCGCCGCCCAGCAACGCGCCGCCCTCGGCCTGCCCGACCCCGGCGACCACCCGGAAGCCACCGTTCTCGTCGTCGCCCACTGGTCCTACGCCGGCCACGGCGCGACACCGGGAGAGTCCTGGCTCGCTGCCAACATCCGCCGCGACATCCAGCACAGCCGCGAACACGCACGGGAACTGCGCGCCGAACTCGACCTGGAAGGAGAGCGGGCATGAGAGACGAGCTTATGACCACTCGTCAGATTCTGACCGAGCTGAACGGAGTTTCGCGGCGCACCTTCTATCGCTGGCGTGAGTTGGGGCAGGGGCCGGCTGCGTTCAAGCTTCCCAACGGAGAGCTTCGAGTGTGGCGGAGCGACTTCGACACCTGGCTCCGCGGATTGGAGACGGCCGCGTGAAGTCCCTCGATGTGAAGGTCTGGAGCGTCCGTAAGCGCGACACCAAGACGCCGTCGTACGGTGTCCGCTGGTCCGTGGCGGGCAACGTCTTCTCGGAGTCGTTCCGCACCAAAGCGCTCGCCGATCACTACCGCACGAAGCTCATGCGAGCGATGCGGGACGGCGAAGAGTTCGATACGGAATCCGGCCTCCCTGACTCGATGGAGGAGAAGAAGTCGGCCGTATCGTGGTACGACTTCGCCCTCACGTACCTCGCGATGAAGTGGCCCCATGCCGCTCCCAATACGCGAGACGGCATCAATGAATCGCTGACCAGCGTCACGGTTGAACTCCTTGGTGATCGCCCCGGGCGTCCGACCGACGAGTCGATCCGTAGAGCCCTACGGAACTGGGCCTTCGTGATTCCGGGGCCCGCAGAGCGAGAAGTGCCGGACGATGTGGAGAATGTCCTTCACTGGGTGTCCAAGGCATCTCGGCCACTCGCTGATCTTGCTGAGCCGGCAACGGCTCGTGCGGTGCTCGACTCTCTGAAACTGAAGCTCGACGGGACCGCGGCCGCTGCGGAAACCGTGCGGCGCAAGCGTCGGACCCTCGTCAACGCAGCGAACTATGCGTTGGACCTGGGGGAACTGCGGGAGAACCCGATCACGGCCGTCCGCTGGCAGAAGCCGAAGGTCTCCAACCAGGTCGACCCTCGCGTCGTCGCCAACCCGGAGCAGGCTCGCAACCTGCTGACGGCCGTTTCCTACATCGGTGGGTACCGGCGTGCTCGCGGTCGTCGCCTCGTCGGCTTCTTCGCGACGATGTACTTCGGTGGCCTTCGCCCGGCAGAAGCCGTCGGCCTGGTCGAGACGGACCTCACCCTCCCCGAGCAAGGCTGGGGCTCGGCACTCCTTCATCGGACTCGACCGACAGCCGGCAAGCAGTGGACTGATTCGGGGGAGACCCACGACGACCGCGGGCTGAAGAACCGGCCGACCGAGGACGTTCGGCGTGTGCCCATCCCGCCCCACCTGGTTGCCGTTCTCCGTGAGCACCTGAACACCTTCGGCACAGCGGACGACGGGCGCCTGTTCTTCAGCGAGAAGGGCTCGGTGGTTCCGTCCTCGACCTACTACCGCGTCTGGCAGGAGGCCCGGCTTCTCGCGCTTCCGCCGGCCGTTGCTGCCTCGCCGCTAGCGAGTCGGCCATACGATCTTCGGCACTCGGCGCTGTCGACCTGGCTCAACGCGGGTGTCGACCCGACTGAGGTGGCGGAGCGCGCCGGCAACAGCGTCGAGGTCCTGCTGACCCGCTACGCGAAGTGCCTCGACGGGCGCCAGGACGTCGCCAACCGGCGCATCGAGGACCTACTCCGCGAATACGAGTGAGCCGTCCGTCCCAGCACTGAGGCCCCAGGCGTGTCGTCTGGGGCCTTCCTCGTTTTGAGCCCTACTCGCGGTGGTGCTTCCTCACTTGCGCGGGCAGTTTCGCTTGTCATGCCCGCGGTAGTCACACACACTGCACTTCCCAGCGTTGGGAGAGACGTCGCACGACCGTCTGTCGTGCCCTCCCTCGCCGCACCAAGAGCAAGTGCGGGTCCCGCTCGCGCTCATTCTTGTCCTCCGTGTTGTCCGTCGCTGACCACCGTCGCGAGGGAGTCTAACGTTGCGAACCTTGTCAGTTCGGCACTTTGTCAGACGAACAACCATATGAGGCAGGCGAGTTAGCCGCTGCGCGAGTGTCCGCCCACCAGCCGCTTCAGTCCAACCCAAGATCCTCCCCTCGCGAGAGCGATCTTTTCGCGGCACGCCGGCGTTACCCGTATCGACGGCATCCACGGCCTGCCCGCCCGCCGGGGTTGCATGGCACTGCTAGGCCGTCACCGTCGCCTGTGCTCACCTGCGGCGATGCTGCAAGATCCCGTCCACGCCTCGTCCACAGACCTCGACATACGGCGGCTCAGCGCTGCACACGCCTGCACATACAACAAGACCCCGCGTCCAGCGTTTCCGCTGATCACGGGGTCTGTTTGGCACTTCTTGCGAAGTGCCCCCGGCAGGATTCGAACCTGCGCACACGGCTCCGGAGGCCGTTGCTCTATCCCCTGAGCTACGGGGGCGTTCGTCGCTGTGGTTGTGGCGACGGGTAGAACCCTACCAGCTTGGGGGGTGTGCCTGTGAACAGGGATTTCGGGGGTGTCATGGGGGGTGGGGTCCCTCGCACGGGTCAGAAGTGGGTAAAACCCGGACGCAGCTGGTGGGGGGGTCCTACTCTCGTGTGTGTGTCAGGCGTGTCCGGTCGGGTGCTCGTTGTCGATGACAACAAGGTGATCCGGCAGTTGATCAGGGTCAATCTCGAACTCGAGGGGTTCGAGGTCGTGACCGCGGCCGATGGTGCCGAATGTCTGGATGTCGTGCATCGGGTTTGTCCTGATGTCGTCACCCTGGACGTCGTCATGCCTCGTTTGGACGGGATCAAGACCGCGGAGCGGTTGCGGGCGGATCCGCGGACCAGTCATCTGCCTGTGGCGATCATCAGTGCGTGCGGGGAGCACGAGGTGGCCGGCGGGCCGGTTTCCGGTGTCGATGCCTTTCTCGCGAAGCCCTTCGAGCCATCCGAGCTCGTGCGCGTGGTGCGTCAGTTGATGCATCGCGAGCGACGGGAGCGGAGGGAGGCGAACGGGCAGGACGGGGGAGAGGAGCCGGCCGCAGCCGACGCACGACGGCAAGACTCGGTCGGTGTCCCGGACGGAGTGAATGTCCGGCAGGACCCCGGCGGTGGGCGGGAAGCCACTCACGTACGGCAGGACCCCGGCGGTGGGCGGGAAGCCACACACGGGCGGCAGGACTCCTGTGGTGGGCGTGAAGGTGCACGCGCACGGCAGGACTCCGGTGGGAGGCAGGACGCTGCCGGACTGATGGACAAGTTCGGGCGGTAGGGCTGGCCGGGGTGGGGTGAGTGAGGGTGACGCCCCGGGAGCCCGCGCCCCTACGTGGGTGACGCAGCCCGTTCCTCCCCCCCCGAGGTGGGCGCCACGCCCCCCGAGGTGGGCGCCATGCCCCCCGAGGTGGGGAGGGGAAGAGTGCTGGTCGTGGGTGTGGGTGACCGGATGGCGAAACCGGTTCGCGTGGGGACCCCCCTTCTCCCCTAGGCTTGGAGCGTGACCCCCGCGGACCTGTCCCTGACCGTGCTGCACGCCGTGCGGCGTGCGGTCGATGAGGGTGCGCTGCGGGTCGAGGTGCCGTCGCGGGTGAAGGTCGAGAGGGCGAGGCCTGGGGGTGCCGGGGAGTACGCGAGCAACATCGCGTTGACGCTGGCGCGGCCGGCCGGCCGGAGTGGGCTCGAGGTCGCCGGGATCATCGAGGAACGGCTGCGGGATGTGCCGGGGCTCGCGGGTGTGGAGATCACCGGGCCCGGGTTTTTGAACTTCACTCTTCGGGGCGATGTGGGGCGCGGGCTCGTCCGCGCGATCGTCGGTGCGGGGAGTGCGTACGGACATGGCACCGCCCTCGCGGGGACCCGTGTGCGCTTCGCCGAGGTGAGCGAGGCGCGGGCCGCGGTCGTCGTCGAGACCGTCGTGCGGCTGTTGAGCAGCCAGGGGGCGGAAGCCGCGTACGGCGGCGGCGACGAGCGGATGTACGTGCGTCCCGGGGTGTACGCGGTCGACGAGTTCGGGGTCGACGCCGCGCGGTGGTCGCTGCTGCGGGCCGCACCGCAGGACCGGCCCCTGGAGGGCGCGCCGCTGCTCGTCCAGCATGAGCGCAACGGTCTGTTCCGGGTGCGGTACGCGTACTCGCGCGTGCGGAGGCTCCTGGTCAACGGCGAGCAGCTCGGTGTCACCCCCGCGTACGAAGACGACATGCCCGGCGAGACGTCCGGCGGCACCACCCCCGTGCCGTCCGGCGGCACCACCCCCGTGCCGTCCGGCGGCACCACCCCCGTGCCGTCCGGCGGCACCACCCCCGCGCCGTCCGGCGGCACCACCCCCGCCCCGCCCCCCGAAGCCCGCGAGCTGGTTTCCGCGCTTGCCGACTACCCGCTCGTGTTGCTTGCCGCGGCGCGGCTCAGGGCTCCTGACCGGGTGGCGCGGCACCTGGAAGTGGTGGCGGACGGGTTGCTGGGGTTTCAGTACTCGGTGCTGCCGCTCGGAGGGGAGAAACCCTCGGCCGCCCATCGTTCCCGGCTGGCGGTTGCCGAAGCCGCCGGGGCGGTGCTTGCCGGTGGCCTGTCCGTGCTCGGCATCAGCGCACCCGATCGGATCTGAAAGAGCAGACATGAGCCGTTCCGCCCACCCCGCAGGACCCCGTCACGCCGATGTCCTTCCCGAGGGGCACTACTCCGCGCCGCCCGCCGACCTGAACGTCCTCGACCCGAAGGTGTGGTCGCGGACGGTCGCGAGGGACGAGCGGGGGGTGGCGACCGTCGGCGGGATCGGTGTCGACGCGCTTGCCGAGGAGTTCGGCACGCCCGCGTACTTCCTCGACGAGACCGACTTCCGGGCGCGGTGCCGGGCGTGGGCGGAGGCGTTCGGCAAGGACGCGGACGTGTTCTACGCGGGCAAGGCGTTCCTGTCCCGGGCCATCGTGCGGTGGCTGAAGGAGGAAGGGCTGAACCTGGACGTGTGTTCCGGTGGTGAGCTGACGACGGCGCTGTCCGCCGGGATGCCCGCCGAGCGCATCGCGTTCCACGGGAACAACAAGAGCGAGGAGGAGATCCGTACGGCCGTGGAGGTCGGGGTCGGGCGGATCGTGCTCGACTCGTTCCAGGAGATCGTGCGGGTCGCCCACGTCGCGCAGTCGCTGGGGAAGCGGCAGCGGGTGCAGATCCGGGTGACGGTCGGTGTGGAGGCGCACACGCACGAGTTCATCGCGACCGCGCACGAGGACCAGAAGTTCGGCATCGCGCTGGCCGGCGGGCAGGCGGCGGAGGCGGTGCGGCGGGCGCTGAAGCTGGACGGCCTCGAGCTGATCGGGATCCACTCGCACATCGGCTCGCAGATCTTCGACATGGCCGGCTTCGAGGTGTCCGCCCGCCGTGTGGTGCGGCTGCTGGCCGAGGTGCGGGACGAGCACGGGGTGGAGCTGCCGGAGATCGACCTCGGCGGCGGCCTGGGCATCGCGTACACCTCCGACGACGACCCGCGCGAGCCGCACGAGATCGCGAAGGCGCTGAACGAGATCGTGGCGAGGGAGTGCGAGGCCGCCGGGCTCGCGACGCCCCGGATCTCGGTGGAGCCGGGCCGCGCGATCGTCGGGCCGACGGCCTTCACGCTCTACCGGGTGGGCACGATCAAGCCGCTCGAAGGGCTGCGGACGTACGTGAGCGTCGACGGCGGCATGTCGGACAACATCCGGACCGCGCTGTACGACGCCGAGTACAGCGTCAGTCTCGTGTCGCGGACCAGTGAGGCCGAGCCGATGCTGGCCCGTGTGGTGGGCAAGCACTGCGAGAGCGGCGACATCGTGGTGCGGGACGCGTTCCTGCCCTCGGACGTGGCGCCCGGCGATCTGATCGCGGTGCCGGCCACGGGGGCGTACTGCCGGTCGATGGCCAGCAACTACAACCACGCGCTCCGGCCGCCCGTCGTCGCGGTCCGCGACGGTGAGGCGCGGGTGATCGTCAGGCGTGAGACGGAGGAAGATCTCCTGCGCCTTGACGTGGGCTGACGAAATAGTCGCGTGGTGAAATAGTCGAGTGATGAAATCGATGTCTCAGGATCCGGACGAGGGGCGGAAACCCCCGTCCGGTGAGTGAGACTGGTTCCCACCGTAGAGATACGCAACAGAAGTACGAGAAACGAGGTCGGATGATGCGTACGCGTCCGCTGAAGGTGGCGCTGCTGGGCTGTGGAGTGGTCGGCTCAGAGGTGGCGCGCATCATGACGACGCACGCCGACGACCTCGCCGCGCGCATCGGCGCCCCGGTCGAGCTCGCCGGCGTGGCGGTCCGCCGCCCGGACAAGGTCCGCGAGGGCATCCCCGCGGAGCTGATCACCACCGACGCCACCGCCCTGGTCAAACGCGGCGACATCGACGTCATCATCGAGGTCATCGGCGGCGTCGAGCCGGCCCGCACCCTCATCACCACCGCCTTCGAGCACGGCGCGTCCGTCGTCTCGGCGAACAAGGCGCTGCTCGCCCAGGACGGTGCCGCGCTGTACGCCGCCGCCGAGAAGAACGGCCAGGACCTCTACTACGAGGCCGCCGTCGCGGGTGCGATCCCGCTGATCAGGCCGCTGCGCGAGTCCCTCGCCGGCGACAAGATCAACCGGGTCATGGGCATCGTCAACGGCACGACGAACTTCATCCTCGACAAGATGGACACGTCGGGTGCCGGTTACTCCGAGGCGCTCGACGAGGCCACCGCCCTCGGGTACGCGGAGGCCGACCCGACCGCGGACGTCGAGGGCTTCGACGCCGCCGCCAAGGCCGCCATCCTCGCCGGGATCGCGTTCCACACGCGCGTGCGCCTCGACGACGTCTACCGCGAGGGCATGACCGAGGTCACCGCCGCCGACTTCGCGTCCGCCAAGCAGATGGGCTGCACCATCAAGCTGCTCGCGATCTGCGAGCGGGCCGCGGACGGCGGGTCCGTCACCGCGCGCGTGCACCCCGCGATGATCCCGCTCAGCCACCCGCTGGCCTCCGTCCGCGAGGCGTACAACGCGGTCTTCGTCGAGGCCGACGCCGCCGGGCAGCTCATGTTCTACGGCCCCGGCGCCGGCGGCGCTCCGACCGCGTCGGCCGTCCTCGGCGACCTCGTCGCCGTGTGCCGCAACAAGCTCAACGAGGCCAACGGCCCCGGCGAGTCCGCGTACACCCAGCTGCCCGTGAGCTCCATGGGCGAGGTCGTCACGCGGTACCACATCAGCCTCGACGTGGCCGACAAGCCGGGCGTCCTCGCCCAGGTCGCGACGGTCTTCGCCGAGCACGGCGTATCCATCGATACGGTGCGCCAGCAGGGCAAGGACGGCGAGGCCTCCCTCGTCGTCGTCACCCACCGCGCGCCCGACGCCGCCCTCTCCGGGACCGTCGAGGCGCTGCGCAAGCTCGACACCGTGCGCGGTGTCGCCAGCATCATGCGTGTTGAAGGGGAGTAAGGACCCATGACCGACAAGGGCACCCACCAGTGGCGCGGCATCATCGAGGAGTACCGGGACCGCCTTCCGGTCACGGACACGACGCCGGTCGTCACGCTCCGTGAGGGCGGCACGCCGCTCGTCCCCGCTCAGGTTCTCTCCGAGCGCACGGGCTGCGAGGTGCACCTCAAGGTCGAGGGCGCCAACCCCACCGGCTCCTTCAAGGACCGGGGCATGACCATGGCCATCTCCAAGGCCAAGGAGGAGGGGGCGCAGGCCGTCATCTGCGCCTCCACCGGCAACACCTCGGCGTCGGCCGCGGCCTACGCGGTCCGCGCCGGCATGGTGTCGGCCGTCCTGGTGCCCCAGGGCAAGATCGCGCTCGGCAAGATGGGCCAGGCCCTCGTGCACGGCGCGAAGATCCTCCAGGTCGACGGCAACTTCGACGACTGCCTGACGCTGGCCCGCTCGCTCTCCGAGAACTACCCGGTGGCGCTGGTCAATTCGGTCAACCCGGTCCGCATCGAGGGCCAGAAGACCGCCGCGTTCGAGATCGTCGACATGCTCGGCGACGCCCCCGACATCCATGTGCTCCCCGTGGGCAACGCTGGCAACATCACGGCGTACTGGAAGGGGTACCGCGAGTACGCCGAGGACGGTCTCGCGACGCACCGGCCGCGCATGTGGGGCTTCCAGGCCTCCGGCTCCGCGCCGCTCGTGCGCGGCGAGGTCGTCAAGGACCCGTCGACGATCGCCACCGCGATCCGCATCGGCAACCCGGCCTCGTGGGACTACGCGATCGCCGCGCGCGACGAGTCGGGCGGCTTCATCGACGAGGTGACGGACCGTGAGATCCTGCAGGCCTACCGCCTGTTGGCCGCACAGGAGGGCGTCTTCGTCGAGCCCGCGTCGGCCGCGTCGGTCGCCGGTCTGCTGAAGGCCGCCGCGCAGGGCAAGGTCGACCCGGGGCAGCGGATCGTCTGCACCGTGACCGGAAACGGCCTGAAGGACCCCGACTGGGCCGTGGCCGGTGCGCCGCAGCCGGTCACCGTCCCGGTCGACGCCGCGGCTGCCGCCGAGCGCCTCGGTCTGGCCTGATCTCACCCCTCCGTAAGGGGAAAGCCCTGATCGACAGCCGATCAGGAACGTACATAGGCGCACAGGTTGGCTCGCGACACGCATCGTGCGCCTCCTGTGCGCCCTATGTCGCCACAGAACCTTCCTTCGATAGGCTGTACCCAACCCGCCCCGACGCATATGCGCGGTGTCGTTGCCGTTGTCGCCTCCGTGGCCGAAACGGCCCCCGGGTCTCCGGGTGCGTCGCCTTCCGCACTCGTTGTGTGAAGCCCCACCCGCTGTTCGAAATGTCTGTTGCCGCAATCAAGGAGAGTCAACGAGCGATGGCCGGTCCAGCGTTCCGCGCCGCCGCCGTACGGGTGCGCGTCCCCGCCACCAGCGCCAACCTCGGCCCGGGCTTCGACGCCTTCGGCCTGTCGCTGGGCCTCTACGACGACGTCGTCGTCCGGGTCGCCGACTCCGGACTGCACATCGACATCGCCGGCGAGGGTGCCGACACGCTCCCGCGCGACGAGCGGCACCTGCTCGTACGCTCCCTGCGCACCGCCTTCGACCTGCTGGGCGGGCAGCCCCGCGGCCTCGAGGTCGTCTGCGCCAACCGCATCCCGCACGGCCGCGGCCTCGGCTCCTCCTCCGCCGCCATTTGCGCCGGCATCGTCGCCGCCCGCGCCGTGACCATAGGCGGGGACGCCAAGCTCGACGAGGCCGCCCTCCTCGAACTCGCCACCGAGATCGAGGGGCACCCCGACAATGTCGCCGCCTGTCTGCTCGGCGGATTCACGCTCGCCTGGACCGAGTCCGGCGCCGCGCGGGCGATCAGGATGGATCCCTCGGATTCCATCGTTCCGGTGGTTTTCGTCCCCGGGAAGCCCGTGCTCACCGAGACCGCCCGCGGACTGCTGCCGCGCACCGTCCCGCACGTGGACGCCGCGTCCAACGCCGGGCGCGCCGCCCTCCTCGTCGAGGCCCTGACCCGCCGCCCCGAGCTGCTGCTCTCGGCCACCGAGGACCGGCTGCACCAGGAGTACCGGGCCCCCGCGATGCCGGAGAGCATCGCCCTTGTGAACCGGCTGCGCGCGGACGGCGTCCCCGCGGTCATCTCCGGCGCGGGCCCCACGGTGCTCGCGCTGGCCGAACACGGGACGGCCGACAAGGTCGCCCTACTGGCGGGCGAGGGCTGGGCCGCGAACCGGCTCGACCTCGACGCGTCCGGAGCCGTCGTACTGCCGCTGGCGCCCTAGGGCGCAGCGGCGGGGGGCGCCGGGCAGCGTCCCCCGTGGTGCTCCGGACACGAGATTGCCGGTGAGGGAGAGGGGGAATGTTTGTTGGAGCCGGTAGTGTTAACCTCAAGTCTGCACCCGACCTCTTTGTGGAGCGGTGCGGAGAGTCCCCATCAGGGACCACCATTCTTCCGGGAGCCTCCTCAACTGCCTGAGCAGCCTGCCTGAGCAGTTTTGAGCACGCTCCGGAACCGGCACGACACCCCTCGCTCTTCTGCGTGAGGGCCGAGCAGGGGGCGCTCGGGCCGGACCCACAGCACGTTTTCTCCCTTCCGCCGTACCCGGCGGGACCACCGCCCCGGACACGGTCCACCAACACAGGACCGCTGCCGGACAGCACAACCGGTCGCCGAGCCAGATGGCCGACGTCCGCTCCAGGGAAGGACCCTTCGTGAGCGACACCACCGATCTGATGGGCGTGACTGCCGACAACAATGTCGACACCGCCGCGCCCGCCGCAGGTGCTGCCTCCGGCGGCACCGCACGGCGCCGCCGCTCCGGCACCGGCCTCGACGGCATGGTCCTGGCCGAGCTGCAGCAGGTCGCGTCGGGCCTCGGCATCAGGGGCACCGCGCGGATGCGCAAGAGCCAGCTGATCGAGGTCATCAAGGAGGCGCAGGCCGGGGGATCCCAGGCCGCCGCCCCGGCCAAGGCCGCCGAAGCGGCCGACACCAAGCCGAAGCGCCGCGCCACCTCCAAGGCCCGTACGGGCGACACCGCCACCGAGGCCGCCGCGCCCAAGGCGGAGCAGGCCGAGAAGGCCGTCGCCCAGCAGCAGATCGACATCCCGGGCCAGCCCGCCTCCGATGACCAGCCGACCGGTGAGCGCCGTCGTCGTCGTGCCACCGCCCCCGCCGGTTCGCCGGAGGGCGAGGCCAAGGCCGAGGCCGCCCAGGTCGTCAAGACCGAGACCCGTACCGAGGCCAAGGCCGACGCGCAGGCCGAGGCCGCCGTCGACGGCGCCGAGGGCCGCGGCCGTCGTGACCGTGGGGAGCGCGGCGAGCGTGCGGAGCGCGGCGAGCGCCGCGACCGCCGCGACCGTCAGCGCGACCGCGCCAAGGGCGACGAGCAGCAGGGCGGTGGCCAGGGCGGTCAGCGCCAGCGCCAGGGCGGCCAGGGCCAGGGTCAGGGCCAGCAGGTCCAGAGCCAGGGTCAGCAGGGCGGCCAGCAGGCCGGTCCGCAGGACGACTACGACGACGGCGAGGGCGGTCGCCGCGGGCGTCGCGGGCGCTACCGCGACCGTCGTGGCCGTCGTGGCCGTGACGACTTCCAGGCCGGCGAGCCGCAGGTCGCCGACGACGACGTCCTGATCCCCGTCGCGGGCATCCTCGACATCCTCGACAACTACGCGTTCATCCGGACCTCGGGCTACCTGCCCGGTCCGAACGACGTGTACGTCTCCCTCGCCCAGGTCCGCAAGAACGGCCTGCGCAAGGGCGACCACGTCACCGGTGCGGTGCGTCAGCCGAAGGAGGGCGAGCGCCGCGAGAAGTTCAACGCGCTGGTCCGCCTGGACTCCGCGAACGGCATGGCGGCGGACTCCGGCCGAGGCCGCCCGGAGTTCAACAAGCTGACCCCGCTCTACCCGCAGGACCGGCTCCGTCTGGAGACCGACCCGGGCGTGCTGACCACGCGGATCATCGACCTCGTGTCGCCGATCGGCAAGGGCCAGCGCGGTCTGATCGTGGCCCCGCCGAAGACCGGCAAGACCATGATCATGCAGGCCATCGCCAACGCGATCACGCACAACAACCCCGAGTGCCACCTGATGGTCGTCCTGGTCGACGAGCGTCCGGAAGAGGTCACCGACATGCAGCGGTCGGTCAAGGGCGAGGTCATCTCCTCGACCTTCGACCGTCCGGCCGAGGACCACACCACCGTCGCCGAGCTGGCCATCGAGCGCGCCAAGCGCCTCGTGGAGCTGGGTCACGACGTGGTCGTCCTGCTCGACTCGATCACCCGCCTGGGCCGCGCGTACAACCTCGCGGCGCCCGCCTCCGGCCGCATCCTGTCCGGTGGTGTCGACTCGACCGCGCTCTACCCGCCGAAGCGCTTCTTCGGTGCCGCGCGCAACATCGAGGACGGCGGCTCGCTGACCATCCTGGCCACCGCGCTGGTCGACACCGGCTCGCGGATGGACGAGGTGATCTTCGAGGAGTTCAAGGGCACCGGCAACATGGAGCTCAAGCTCGACCGGAAGCTCGCCGACAAGCGCATCTTCCCGGCGGTGGACGTCGACGCGTCCGGCACCCGCAAGGAAGAGATCCTGCTCGGCGCCGACGAGCTCGCCGTCACCTGGAAGCTGCGTCGGGTGCTGCACGCGCTCGACCAGCAGCAGGCGATCGAGCTGCTGCTGGACAAGATGAAGCAGACGAAGTCGAACGGCGAGTTCCTGCTCCAGATCCAGAAGACGACGCCGGGATCGAGCAACAACGACTGACGCGAGAGCTGCGTCACACGACGACAGCCGGGCCCCGCGCTCGTAACCCCGTCGTGACCTGCGTAAACCACCGCGCCCACCGTGCCCCGCACGGTGGGCGCGGTGCGTCGCCCATCGAAACCTCACAGGGAGCCGTGCAACCCTTTCGGGTGCCTCGCCGTCACAGAAGGTGAACCGAGGGCCCGAGGGGTGACGATGTCCGAGCAGAACGCCGGCGGCGGCAAACGCGGCGGCAGCGGCCGGCGCCGCAAGGCGCCCGCCAAGCGCCGCAAGGCGCCGATCCTGATATCCGGGGCCGCCGCGGTCCTCGTGCTCGGCGGCGCCGCACTCGGCTACGCGTACCTGAAGCTCGACGGCAACATCCAGGGCGTCGACATCAACGCCCAGCTGGGCACCGCCCGCCCCGAGAACGTCGACAACGGCTCCATGGACATCCTCGTCCTCGGCTCCGACTCCCGTTCCGGCGACAATGGCGCCTACGGCAAGGACGAGGGCGGCGCCCGCTCCGACACCGCGATGGTCGTCCACGTCTACGAGGGCCACAAGAAGGCGAGCGTGGTCTCCATACCCCGCGACACCCTCATCGACCGGCCGTCGTGCACCGACGGCCGGGGCGGCACCGCCGGCGGCGAGAAGCGGGCCATGTTCAACACCGCGTACGAGGTCGGCGGCCCCGCCTGTGCCGTGAAGACCGTCGAGGCGATGTCCGGCATCCGCATGGACCACTACATCGAGGTCGACTTCACCGGCTTCAAGAAGCTCATCGACGAGCTCGGCGGCGTGGAGATCACCACCACGCAGGCCATCAAGGACTCCAAGAGCCACCTCGACCTGGCCCCCGGCACCCACACCCTCGACGGCGAGCAGTCCCTCGGCCTCGTCCGCACCCGCAAGAGCGTCGGCGACGGCAGCGACCTCGGCCGCATCCAGCTCCAGCAGGCCTTCATGAAGGCCTTCATCGAGCAGGTCAAGGACGTCGGCGTCCTCACCAACCCGAAGAAGCTCCTCGACCTCGCCGACGCGGCCACCAAGGCCGTCACCCCGGACTCCGAACTCGACTCCGTCCAGGAGCTGATGGGGTTCGCCAAGGGCCTCTCCGGCATCGGTGCCCGGAACGTCCACATGATCACCCTGCCGGTCGAGTACGACCCCCGGGACCCCAACCGGGTGGTCCCGTTGGAGGCCGCCTCCCGGCAGGTCTGGACGGCGCTCAAGGGCGACCTGCCGATCCCCGCGGCGGCGACGAAGGACGCCGCCACCGGCGAGGCCGACGGCGTCGTGAAGTAGCCCGGGAATACCTTCGGCCCGACCCCCGTTTTGGGAGATGCGGCCGGTCCTGGCAGACTGGTACGTCGGTCCCGGTTCACGCTTGCCGCAACCCGCGGCGGCGACCCGGAGCCCTCCCGAAACTAGGAGACACCTTGAAGCGCGAGATCCACCCCGAGTACGTCGAGACCCAGGTCAGCTGCACCTGTGGCGCGTCGTTCACCACCCGTAGCACCCTGACCGACGGCACCATCCGTGCCGAGGTCTGCTCCGAGTGCCACCCGTTCTACACGGGCAAGCAGAAGATCCTCGACACCGGCGGCCGCGTCGCCCGCTTCGAGGCCCGCTTCGGCAAGGCCGCCGGCTCCGCCAAGTAGCGAGCCCCTGCGCCGGTCCACGGTCGCCCCGCGCGGGTGGCCGGGACCGGCGCTTTGCCGTCCCGTAGAACTGACGAAAACCAGGAGCCCCCGATGTTCGAGGCGGTCGAGGAACTGGTCGGCGAGCACGCCGACCTGGAGACGAAGCTCGCGGACCCCTCGGTCCACGCCGACCAGGCGAACGCGCGCAAGCTGAACAAGCGCTACGCCGAGCTGACCCCGATCGTCGGCACCTTCCGGGCCTGGAAGCGGACCGGTGAGGACATCGAGACCGCTCGTGAGTTCGCCCACGACGACCCCGACTTCGCCGCCGAGGTCAAGCAGCTGGAGAAGGACCGGGAGGAGCTCACGGAGAAGCTCCGCCTGCTCCTGGTCCCGCGCGACCCGAGCGACGACAAGGACGTCATCCTGGAGATCAAGGCGGGCGCCGGCGGCGACGAGTCCGCGCTCTTCGCCGGCGACCTGCTCCGCATGTACCTCCGGTACGCCGAGCGCGTCGGCTGGAAGACCGAGATCATCGACGCCACCGAGTCCGAGCTGGGCGGCTACAAGGACGTCCAGGTCGCCGTGAAGACCAAGGGCGGCAACGGCGCCACCGAGCCCGGCCAGGGCGTCTGGGCCCGCCTCAAGTACGAGGGCGGGGTGCACCGCGTGCAGCGCGTGCCCGCGACCGAGTCCGCCGGCCGCATCCACACCTCCGCCGCCGGTGTGCTCGTCACGCCCGAGGCCGAGGAGGTCGAGGTCGAGGTGCACGCCAACGACCTGCGCATCGACGTCTACCGCTCGTCCGGCCCCGGCGGCCAGTCGGTCAACACCACCGACTCCGCGGTCCGCATCACGCACCTGCCGACCGGCATCGTCGCCTCCTGCCAGAACGAGAAGAGCCAGCTCCAGAACAAGGAGCAGGCCATGCGCATCCTGCGCTCGCGGCTGCTCGCCGCGGCCCAGGAGGAGGCAGAGTCGAAGGCCGCGGACGCCCGCCGCAGCCAGGTCCGCACGGTCGACCGGTCCGAGAAGATCCGTACGTACAACTTCCCGGAGAACCGCATCTCGGACCACCGGGTCGGTTTCAAGGCGTACAACCTGGACCAGGTGCTCGACGGCGACCTGGACGCCATGATCCAGGCCTGTGTCGACGCCGACTCCGCCGCCAAGCTCGCCGCGGCCTAAGTTCCGTAAGCCCCACCCCGCACCACGGAGGACCAGCGTGAACCTGCTGCTTGCCGAGGTGGCCCAGGCCACCCAGCGGCTGGCCGACGCCGGCGTTCCCTCACCGCGTTTCGACGCCGAGGAGCTCGCCGCGTTCGTGCACGGCGTCAAGCGGGGGGAGCTGCACAACGTCAAGGACGCGGACTTCGACGCCCGCTACTGGGAAACCGTCGCCCGCCGCGAGGCGCGCGAACCGCTCCAGCACATCACCGGCCGGGCGTTCTTCCGCTACCTGGAGCTCCAGGTCGGCCCCGGCGTCTTCGTGCCCCGCCCCGAGACCGAGTCGGTCGTCGGCTGGGCCATAGACGCCGTCCGCGCCATGGACGTCGTCGAACCGCTGATCGTCGACCTGTGCACCGGCTCCGGCGCCATCGCCCTCGCCATGGCCCAGGAGGTCCCGCGCTCGCGCGTGCACGCCGTCGAGCTGTCCGACGACGCCCTCGTCTGGACCCGCAAGAACGCCCAGGACTCCCGCGTCACCGTCCACCAGGGCGACGCGCTCAGCGCGCTCCCCGAGCTGGACGGCCAGGTCGACCTGGTCATCTCCAACCCGCCGTACATCCCGCTCACCGAGTGGGAGTACGTCGCACCCGAGGCCCGCGACCACGACCCGGAGATGGCCCTCTTCTCCGGCGAGGACGGCCTCGACACCATCCGCGGCATCGAGCGCACCGCCCACCGCCTGCTGCGGCCCGGCGGCCTCGTCGTCATCGAGCACGCGGACACCCAGGGCGGGCAGGTGCCGTGGATCTTCAACGAAGAGGCCGGCTGGGCCGACGCCGCCGACCACCCGGACCTGAACAACCGGCCGCGCTTCGCGACCGCCCGCAAGGCAATGCCATGACCAAGCACCACGCGTACGAGGAGGCCGGGAACTGATGGCACGGCGATACGACTGCAACGAGGCGACCGACCGCGTGACCGGTCTGCGCGAAGCCGCGTCCGCCGTCCGCCGGGGCGAGCTGGTCGTGCTGCCCACCGACACCGTGTACGGGATCGGGGCGGACGCCTTCAGCAGCGAGGCCGTGGCGGACCTGCTCGCCGCCAAGGGCCGGGGCCGCAACATGCCCACGCCCGTGCTCATCGGCTCCCCGAACACCCTCCACGGCCTGGTCACCGACTTCTCCGAGCAGGCCTGGGAGCTCGTCGACGCCTTCTGGCCCGGCGCGCTCACCCTCGTCGCCCGGCACCAGCCGTCCCTCCAGTGGGACCTCGGCGACACCCGCGGGACCGTCGCGATCCGGATGCCGCTGCACCCGGTCGCCATCGAGCTGCTCACCGAGGTCGGCCCCATGGCCGTGTCCTCGGCCAACCTCACGGGACACCCGTCCCCGGAGGACTGCGACGCGGCCCAGCAGATGCTCGGCGACTCCGTCTCCGTGTACCTCGACGGCGGCCCGACCCCCGGCATCATCCCCTCGTCCATCGTCGACGTCACGGGCAAGGTGCCGGTGCTGCTGCGCGAGGGCGCGCTGTCCCCGGAGGAGCTCCGGAAGGTCGTACCCGACCTCGAGGTGGCCAGTTGACCGCCCCTGAGGGGCGTGGCATAGCGGGGTTCGACGACAGCAGCACCTTCCGCATCCTCCACGTCAGCACCGGCAACGTCTGCCGCTCGCCCATCACCGAGCGGCTGACCCGGCATGCCCTGTGCGACCGGCTCGGCGACCCCCTGGGCGGCGGCCTGATCGTGGAGAGCGCCGGCACCTGGGGCCACGAGGGCGCCCCCATGGAGGCCAACGCCGAACTGGTCCTCGCCGACTTCGGCGCCGACTACAGCGGCTTCGTGGGCCGCGAGCTCCTCGACGAGCACGTCATCCGCGCCGACCTCGTCCTCACCGCGACCCGCGACCACCGGGCCCAGGTCATCTCCATGGGCCATTCGGCGGGCCTGCGCACCTTCACCCTGAAGGAGTTCACCCGCCTGGTCCGGGCGATCGACCCCGCCACCCTGCCCGACCCCCGCGACGAGGGCATGGTCGAGCGCGCCCGTGCCCTGGTCCGCGCCGCCGCGGCTCTACGCGGGTGGCTCCTCGCCCCCTCCGTCGACGCCGACGAGGTCAACGACCCCTACGGCGCCCCCATCACCTTCTTCCGCTCCATCGGCGACGAGATCAACCAGGCCCTCGACCCCGTCGTCACCGCCCTGACGGGCGTCTCCGCCCGGCGCTGACGGGCGGGGCGGCGGGGGCGCGCCTACATTGGTGGCATGCCGGTCACCGCACCCCCCGATGAGGATCTGGACGTCCTGCGCCGGCAGGACCCGGAGATCGCCGACGTGCTGCTGGGGGAGGTGCGAAGGCAGGCGGACAGCCTGCAGCTGATCGCGGCGGAGAACTTCACGTCGCCGGCCGTGCTGGCGGCGCTGGGGTCGCCCCTCGCGAACAAGTACGCCGAGGGGTATCCGGGGGCACGCCACCACGGCGGTTGCGAGTACGCCGACGCGGCGGAGCGGATCGCCGTGGAACGGGCCACCGCGCTCTTCGGAGCCGACCACGCGAACGTCCAGGCACACTCGGGCTCCTCGGCCGTCCTGGCGGCGTACGCGGCCCTCCTGAGGCCCGGTGACACGGTCCTGGCCATGGGTCTCGACCACGGCGGGCACCTCACGCACGGTTCGCCCGCGAACTTCTCCGGCCGGTGGTTCGACTTCGTGCCGTACGGGGTCGACGCCGAGACGGGACTCATCGACTACGAGCAGGTCGCCGCGCTCGCCCGCCACCACCGCCCCAAGGCGATCGTCTGCGGCTCGATCTCCTACCCCCGCCACCTCGACTACGCGGTCTTCCGCGAGATCGCCGACGAGGTCGGCGCCTATCTGATCGCCGACGCGGCGCACCCCATCGGCCTGGTCGCCGGGGGAGCGGCCCCCAACCCCGTGCCGTACGCCGACGTGGTCTGCGCGACCACGCACAAGGTGCTGCGCGGCCCGCGCGGCGGAATGATCCTGTGCGGCGGGGAGCTGGCGGCCCGGATCGACCGCGCGGTGTTCCCGTTCACGCAGGGCGGCGCCCAGATGCACACGATCGCGGCGAAGGCGGTGGCCTTCGGCGAGGCGTCCACCCCGGCGTTCACCGCGTACGCCCATCAGGTGGTGGAACACGCGAAGGTGCTCGCCGCGGCGCTCGCCGCCGAGGGCTTCGCGGTGACCACGGGCGGCACGGACACCCACCTCATCACCGCCGATCCGTCCCCCCTCGGCATCGACGGCCGCACGGCCCGCGCCCGGCTCGCCGCCGCCGGCATGGTGCTCGACACCTGTGCCCTGCCGCACGGGGAGGGACGTGGGATCCGGCTCGGTACGGCCGCCGTCACCACGCAGGGGATGGGTGCCCCCGAGATGGCCAGGATCGCCGCCCTGTTCACCGTCGCCCTCCGGGATGACGCGGCGGAAACGGCTCGGGTACGGGCGGAGGTACGGCAGCTGACCGGCCGATTTCCCCCGTATGGAGGCTGACCGGAGACCGTCCGCAACCGTTCGGGCGGCCCCGGTGTCTCCAACCACATGGACGGCACGGCTAGGGTGTGGGGCTGAGATGGCCAGCGATTCCTGTGGGGCAGCCCGTGCGTGATTACCTGCTGACGCTCTGTGTCACGGCCGCGGTGACCTATCTGCTCACCGGTCCGGTGCGGAAGTTCGCCATCGCGACCGGGGCGATGCCGGAGATCCGCGCCCGCGACGTACACCGAGAACCGACTCCGCGGCTCGGTGGCATCGCCATGTTCTTCGGGCTGTGCGCGGGACTCCTCGTCGCCGCGCACCTGCAGAACCTCGGCAGCGTCTTCGAACTGTCCAACGAGCCCCGCGCGCTGCTCTCCGGCGCCGCTCTGATCTGGCTGATCGGCGTCCTCGACGACAAGTTCGAGCTGGACGCGCTGATCAAGCTCGGCGCGCAGATGATCTCCGCCGGTGTGATGGTCGCGCAGGGTCTGACGATCCTGTGGCTGCCGATCCCCGGCGTCGGCACGGTCGCCCTCACCCCGGGGCAGGGCACGCTCCTCACGGTCGCCCTGGTCGTCCTCACGATCAACGCGGTGAACTTCGTCGACGGCCTCGACGGTCTCGCCGCCGGCATGGTCTGCATCGCCGCCGCGGCCTTCTTCCTGTACGCGTACCGCCTCTGGTACGGCTACACGATCGAGGCGGCCGCGCCCGCGACGCTGTTCGCCGCCATCCTCATGGGCATGTGCCTGGGCTTCCTGCCGCACAACATGCACCCGGCGCGGATCTTCATGGGCGACTCGGGCTCGATGCTGATCGGCCTGATCCTGGCCGCCTCGGCCATCTCGATCACCGGGCAGGTCGACCCCGACGTGCTGAAGCTGTTCGAGGGCTCGACCCGTCAGGCCACGCACGCCGCCCTGCCCGTGTTCATCCCGCTGGTGCTGCCGCTGACGATCATCGCGATCCCGATGGCGGACCTGGTCCTGGCCATCGTGCGCCGGACCTGGAAGGGCCAGTCGCCGTTCGCTGCCGACCGCGGCCACCTGCACCACCGGCTCCTGGAGATCGGGCACTCGCACAGCCGGGCGGTGCTGATCATGTACTTCTGGTCCGCCCTGATCGCCTTCGGCACGCTGGCGTACTCGGTCCACTCGACGTCGATGTGGATCGTCCTCGGTGTCGTCGCGCTGAGCGCCATCGGCCTGGTGCTGCTCCTGCTGCCGCGGTTCGCACCGCGCGCGCCCCGCTGGGCCGAGTCGGTCGTGCCGCCCCGGTACCGCCGGCGCAAGCGGATTTCGGTGCCGGAGCCCCTCGCGGAGGCCCCGGCGGTCGAGGAGGAGCGCGTTCCGGTGCCCGCGGGGATCAACGGCGCCACCGCCATCGGCAACCGCGCGCGCTTCCCCGACCGGCGGAAGGCCGGAACGCCCAGTTGACGAAAGCCGCATTCGCGGCCATTACCAGACACGGCGCCCCCGTGTCGCGCACACACGCGCGCCGTAGCTCTCATGTGTGACGGTTGGCACACCTTATGGGTAAAGACCTATTCAAATAGTTTGTGATACCGTTCACGAGACCCGGCGACAGTGCCGAAAGACCGTAGTGCGACGGTCTGTTGGCCCCGAGACCCACCTCGGACCGGGCCTACGCTCGTCCATGACGACACCATCGCCCCCTCCATCACAAGCGGAGACACCGCCATGCCGTCCAACGACGCACGCACCCTGCTGCACACCGCCGTACCCACCGCTGCCGTCGGCGTCATCGCCACGGTCGTCAGCGGGGTGGTCGCCGGTGGCAAGGGTGCACTCGGCGCCGTCGCAGGCACCCTGGTCGTGCTCCTCTTCATGGGCGTGGGGCTCGTGGTGCTCCAGCGGACGGCGAAGTCGCTGCCGCAGCTGTTCCAGGCCATGGGGCTCATGCTCTACACGGCCCAACTGCTGCTGCTCTTCATCTTCTTGGCCTTGTTCAAGGACACGACGCTGTTCGACTTCAAGGCCTTCGCCTTCACGCTGCTGGCGACGACCGTGGTGTGGGTCGCCGCTCAGGCCCGGGCCTACATGAAGGCCAAGATCATGTACGTCGAGCCCGAGAAGTCGGGGTCGAAGCAGTGAAGGGTAGGGCCGGGATAAAGCCGCGTTCGGCTTCCTGCTATCGTCCGGTGCCAACTGCGGCACTGCGGGCGCGGGCATCCGAGACGCCTGTCCCAGCGCGAGGCTCGATGCCGAACCGCCGCCCCCTTATCCGTAAGACCAGTCCAGTGCCGACCCGCGGCTGCGTGCCGCGCCGACACAACGAGGTTGCCGTACCTATGCGCCACGCTGAAGGAGCCCGCGGTGAGTGCTGACCAGACGCTTGCCTTCGACCCGGATTGCCACATCTTCACCGGATGTGGCTTCCCGGCGCCGGGCCTGCACACGTTCATGTACGAGCCCATGTTCTCCGTGGGCGGCTTCGACTTCACCAAGCCGATGCTGCTCGCCATCCTGGGTTCGCTCGTGGTCGTCGGGTTCTTCTGGGCCGCCTTCAACAAGCCCAAGCTGATCCCCGGCAAGATGCAGATGGTCGGCGAGGCCGGGTACGACTTCGTGCGCCGCGGCATCGTCTACGAAATCATCGGCAAGAAGGACGGCGAGAAGTACGTCCCGCTGATGGTGTCGATGTTCTTCTTCGTGTGGATGCTGAACCTCTGGTCGATCATCCCGCTCGCCCAGTTCCCGGTCACGTCGCTGATCGCCTTCCCGGCCGCTCTCGCGCTGATCGTGTACGTCCTCTGGGTCTCGCTGACCTTCAAGAAGCACGGCTTCGTCGGCGGCTGGAAGAACATCGTCGGCTACGACAAGTCGCTCGGCCCGATCCTGCCGCTCGTCGTGGTGCTCGAGTTCTTCTCGAACCTGCTCATCCGGCCCTTCACGCACGCGGTCCGACTGTTCGCGAACATGTTCGCCGGTCACCTGCTCATCGTGATGTTCTCGCTTGCCACCTGGTACCTCATGAACGGCCTGGGCTTCGTCTACGCCGGCGCCTCGTTCGTGATGGTCCTCGTGATGACCGCCTTCGAGCTCTTCATCCAGGCCGTCCAGGCGTACGTCTTCGTCCTCCTGGCCTGCAGCTACGTCCAGGGCGCGCTCTCCGAGCACCACTGAGTCCGGCCCTGACCGGCAGCACCACCCCCAAACCAACAGTCGTCCGGTGGCCAACCCCCACCGGGTCCTTGAAAGAGAAGGAAGAACCGGCATGTCCGCTCTCGAGACTCTCGCCGCCGTCAACGGAAACGTCGCCTCCATCGGCTACGGCCTCGCGGCCATCGGCCCCGGCGTCGGCGTCGGCATCATCTTCGGTAACGGCACCCAGGCCCTCGCCCGTCAGCCCGAGGCGGCCGGCCTGATCCGCACCAACCAGATCATGGGTTTCGCGTTCTGTGAGGCGCTCGCCCTCATCGGCATCGTCATGGGCTTCGTCTACAAGTAAGCCGGACCGACAGCCCAACTTTTACGGAAGGCACTGATGTGAACGCTCTGCTTCTTGCGGAAGCGGCGGAGGAGCAGCCCCCGCTCATCCCGCATCTCGACGAGCTCGTCATCGGCCTGATCGCCTTCGTCATCGTCTTCGGTTTCCTCGCCAAGAAGCTCCTCCCGAACATCAACAAGGTTCTGGAGCAGCGCCGCGAGGCCATCGAGGGTGGCATCGAGAAGGCCGAGTCGGCCCAGATCGAGGCTCAGAGCGTGCTGGAGCAGTACAAGGCCCAGCTCGCCGAGGCCCGCCACGAGGCCGCGCGTCTTCGCCAGGAGGCGACGGAGCAGGGCACCGCGATCATCCAGGAGATGAAGGCGGAGGGCCAGCGCCAGCGCGAGGAGATCATCGCGGCCGGTCACACGCAGATCGAGGCTGACCGCAAGGCCGCGTCCGCGTCGCTGCGTCAGGACGTGGGCAAGCTCGCCACCGACCTGGCCGGCAAGCTGGTCGGCGAGTCCCTCGAGGACGTCGCCCGCCAGAGCCGCACGATCGACCGCTTCCTCGAAGAGCTTGAGGAGAAGGCCGAGGCCGTCCGATGAACGGAGCGAGCCGTGAGGCACTGGCTGCCGCCCGTGAGTCCCTCGACGCACTGACCGACAACACGTCGGTCGACGCGACGAAGCTCGCGGACGAGCTGGCCGCCGTCACCACGCTGCTCGACCGCGAGGTGTCGCTGCGCCGGGTCCTGACCGACCCCGCGCAGTCGGGTGAGGCGAAGGCCGAGCTCGCGCAGCGACTCCTGAGCGGTCAGGTGGGCGGCGAGACCGTCGACCTGGTCTCGGGCATGGTGCGTTCCCGCTGGTCGCGCTCGCGTGACCTGGTCGACGCGGCCGAGGTACTGGCGAACACCGCCGACCTCACCGCGGCGCAGAAGGCGGGCGCGCTCGACGACGTCGAGGACGAGCTGTTCCGCTTCGGCCGGATCGTGTCCTCCAGCAACGAGCTCCGCTCGGCGCTGACGGACAAGGCCGCCACGGCGACCGCCAAGGGCGAGCTGCTCCGCAGCCTGCTCGGCGGCAAGGCCCACGCATCGACCGAGCGACTGGTCGTCCGTCTGGTGACCCAGCCCCGGGGACGTAGCCTGGAAGCGGGACTCGAGTCCCTGTCCAAGCTCGCCGCGGCGCGCCGGGACCGGATGGTCGCCGTCGTCACCTCGGCCGTGCCGCTGTCCGACCAGCAGAAGCAGCGCCTCGGTGCCGTCCTGGCCAAGCTGTACGGCCGCCAGATGCACCTGAACCTGGACGTGGACCCCGCGGTCCTCGGCGGGATCACCGTGCAGGTCGGCGACGAGGTCATCAACGGCTCCATCGCGGAGCGTCTCGACGAGGCGACCCGCCGACTGGCCGGCTGACGACAGCCACCGCAGCACACAGATACACAGCATCACCAGCGGCCCGGTTGGGCCGTGCAGAGATTGCAGAAGATTCCTGGGGGTCGGCCCCCAGACCCCTTAAGAAACTTCGGGCCCAACAAGGAGAGCAGGGAACCCAGATGGCGGAGCTCACGATCCGGCCGGAGGAGATCCGGGACGCACTGGAGAACTTCGTCCAGTCGTACCAGCCGGACGCGGCCTCGCGCGAGGAGGTCGGCACGGTCAGCCTGGCCGGTGACGGTATCGCGAAGGTCGAGGGTCTTCCCTCGGCCATGGCGAACGAGCTGCTGAAGTTCGAGGACGGGACCCTGGGTCTCGCGCTGAACCTCGAAGAGCGCGAGATCGGTGCGATCGTCCTCGGCGAGTTCAGCGGTATCGAGGAGGGGCAGTCGGTGCAGCGCACCGGCGAGGTCCTCTCCGTCGGTGTCGGTGAGGGATACCTGGGTCGCGTCGTCGACCCGCTCGGCAACCCGATCGACGGTCTCGGCGAGATCGCGACCGAGGGCCGCCGCGCCCTCGAGCTGCAGGCCCCGGGCGTTATGGCCCGTAAGTCGGTGCACGAGCCGATGGAGACCGGCTACAAGGCCGTCGACGCCATGACGCCGGTCGGCCGCGGCCAGCGTCAGCTGATCATCGGCGACCGCCAGACCGGCAAGACCGCGCTGTGCATCGACACGATCATCAACCAGCGTGACAACTGGCGCTCGGGCGACGTGAACAAGCAGGTCCGCTGCATCTACGTCGCCGTCGGCCAGAAGGGCTCGACCATCGCGTCCGTGCGCGGCGCCCTGGAAGAGGCCGGTGCGCTCGAGTACACGACGATCGTCGCCGCCCCGGCGTCCGACCCGGCCGGCTTCAAGTACCTGGCGCCGTACACCGGCTCCGCCATCGGTCAGCACTGGATGTACCAGGGCAAGCACGTCCTGATCGTCTTCGACGACCTGTCGAAGCAGGCCGACGCCTACCGCGCCGTGTCGCTGCTGCTGCGCCGCCCGCCGGGCCGTGAGGCCTACCCGGGTGACGTCTTCTACCTGCACTCGCGTCTCCTCGAGCGCTGCGCGAAGCTCTCGGACGAGCTCGGTGCGGGTTCGATGACCGGTCTTCCGATCGTCGAGACCAAGGCGAACGACGTGTCGGCGTTCATCCCGACCAACGTCATCTCCATCACCGACGGCCAGTGCTTCCTGGAGTCCGACCTGTTCAACGCCGGCCAGCGTCCGGCCCTGAACGTCGGTATCTCGGTCTCGCGTGTCGGTGGCTCCGCCCAGCACAAGGCGATGAAGCAGATCTCCGGTCGCCTCCGTGTCGACCTGGCCCAGTTCCGTGAGCTGGAGGCGTTCGCCGCCTTCGGTTCCGACCTGGACGCCGCGTCGAAGGCGCAGCTGGAGCGCGGTCAGCGGATGGTCGAGCTGCTCAAGCAGGCTCAGTACCAGCCGATGCCCACCGAGAACCAGGTCGTCTCCGTCTGGGCCGGCACCACCGGCAAGATGGACGACGTCCCGGTCGCCGACATCCGTCGCTTCGAGGCCGAGCTGCTGGCGTACCTGCGCCAGAACCACTCGGGTCTCATGACCTCCATCCGTGAGGGCGGCAAGATGTCGGACGACACCCTGCAGTCCGTCGGTGACGCCATCGCGGAGTTCAAGAAGCAGTTCGAGACCTCTGACGGCAAGCTGCTGGGCGAGGACGCTCCTGCCGCCGTCAACGTCTCGAAGTGACGACGGAAGGGACCTGACTCATGGGAGCGCAGCTCCGGGTCTACAAGCGTCGCATCAAATCCGTCACCGCGACGAAGAAGATCACCAAGGCGATGGAGATGATCGCCGCCTCGCGCGTCGTCAAGGCGCAGCGCAAGGTGCAGGCGTCGACTCCGTACGCGACCGAGCTGACGCGCGCGGTCACGGCGGTGGCCACGGGTGCGAACGACAAGCACCCGCTGACCACCGAGGCGGAGAACCCCGTCCGCGCCGCGGTCCTGCTCCTCTCGAGCGACCGCGGTCTGGCCGGTGCCTTCAACTCCAACGCCATCAAGGCGGCGGAGAGGCTGACGGCGAAGCTGGAGAGCGAGGGCCGCGAGGTCACGATCTACGTCGTCGGCCGTCGTGGTATCGCGCACTACAACTTCCGTGAGCGGAAGCTGGCCGGCACGTGGACCGGGTTCACGGACCAGCCGTCGTACGGCGACGCCAAGACGATCGCGGCTCCGCTGATCGAGGCGATCGAGAAGGACACGGCGGAGGGTGGTGTGGACGAGCTCCACATCGTCTACACCGAGTTCGTCTCGATGATGACGCAGACGGCGGTCGAGGCCCGGCTGCTGCCCCTCAGCCTCGACGAGGTGGCGAAGGAGGCCGGCGACACGGACACGCTCCGTCCGCTGTACGACTTCGAGCCGTCGGCGGAGGACGTCCTCGACGCCCTGCTGCCCCGGTACGTCGAGAGCCGTATCTACAACGCGCTGCTCCAGTCGGCTGCCTCCAAGCACGCTGCCACGCGCCGCGCGATGAAGTCGGCGACCGACAACGCGGGAGACTTGATCAACAACCTCTCCCGACTTGCCAACGCGGCCCGCCAGGCCGAAATCACCCAGGAAATCAGCGAGATCGTCGGTGGCACCGCAGCCCTGGCCGACGCGACCGCGGGGAGTGACAAGTAATGACGACCACTGTTGAGACGGCCGCCGCCACGGGCCGCGTCGCCCGGGTCATCGGCCCGGTCGTCGACGTGGAGTTCCCCGTCGACGCGATGCCGGAGATCTACAACGCGCTGAACGTCGAGGTTCCGGACCCGGCCGAGGAGGGCGCGACCAAGACGCTGACCCTCGAGGTCGCCCAGCACCTCGGTGACGGCGTCGTCCGCACCATCTCCATGCAGCCCACCGACGGTCTGGTCCGCCAGGCCCCGGTGACCAACACGGGCACGGGCATCACCGTCCCGGTCGGTGACGCCACCAAGGGCCGCGTGTTCAACACGCTGGGCCAGGTGCTGAACGCCGACGAGTCCACCGTGGCCGACGCGCCGCGCTGGACGATCCACCGCAAGGCCCCGGCCTTCGACCAGCTCGAGTCCAAGACCGAGATGTTCGAGACCGGCCTGAAGGTCGTCGACCTCCTCACCCCGTACGTCAAGGGTGGAAAGATCGGTCTGTTCGGTGGTGCCGGTGTCGGCAAGACCGTTCTGATCCAGGAGATGATCGTCCGTGTGGCCAAGCTGCACGACGGTGTCTCCGTCTTCGCGGGCGTCGGCGAGCGCACCCGTGAGGGCAACGACCTCATGGTCGAGATGGAGGAGGCCGGCGTTCTCGACAAGACCGCGCTGGTCTTCGGCCAGATGGACGAGCCCCCGGGCACCCGTCTGCGCGTGGCCCTCGCCGGTCTGACCATGGCGGAGTACTTCCGCGATGTGCAGAAGCAGGACGTGCTGTTCTTCATCGACAACATCTTCCGCTTCACCCAGGCCGGTTCCGAGGTCTCCACGCTGCTCGGCCGCATGCCCTCCGCGGTGGGTTACCAGCCGAACCTGGCCGACGAGATGGGTCTCCTCCAGGAGCGCATCACGTCGACCCGTGGTCACTCGATCACCTCGATGCAGGCGATCTACGTCCCCGCGGACGACCTGACCGACCCGGCCCCGGCCACCACCTTCGCCCACCTCGACGCGACGACGGTTCTCTCCCGTCCGATCTCCGAGAAGGGCATCTACCCGGCCGTGGACCCGCTGGACTCCACGTCCCGGATCCTGGACCCGCGCTACATCGCGCAGGACCACTACGACGCCGCCACGCGCGTCAAGGGAATCCTGCAGAAGTACAAGGACCTCCAGGACATCATCGCGATCCTCGGTATCGACGAGCTGAGCGAGGAGGACAAGCTCGTTGTCCACCGCGCCCGCCGTGTCGAGCGCTTCCTGTCCCAGAACACCCACGCGGCGAAGCAGTTCACCGGTGTGGACGGTTCGGACGTTCCGCTCGACGAGTCGATCGCCGCGTTCAACGCGATCTGCGACGGTGAGTACGACCACTTCCCCGAGCAGGCGTTCTTCATGTGCGGTGGTCTTGAGGACCTCAAGAACAACGCCAAGGAGCTCGGCGTCTCCTGAGCCCCGTGCTCACCCGAGGGGGGTGGGATCCGTCCCGCCCCCCTCATCACGCCCCCTAGAATTGACCCCAACACCCGGCACGACCGCCGGGTGGTGACCCGAGGAGCCACCCTTGGCAGCTGAGCTGCACGTCGAGCTGGTCGCCGCGGACCGGAGTGTCTGGTCCGGCGAGGCCACCTTGGTCATCGCGCGTACCACCTCCGGCGACATCGGCGTCATGCCCGGCCACCAGCCGCTGCTCGGTGTGCTGGAGTCGGGCCCGGTGACCATCCGTACGAGCGAGGGCGGCACTGTCGTCGCCGCCGTCCACGGCGGATTCATCTCGTTCGCCGACGACAAGCTGTCTCTGCTCGCGGAGATCTGCGAGCTGGCGGACGAGATCGACGCCCAGCGCGCCGAGCGTGCGCTGGAGCGTGCGAAGACGGACGAGGACGGCGCCGCCGAGCGCCGCGCCGAGGTCCGGCTGCGCGCGGTGTCGGTCCGCTGACGGTCCGCGCCGACTGGTAGTGCCCTCAGCCGCGGCACGGTCCGGAATTTTCCGGACCGTGCCGCGGCTGAGGCGATGCATATGCAGGTTGTATTCGGTTCGGCCGGCCGTGTCGGCCACGGGACGCAGCGAGGAGGTCGGTGAAGATGTTCCTCGCTCTGCTCGTGTGCGGCCTGGTCGTCGCACTGGTGGTGATCGGGCTCTTCGTCTTCGGCTTGCGCCGGAGACTGATCCAGCGTGCCGGCGGCACCTTCGACTGCTCCCTGCGCTGGGACGTGCCCGACGAACCGGATCTGACCGGCAAGGGCTGGGTGTACGGCGTCGCCCGCTACAGCGGTGACGAGATCGCCTGGTTCCGTGTCTTCTCGTACGCGCCCCGTCCGCGCCGTGTCCTGGAGCGTTCGTCCATCGTGGCGCTGGAGCGCCGGATGCCGGAGGGCGAGGAGGAGCTCGCGCTGCTCTCCGACGCGGTGATCCAGCCCTGTATGTACGAGGGCGTGCGTCTGGAGCTCGCGATGAGCGAGGACGCCCGGACCGGTTTCATGGCCTGGCTGGAGGCGGCGCCTCCAGGGCAACGGGTGAATGTCGCTTAGATTCCCCTCCCGTTGAATGGGGGTCCCCCCGGACGGAGTCTGGGGGAGGGTGAATGTCGCTTAGATTCCCCTCCCGTTGAATGGGGGTCCCCCCGGACGGAGTCTGGGGGAGGGTGAATGTCGCTTAGTGCGAGTGAAGCGGGGGACGGTGTGTTGCACCGTCCCCCGCTTCGGCGTTTCCCGGGAGGGGCTAGTTCAGGCCGGTGTTGATGGCGCCGACGAGTTCGCCGTTGCCGGTGTCACCGCTGAACTCCCAGAAGAAGGCGCCGCCGAGGCCCTGGTTCTTGGCCCAGCTCATCTTCGAGTTCACGGTGGCGGGGGTGTCGTAGCTCCACCAGTTGGTGCCGCAGTGGGCGTACGCCGTGCCCGCGACGGTGCCGTTGGCCGGGCAGGAGTTCTTGAGGACCTTGTAGTCCTCGATGCCCTGCTCGTACGTGCCCTGCGCCGGGCCGGTGGCCGTGCCGCCGGGGGCGGACTGGGTGACGCCGGTCCAGCCGCGGCCGTAGAAGCCGATGCCGAGGAGGAGCTTGCTCGCGGGGACGCCCTTCGCCTTGAACTTGGCGATCGCCTCGGCGGAGTTGAAGCCCGCCTGCGGGATGCCGGCGTACGAGGTGAGCGGGGAGTGCGGGGCCGTCGGACCCTTCGCCGCCCAGGCGCCGAAGAAGTCGTACGTCATGACGTTGAACCAGTTCATGTACGGTGCGGCGCCCGCGTAGTCGGCGGCGTCGATCTTGCCGCCGGTGGAGGCGTCGGCCGTGACGGCCGCGGTGACCAGGTTGTTGGCACCGAACTTGGCGCGCATGGCCTGCATCATGCTCTTGAAGGAGGCGGCGCCGCTGGTGTCGCAGGAGAGACCGCAGGCGTTCGGGTACTCCCAGTCCAGGTCGATGCCGTCGAAGACGTCGGCCCAGCGCGGGTCCTCGACCAGGTCGTAGCAGGACTGGGCGAAGGCGGTCGGGTTCTGCACGGCCTGGCCGAAGCCGCCGGACCAGGTCCAGCCGCCGAAGGACCACAGGACCTTGATGTTCGGGTACGCCTTCTTCAGCTTGCGGAGCTGGTTGAAGTTGCCGCGCAGCGGCTGGTCCCAGGTGTCGGCGACGCCGTCGACGGACTGGTCGGCGGTGTAGGCCTTGTCGTAGTCGGCGTAGGCGTCACCGATGGTGCACTTGCCGCCCTGGACGTTGCCGAACGCGTAGTTGATGTGGGTGATCTTGGACGCGGAGCCCGAGGTCACGATGTTCTTCACGTGGTAGTTGCGCCCGTAGACGCCCCAGTTGGTGAAGTAGCCCATCTTCACGTGGGGGCCGGGGTCGCCGCCCCCGCCGCCGGTGGTGTGGACCGGGGTCGGTCCGGCGGCCGGGCCGATCTGGTCGATGGTGTCGTGGGCGACGACCGTGTAGTTGTAGTCGGTGCCCGCGGTCAGACCCTGGTCGGTGTAGGTCAGGCCGGTCGTGCTGGTGACCTTGGTGCCGTCGCGCAGGACGTCGTAGTTCTTGATGCCCTTGTCGTCGGTGGCGGGGGTCCAGGTCAGCTTCACCGAGGTGTCGGTGATGTTCGAGGCGACCGGGGTGCCGGGGGCCGACGGCGGCAGGTCGCCGGGCTGGCTGCCGTCGCACTGGGCGCCGTTGATCTTACAGCCGGTGGGTGCGCCAGGGCCCGCGCCGTTGTAGCCGAAGGAGACGGAGGCGCCGGGCGCGAGGGTGCCGTTCCAGCCGACGTTCTTGGCGGTCCAGTGGGTGCCGGCGCTGGTGACGGTGGCGTCCCAGGCGGAGGTGACCGAGGTGCCGGTGGGGTAGTCCCACTCGACGGTCCAGGAGCTGATGGTGGTGGTGCCGGTGTTCTTGATGGTCCAGTTGGCGCCGAAGCCGGTGCCCCAGTCGGACGTCTTCGTGTAGGTCGCCGTGGCCGAGGTGGCCGCTTCGGCGGGGGTGGCGAGGCCGACCATGGCGGCCAGCGGCAGGATCAGGGCGGTCAGGCCGGCGGCGGTCCGGCGTCTGAACCCTGATCTGCGCGTCGGTGCTTGAGTGCTCAACGGTGCTCCTCAAGTTGCGGACGGACAAGGTGGGGGTGGTCCGTGAAGATGCGCGCGCCCCGCGAGCGTAGGAAGGTCTGGACCAATCGTCAAGAGGTCCAGACCAACGTCGGCAATCTCCCTCTAGACGCCCAACTCCTGTGCTAGGACGGCCGCTTGGACCCTGCTCCGCAGCTCCAGCTTCCCGAGCACCTTGCTGACGTGCGTCTTGACCGTCGCCTCCGCCATGTCGAGCCGTACCGCGATCTCCGCGTTCGACAAGCCGCCGCCCAGCGCCGAGAGCACCTCCCGCTCCCGGGGCGTCAACGCGTCGAGGACGGCCGGGTCGGTGCCCCGCGACGCCCGCGCCGGGCGGCCGGACGCGGCGAACTCCGCGAGGAGCCGCCGGGTCACCGCCGGGGCGATCAGGCCCTCGCCGCGCGCCACCGTCCTTACCGCCTCGATCAGTTCGCGCGCGTCCGCGTTCTTCAGCAGGAAGCCGGCCGCCCCCGCGCGCAGCGCCCCGAACACGTACTCGTCCAGATCGAAGGTCGTCAGGACCAGGACGTCCGCCAGGCCCTCCGCCACCACGATCCCGGTCGCCGTCACCCCGTCCATCCGGGGCATCTGCACGTCCATGAGGACCAGGTCGGGGCGCAGCTCACGCGCCAGCTCGACCGCCCGCTCGCCGTCCGCCGCCTCCCCGACCACCTCGATGTCCGGGGCGCTGCCCAGGATGAGCACGAGCCCCGCCCGTACCGCCGACTGGTCCTCGGCGACCACCACCCGCACCGTCACACCCGCTCCTCGTCGCTCGCGGCCACCGGCAGTTCCGCCCGTACCCGCCATCGTTCGCTTCCCTCGTCGTCCGTCGCCGGACCCGCCTCGAAGACCCCGCCGAGCAGGACCACCCGTTCCCGCATCCCCACCAGGCCGGCCCCGGAGCCCGGCGCGGTCGGACCCGGGCGCTCCCCGCGCGGGCTCGTCACCTCGACCGTCAGCGCCGCGGGCTCCCGCGCGAGGGAGACCCGGACCTCGCCCGGCGCCGCGTGCTTGAGGGCGTTCGTCAGGGACTCCTGCACGATCCGGTACGCGGCCAGCTCCACCGGCGCCGGCAGCGCGGTCGTGCTCTCCCGGGTGTCGACCAGGGCGAACGCCAGGCCGCTCGGCCCGCCGTTGGCGCGCGCCTGGGCGATCAGGGCGTCCACCCCGGCGAGCGTGGGCGCGGCGGCCGGCTCGGTGTCCCCGCTGCTGTCCCGGAGCAGGCCGATCAGCCGCCGCATCTCCGCCAGACCCGCCACGCTGTTCTCCCGGATCACGGTCAGGGCCTGCCGGGTGGTGGCCGGCTCGTCGAGCGAGAGCGCCGCCGTGGAGTGGATGGCGATGGCCGAGAGGTGGTTCGCCACCATGTCGTGGAGCTCGCGTGCCATCCGGGCCCGCTCGGCCACCACCGCCTGGGCCCGGTCCATCTCGGCGAGCAGCGCCGTCTGTCCGGCCCGCAGCCGGGCGGCCTCCGCCGCGTCCCGGTGGTTGCGGACGACGGCGCCGGTCACGGCGGGCAGGAAGGAGACCATGCCCGTGATCACGCCGACGAGGAGGGCGATCGCGTTCTGCCACCAGACGAGGAAGCCGACCGTCACGCCGATGGTGACGAGCGCCGTGGTGTACGGGATGCGGCGGGCGGAGGCGGGCGTGCCGTACACCACGGCCGCGTAGACCACGTCCGTGAACATCAGGACCGTGGCCAGGTTCCCGTGGGTGAACTGGTCCGCCGCGATGGCGAGCGTGCCGACGTTCAGCGCGGTCATCGGCAGCGTCCGGCGCACCGCCTCCATCGCGGCCATCACCACGAGCGGGACCAGCGGGGCCCACCGCGCGTCGAAGAGGCGGTCGCCCGTCGTGTAGAGACCGAACGACCACAGCAGCAGCCCGCAGGCGAGCCCCGCGAGGGCGATGAGCAGGTCGGTGCGGTGCGGGCGGGGGAGCGTCACGTACTCATCCAACACGCCTGCGGCGGCCGGGACCTCCTCGTCAGGGCCGATCCGTGGCGGCGCCGGACTCCGTCGAAGGATGTAGACGGACTTCGTCACCGGCGACGACGAAGCGGGCCCGGTCCCACGGGACGCTGAAGGGGAACCGAAAGGGGAACCGTCGTGATCGTCACGCTGATCGTCGTCTGCGAGGTCGGTTTCTGGGTTCTGCTGGCCGCCGGCCTCGCCACCCGCTACCTCCTGAGGATGCCCCGGACGGGCATGGCGCTGCTCCTGTGCGAGCCGCTCCTGGAGGTGCTGCTCCTGGTCGTCACCGCCGTCGACCTCAAGAACGGCGCCGACCCCAGCTGGAAGCACGGCCTCGCCGCCCTCTACATCGGCTACACCGTCGGCCACGGCCACCGGACCGTGAAGTGGCTCGACGGCCACGCCGCCCACCGCTTCGGCGGTGCCCCGCCGCCCGCCGGGCCCCCGCGGTACGGCATGGCGCGCGCCCGCCACGAGGGCCGGGTCTGGCTGGGCTCGGTCGTCGCCGCGGCCGTCGCCTCCGGCCTGCTGCTCCTCGCGATCGGGTACGTCGGCGGTGACGGGAGCACCGAGTCGCTGCGGAGCTGGATCTTCGTCGCCTGGCGGGCGGTCGGCATCCACGGCCTGATCGCGCTCAGCTACGCGATCTGGCCGAAGAAGGACCCGGGAAGGGAGCCGGGAAAGGACCCGGGAAAGGACCGGGGGGACGGTGCGGACAGCGGCTCAGCGGTCCCCGCCCGGGACCCAGAGCACGTCCCCGACCTCCTTGTTCGCGGTCCGCGCGAGGATGAAGAGCAGATCCGATAGCCGGTTGAGGTAGGTCGCGGTCAGGGCGTTCATCGTCTCGCCGTGGACTTCGAGGGCCGCCCAGGTGGAGCGCTCCGCCCGCCGGACCACCGTGCACGCCTGGTGCAGCAGCGCCGCACCGGGCGTGCCGCCCGGCAGGATGAAGGAGCGCAGCTTCTCCAGGTCCTCGAGGAAGAGGTCGCAGTCGGCCTCCAGCTTGTCGACGTACGACTGCTCGACGCGGAGCGGCGGGTACTTCGGGTCCTCCACCACCGGGGTGCAGAGGTCCGCGCCGACGTCGAAGAGGTCGTTCTGGACGCGGACGAGGACCTTCACGACGGCTTCGTCGAGCTGCCCGAGGGCGACGGCCGTGCCGATGGCGGCGTTGGCCTCGTTGGCGTCCGCGTACGCCGAGATCCGCAGATCCGTCTTGGCGGTCCTGCTCATGTCGCCGAGGGCCGTGGTGCCCTGGTCGCCGGTACGGGTGTAGATGCGCGTCAGATTGACCATGCGACCAGCCTAGTTAGCCGCCGGCGCTCCGGAACGTCCGTGTGCCGACCGTCACGGCGAGCGCCGTCACGGCGAGGGCGACGAACACCCCGTTCAGCATGGTCGGCGTCGTGTAGTGGCCGATGTACGCCTCCCGGACCGCGTCCACCAGATAGCGGAACGGCATCAGGCGGGAGAGCACGTCCAGCCACCCGGGGGCGAGGGCCATCGGCAGCATCAGGCCCGACAGCAGCATCGCGGGCATGGCGAGCGTGTTGACCGCGGGGCCGAACTCCTGCGGGCTGGGGAGCTTCAGCGCCAGCGTGTACGAGAGCGAGGCGAGCGCCGCGGACAGCAGGGCCACGAAGCCGAAGCCGATCAGGACCCCGGCGACCGGCGCCCGCAGGCCCATCGGGACGGCGGCCAGGACGAGCAGGACCGCCTGGAAGACGAAGAGCGCGGCGTCCCGCAGGACCCGGCCGAGGAGCAGGGCGAGTCGGCTCACCGGGGTGACCCGCATCCGGTCGAAGACCCCCCAGCCCTTCTCCATGATGATCGAGAATCCGGCGAACGAGGCTCCGAACAGGCCCAGTTGGAGCAACAGGCCGGGGACGAGGATCTGCCAGGAGTCGCCCTCGCGGCCCAGCGGGAGACCGGTGAGCAGCGGCCCGAAGAAGAGGAGGTAGAGCAGCGGCATCAGCACGCCGAAGAAGATCTGGAACGGGGAGCGCAGGGTCTGGCGCGCGTAGCGCCCGAAGACGAGCGCGGTGTCGTGGAGAAGCATCAGGGGTCCTAGACGGCTACGGGGGTGGTGTCGACGGGGGCCGGGCCGCGCCCGGTGACGGCGAGGAACGCCTCCTGGAGGGTGGTCGCGCCGTGCGCGGCCTTGAGGGCGGCGGGGCTGCCCTCGGCGACGACCGTGCCCCGGTCGACGATCACGAGCCGGTCGGCGAGGGCGTCCGCCTCGTCCAGGTAGTGGGTGGTGAGCACGACGGTGGTGCCGTGCGCGTCGCGCAGCCGCCGGACCAGCGCCCACAGGTCGGTGCGGCTGCCGGGGTCGAGACCGGTCGTCGGCTCGTCGAGGAAGAGGAGCTCCGGCCGGTGGGTGAGGCCCATCGCGAGGTCGAGCCGGCGGCGCTGACCGCCGGAGAGCGCCGGGGTCCGCCGGTCGAGGAGCTCGGTGAGGCCGAGGTCCGCCGCGAGCTCCTCGGCGCGTGCCGCCGCGCGTGCCCGGGGCATCCCGTACAGCCGGGCCTGGGTGACGAGCTCGGAGCGGACGGTCTCCTGGGGGTCGAGGCCGCCGGACTGGGCGACGTACCCGATGCGGCGGCGTACGGCGGCGGGGTCCTTCAGGAGGTCGTGGCCGGCGACGGTGGCGGCTCCGCCGGTGGGTGCGAGGAGTGTCGTGAGCATGCGCAGGGTGGTCGTCTTGCCGGCGCCGTTGGGGCCGAGCAGTCCGACGATCTCGCCGGGCCGGACGGTCAGGTCGATGCCGCGGACGGCCTCGACGGGGCCGCTCTTGGAGGGGAAGGTCCGGGCGAGCCCGGCCGTGCTGATGATGGGCATGCCGACCAGAAAAACAGAGTCACTGCATTTTTGCAACGCCACCAAAAATTCAGTGGCTCCGAAATTTCAGGGATCCTAGGATTGCCTAGGATGGGGGCATGGCCGAGGGACTCAGAGAACGCAAGAAGCGCGAGACGAAGCAGCGCATCTCGGACATCGCGACGGGGCTCTTCCTGGAGCACGGCTTCGTGAGCGTCACCGTCGCCGACATCGCCGAGGCGGCGGACGTCTCCGTCAACACCGTCTACAACTACTTTCCGGCCAAGGAGGACCTCTTCCTCGACCGGCTGGACGGCGTCACCCAGCGCCTCGCCCGGATGATCCGCGGCCGCGACCGGGGGGAGTCGGCCGCCCAGGCCGTCCTGCGCGCACTCCGCCAGGACATCGGGGCCGTCTCGCCCGCCTACGGACTCATGGACGGCTTCGACGCCTTCATGAACGTCATCGAGCACGCGCCCACCCTCAAGGCCCGCCTCTTCCACCTGCGGGACCAGGTCCAGGACGCCGTCGTGACCACCCTGCGGGACGAGACCGGCGCGGCCCCCGACGACCCGCTGCCGCTGCTCGTCGGGGGCCAGCTCGCCTGGATCGAGAACACCGTCGTCGGCTACATCACCGGCGAGATGACCGCCGGACGCAAGGCGACCACCGTCTCCCGCGAAGCCCTCGTCCTCCTCGACGAGATCGAGGACGTGCTGAGCGACAAGGTCCTGACGTACGCCGTGCGGGAGGCCTGACGCCCCGTAAGGGGTGTCGCGAGTGTGACGTCCGTCAAAGAGGGCGTGACGCGCATTACTTAGCGGTCACATGACGCCCCGCGACCGCTAATCTCCGCCGAAGAGCCAGACGTGAACAGGTGTTGAGGGGTGGAAGATCGTGGCCAGGAAGCTCGCCGTCATCGGGGCCGGACTCATGGGATCCGGCATCGCGCAGGTCTCGGCACAGGCCGGGTGGGACGTCGTCCTGCGTGACGTCACCGACGCCGCGCTGACCCGCGGTACCGACGGCATCAAGGCGTCGTACGACCGGTTCGTCGCCAAGGGCAAGCTGGACGCCGCCGACGCCGAGGCCGCCCTCGGCCGGATCACCGCCACCACCGAGCTCGAAGCCGTCGCCGACGCCGACATCGTCGTCGAGGCCGTCTTCGAGAACCTCGACGTCAAGCACGAGATCTTCCGCTCGCTCGACAAGGTCGCCAAGGACGGCGCCGTCCTCGCCTCCAACACCTCCGCGATCCCGATCACCAAGATCGCCGCGGTGACCGAGCGCCCCGAGGCCGTCGTCGGCACCCACTTCTTCTCGCCCGTCCCGATGATGCAGCTCTGCGAGCTCGTCCGCGGCTACAAGACGAGCGACGCCACCCTCGCCACCGCGCGCGAGTTCGCCGAGTCCGTCGGCAAGACCTGCATCGTCGTCAACCGCGACGTCGCCGGCTTCGTCACCACCCGGCTCATCGCCGCCCTCGTCGTCGAGGCCGCCAAGCTCCACGAGTCGGGCGTCGCCTCCGCCGAGGACATCGACATCGCCTGCAAGCTCGGCTTCGGCCACGCCATGGGCCCGCTCACCACCGCCGACCTCACCGGCATCGACATCCTGGTGAACGCGGCCAACAACATCTACACGGAGTCCCAGGACGAGAAGTTCGCGCCGCCGGAGCTGATGCGCCGGATGGTGGACGCGGGTGACATCGGCCGCAAGAGCGGGCAGGGCTTCTACAAGTACTGAGCGGGACCCGCCACCCCGTCTCACCCCGTGGGGTGAATTTCGGTGTCGGTTCGCTGACAAGGCGCAACGTATCTGCCGGTGCGGCAGTCAGTTGTTGCGAAGACGGAGCACTCTCGGGGAGCGCATATGCACATCAGGGGCGACCATGTCGAGCTGGTCGTCGGGGGCCGCCTCGACGTCCGCAGCGCGGCGGACGCCCGTACGGTCCTGCACTCGGCGGTCGACGACGGAGTCGGCGACCTGGTGCTGGACCTGACCGGCCTCGACTCCTGGGACGCGACCGGGCTCGGCGTCATCATGGGCGCCCACCGGCGGGCCGGCCGCTGCGGCCGGCGGCTCGTCCTGCGCGGTGTGCCGCCCCAGATGCAGCGGCTCCTCGTCGCCACCCGACTGCACCGCATCCTCGCCATCGAGGGCGGCCTCGCCCTGGAGTCCCTGCCCCGGGTGTGATCCCGGGGCCGCCCCCGCTGTGAAGCAGCTGTGTGAACCAGGCGTCACGCTCAATCCTCACAAGACCGTGACGTCTTGGTCTCCGGGGCACCCCGCCTGTTCCCGAGCGCCTGACCACGGTCTAGGGTTCGGTCGCCTGCACATTGACGGACCCATCCGGCGGGCAACCGGACACCGCTTCTTGGGGGCTTGCACCATGGACCCGATCAACCGTGGGTCGGAGGAGTACGGGCACGACACCGAGGGTGACGAGACCCGCCAGGGCCGCGGCGTGCCCGCGCCCGCGCCCGCCCCCGCGCGCGCCCGCGTCGTCCAGCTCGTCTCCGGCGGACTGCTCCTCACCGTCAACCCCGTCGACGGCAGCGAGATCGAACCCTGCCCGCCGGGACGCGAACCCGCGACCCCCCGTCCCCGCACCGCCGAGGAGCGCGCCGAGGCCGCCCGCGCCGCCGCCCCGCCCGTCCCGGCCGGCCCCGCAGCACCCGCACTGCCCCTGCTCGAACGGCGGGAGCAGCGCGAACAGCTCACCGGGATCATCACCCGAGGCCGCTCCGCCCGGCTCACCGGCCCCGCGGGATCCGGCCGCACCGCCCTCCTCGACGCGGTCGCCGCCGACTGCGCGGAGCTCGCCCCCGACGGCGTCGTGCGGCTCTCCGGCCGCCACCGCACCGCCACCGAACTCCTCCACGAGCTCTTCACCGCCGTCCGGTACGCCCCCGACCAGCGGCCCGACCGGGACACCCTCCGCGACCTGGTCCGCGACATCGGCGCCGTCGTCGTCGTGGACGACCTGGAGTTCGGCGGCGCCGCCCTCGACGAGCTCCTCGACGCGGCCCCCGAATGCGCCTTCCTGTTCGCCGCGGGACCCGACGCGCCCGCCCCCACGGCCGACGCCCCCATCGAGGAACTCCACCTCGACGGCCTCGGCCGCGGCGCCGCCCTCAAGCTCCTGGAGAGCGCCACCGGCCGCACCCTCACCGACGACGAGGCCAACTGGGCCGGCGACCTGTGGTTCGAGTCCGAGGGACTGCCCCTGCGCTTCGTCCAGGCCGGCGCCCTCCTGCGGCAGCGCGACCGGCTGCGGGTCACCCCGGCCGAGTTCGACGCCTTCGGCGCCCTCGAAGAGGCCTTCGGGCCCACCGACCCCGAAGCGGCCGCGGCCGTCGCCGCCGCGGCCTTCGACGGCATCGACGACCCCGACGTCGAACTGCGCGACATACCTCTGCCGAGCCTCGGCGAGGGCGCCGCCCCCGCGGCCCTCCTCGCCTCCCGCCTCAGCCGCTCCGCCCAGGCCACCCTGCGGTTCGCCGTCGCCCTCGGCGGCGAGCTCCCGCACCAGGCCCACCTGCCCGCCCTCGTCGGCGACACCCACGCCGACGCCGCCCTCGGCGAACTCGTCGCCTGCGGCCTGCTCTCCCCGGTCGGCCCCCGCTACCGGCTCGCCGCCGGCGTCCTCACCCAGCTCCTCGCCCACGGGTACGAGCACGGGGCCGCCGACCGCGCCCACACCGCCGCCCAGCACTACGCCTGGTGGGCCGCCCACCCCTCGGTCACCCCCGACCGCGCCGCCGCCGAGTCCGACGCGCTGCTCGCCGCCCTCACCGCCCTCGTCTCCGGCACGGCCTCCGGCACCGGCGCGGCTTCCGGCACCGGCGCGGCTTCCGGCACCACCGACGACGCGGAGCGCCGGGCCACCGCCGTCCTCCTCGCCCGCGCCGCCGCGCCCGCCTTCGCCGCCGGGCTGCACTGGGGCGCCTGGGAGCGGGCCCTGCGCGCCGGACAGGAGTCCGCCCGGCTCACCGGGGACGTGGCGGAGGAGGCGTACTTCCACCACGAACTGGGCGTCCTCGCGATCCTCGCCGGCAACCTGGAGCGGGCCCGCGCCGAACTGGAGGCCTCCATCGGCATGCGCGGCGTGCTCGCCGACAAGCGCGGCACCGTCGCCGGCCGCCGGGCCCTCGCCCTCGTCGCCGACCTCGCCGGGGAGCACGGCACCCCGGCCGCGCCCCGCGCCGAGGAGCCCGTATCCCCGCCGCGCGGCACCCCGGCCCTGCGCGGCCCCTCCGCCACCCGCCCCGCGCTCGGCCCGGCGGCCGCCACGGCCCCGCTGCCGGGTGGGCCGGTCCGGGCCACGGCCGCCGCGAAGTCGGCGTTCCCGGCGTTCCCGGCGTTCCCCGACTTCGCCGACGAGGGCCCGACGCTCCTCACGCACGCCGACGCCGCCAAAGACGGCGGCCGCTCCGGCTTCAAGGGCGGCCTCCTCGCCGGCGCCCGCCGCAACCTCGTGGCGGTCGGCGCGGGCGCCCTCCTCGTCGCCGTTCTCGGCACCGTCGTCACCCTCGGCGTCACCTCCGGCGACGACGAGGTGCCCGTCACCAACAGCGTCACCACCGAGACCACGGCGCCCGACGACGGCACCACCGACGGCTCGGGCGACGAGCCGCCGACCGACGGCGAGCCGGGGGAGACGGGCAAGCCCACGGACTCCGGCTCCCCGAGCCCCTCCGGCTCCGGCAGCGCGTCCCCGTCGGACACGGCGAGCCCCGGCTCGTCCGACTCCGCGTCGCCTTCGGACAGCCCGACGGCGACGACCGGGTCGCCGTCGACGGGCACGACCCCGCCGACCGGACGGCCGACGCCGACCCGGCCGTCGACGACGCCCTCCTCGCCCAAGCCGTCGTCGTCGACGACGTCCACGACGCCGTCGACGACGCCCCCCTCCACCGAGACGCCGACGTCCACGCCCTCCACGTCCACGTCGCCCAGCAGCGGGGCCCCCGTCGGCATCGCCTCGTCCGCCCTCGGCGGCGGACCGTCCGCCACGAGCACCCCCGCCTGACCCCGTACCGCGGACGGGAACGACGAACGGCCCCGGGCGCGTCCTCGCGCCCGGGGCCGTCCCCGTCCTCCGTGCCGCGGCGACCTCCGGGCGACGACGGGAGTGTGTCGACAGGCCCTAGGGCCCGTCGTCACACTCCCGTCTGCCCCGCGACGCCATGCACGCGCTCTCGCCGCACCGGGCACAAGCCCGAGTACGCCCAGTACGAGGACTCGTGCCCGGCACGCCGAGAGCACGCACCTGACGCCGCAGGGCAGCCCTTCGGGCGACGACGGGAGTGTGACGACGGGCCCTAGAACAGCCGCAGCTTGTCGTCCTCGATGCCGCGCAGCGCGTCGTAGTCGAGGACCACGCAGCCGATGCCGCGGTCGGTCGCGAGGACCTTGGCCTGCGGCTTGATCTCCTGGGCCGCGAAGACGCCCTTGACCGGCGCGAGGTGCGGATCGCGGTTGAGCAGCTCCAGGTAGCGGGTCAGCTGCTCGACGCCGTCGATCTCGCCGCGGCGCTTGATCTCCACCGCGACCGTCCCGCCGTCCGAGTCCCGGCACAGGATGTCCACGGGGCCGATCGCGGTGGGGTACTCGCGGCGGATCAGGGTGTAGCCCTCGCCGAGGGTCTCGATGCGGTCGGCGAGCAGCTCCTGGAGGTGTGCCTCGACGCCGTCCTTGATCAGGCCGGGGTCGACACCCAGTTCGTGTGAGGAATCGTGGAGGATCTCCTCCATCGTGATGATCAGTTTCTCGCCCGCTTTGTTGATCACGGTCCAGACGCCCGCCTCGCCGTCGACCCCCTCCTTGAGGGTGCACGGCGGGGACATCCAGTTGAGCGGTTTGTACGCCCGGTCGTCCGCGTGGATGGAGACGCTGCCGTCTGCCTTGACCAGGATCAGACGGGGGGCGGAGGGCAGGTGGGCCGTGAGCCGGCCCGCGTAGTCCACGGAGCAACGGGCAATGACGAGACGCATGGTCGGCAACGCTACAAGACAGGCGCTCTTCCGCGCGATTCGGGCATCGTCCGGGGGCGCTGCGAGCGGCCTCCGGGATGCGCCGGAGCACGATCATGAGCCGAACACCCGTCGGTTATCAGCCGGTTGTGTTCCCAATCTCCTGGTGCGCTCAGGACTGCGCGCTTACCGTGGAAGCTGGAGGTCGTCGTCCGTGCACGCTGCGTGTCGGGCGGCCCGGCCTTCGTCCCTGCCCGCAAGACCCCGTCCGCGGGGTCGCGAGAGGAGAACCCATGTCGCTCGACGTCTCACCGGCACTGTTGGAACAGGCCGAGCGAGGCGAGGTCGACGAAGCCGACTTCGTCGACTGCGTCCGGACCTCCCTGCCCTACGCATGGGAGATGATCAGTTCTCTGGTGGCCCAGCTGAAGGTCGACGGCGGAGAGTTCGCCGACAACCAGACGCCGCCGCCGAATGAGCAGGCACGTGGTCAGCTGCTGCGCGCGCTCGCCAGCGACGCCATCCGTGGTGCGCTCCAGCGGCACTTCGGGGTGCGTCTCGCCTTCCAGAACTGCCACCGGGTGGCGGTGTTCCCGCTGGACCCGGCGGTGGACGAGCGGCTCGCCCGCTTCACATCCGTACGGGGGCAGCTTCTCAACCAGTCGCCCGAACTCCGCGACTGCTGAGGCATGGTGCTGCCGCTCCGCATCACGGGAGGTCGCGACCGATGCGCGCCGACGCGCATCGTCGCCAGGAGATGCCGGAGCGGCGGCACGGTCCCGGCCGTGCCGGGGGTCACACCAGGAGCGGCAGGACCTCCGCGCCGAGCCGGCGCACGTTCTCCTCGGTCGCCGCGAGGTCGCCCGAGCCCTCGGCGAGCAGGGCGAAGCGCGTGATGCCCGTACGCTCCGAGGTCGCCGCGAGCCGGTCCGCCGCGAGCCGCGGCGTGCCCACCGGGTGCATCCCGCACAGCAGCTCCGTGTACGCCGCGGGGTCCCGCATCGCCCGGTGCCGGCCGTCGACCGTGACGTGGGCGTCGAGCCCCTGCCTCAGCCAGCCCGGCATCGCCTTCACCAGTGCCTCGGCCGCGTCGGGACCGCGGTCCGCGAGCTGCGCCACCCCCGCGGAGACGTGGCAGGCGCCGATGCGCGCGATCTCGTCCGGGTCCCGCCCGGCCTCCCGCGCGCAGCGGGCCCAGGCCGCGACCATCTCGGCCTTGTCCTCGTCGCCGCAGTGCATCCCGAGCAGCATCGGCAGGCCCCGCTCGGCGGCGAGCCGCACGCTCTTCGGCGAGGTGCAGGCCACCACCACCTCCGGGCGGGCGGGGCCGTCGATCAGCTCGTCCGGCCGTGGCACCACCGGCACGTCACGGAAAGTGAAACGTTCCCCCTGGGCGCCCACGCTGGGCTCGGTGAGCCAGCGCAGCAGCAGGTCGAGCGATTCGGGGAAGCCCCGCTCGTACGCTTCGAGGCCCGAGCCGAACACCTCCAGGTCGACCCAGGGACCGCCCCGGCCCACCCCGAGGGTGAACCGGCCGCCCGAGGTCAGGTGCAGCAGGGCCGCCTGCTCGCCGAGGGCGACCGGGTGGACGCTCGGCAGCACGCTCACCGCCGTACCGACCCGCAGTCTGCGGGTGCGGCCCAGGAGCAGCGCGGCCAGTGTCACGGCCGACGGGCACACCCCGTACGGCACGAAATGGTGCTCGGCCAGCCAGACGGAGTCGAGCCCCGCCTCCTCGGCGACCTCGGCGGTGCGCACCGCACGGTGCAGCGCCTCCCCTTGCCCCTGGCCCGGGAACTGGGCGGCCAGAACGAACGTACCCACGCGCATCGCCTTCTGCCTCCTTGCGGCCGACGCGTATCTCCCCCCGCACTGGCAACAACGTCCTGCACGTGCCAAAGGCAACGGCCGTTCATGAAGTTCTTGCGATTTTCCGCTAAGCCGTCCCGGGAGGGGCCCGGGGCACCGCGTCGCGGCCCGTAGGCTGGAGGGAACGGTCCGTGTTCCCAGACCCCGTGAGGTGCCCGTGTCCCCGCGTCACAACCGTTCCCGAGGCGGCGGGAAGCCCGAGTCGCAGGGCGATCACGGCGGCCGGTACGGCGGCGCGCAGCGCACCGAGACCTGGCAGGGCGAGGAGTGGTACGTCCGCCTCGTCGCCGGCGCCAGCTCCCCCGGCAAGCGCTACCGCTGCCCGGGTTGCGACCAGGAGATCCCGTCCGGCGCCCCGCACGTGGTCGCCTGGCCGGAGTACGGCGGAGTGGACGACCGCCGCCACTGGCACAAGGCCTGCTGGAACGCGAAGGACCGCCGCACCAGCAAGGTGCAGCGGTCCCGTAACGCGCCGAAGTACTAGCCGGAGTACCGGGGGGCTACACGTCCCGGTTGTTCAGCAGGGCGAAGGCGCCGCCGAGGGCGACGGCCGTCACGCCCGCCATGATGAACAGCGGCTCCCAGCCCGCCGGGCCCTCGTTCCCGAAGGGCGGCTGGTCGGCGTACAGCGCGATCATCTGCGCGGGGATGGCGTACGTGAAGAGCCACTCCTGCACCGGCTTGAGCGCCGCGGAGAACATGAACAGCGCCACCACCAGCGGCAGCAGCAGCAGACCGATCATCACCGTGATCGCGCCGGCCGAGTGCCGGATCAGCGTCCCCAGCGCCAGCGACAGCAGGCCGAGCAGGGCCAGGTAGGCGCCCGCTCCGACCGTGGCGCGCAGGAACTCGCCCGCCGACGGCTCCGCGGCCGTGTCCACGATGGCGACCTGTGCCGCCGCGACCAGCGTCGCGACCACCGTGGTGACCGTGAAGACCAGCAGGAAGAAGACGACCGCCTTCGCGGTCAGCACCCGGGCCCGGCTCGGGCAGGCCGTCAGGGTCGTACGGATCATGCCCGTGCCGTACTCGGAGGCGATGGTGAGCACCCCGAGCGTGATCACGCAGATCGCCGCGGGCAGCATCCCGAAGAAGCCGAACCCGAGCGCGGACTCCTCGCCCATCGGCGCGTCCGAGGCCGCGGCGATGGCCGCCACCCCCAGGCCGAGGGCCAGCATCAGAAGGATCATGACGCCGAGCGTCCACATCGTCGACCGGACCGAGCGGATCTTCGTCCACTCGGAGGCCAGCGCGTCACCGAGGTGCGCCCGCCGGACCGGGATGGGGGAGACGTACGTGTACGGCGCCGGAGCGGGCGGCTGGGCGGGGGCGGTCATCGGGCGTCCTTGGTGGTGTCGCTCGGCTGCGGGGTGGTCGGCTGGGGGACGGGCGACGGCGCGGCGGCCGGCGGCGCGTACGGACCCGGCGCGGGCGCCTGCGGCGCCCCGGCGTACGGGTTCTGTCCGGGCGGCGGCGGGGCGTACCAGCCCTGCTGCGGCACGTCCTGGACCATCGGCTGCGGCGGCATCCCGTACCCCTGCTGCCCGGGGTGCGGGGCCGGCTGGAGGTGCGCGAGGCGGTCGTCGGTCGAGCGGTAGTCCACGGCGCCCTGCGTCAGCCGCATGTACGCCTCCTCCAGCGACGCCTGGTGCGGGGACAGCTCCCAGACCCGCACGTCCGCGCCGTGCGCCAGGTCGCTGATCCTCGGCAGCGGAAGGCCCGTCACCCGCAGCGCGCCGTCCGGCTCGGACAGCACCTGGCCACCGGCCTCCGTGAGGACCCCCGTCAGCTTCTCCCGCTGCGCCGGCTCGGTCTGCGGGGTCCGCACCCGGGCGAAGTCGGCGGAGTTCGCCGAGATGAAGTCCGTGACGCTCATGTCCGCGAGCAGCTGCCCGCGGCCGATCACGATCAGGTGGTCCGCCGTCAGCGCCATCTCGCTCATGAGGTGGCTGGAGACGAAGACGGTCCGGCCCTCGGAGGCCAGCTTCTTCATCAGGTTGCGGACCCAGAGGATGCCCTCCGGGTCCAGGCCGTTGACCGGCTCGTCGAAGAGCAGCACCTGCGGGTCGCCGAGGAGCGCCGCCGCGATGCCCAGACGCTGGCCCATGCCGAGCGAGAAGCCGTTGGAACGGCGCTTGGCCACGTCCTGCAGGCCGACGACGCCGAGCACCTCGTCGACGCGCTGCGCCGGGATGCCGGCGAGCTGCGCGAGCGACAGGAGGTGGCTGCGCGCGCTCCGGCCGCCGTGCACGGCCTTGGCGTCGAGCAGCGCGCCGACCTGCCGGGGCGCGTTCGGCAGCTGCCGGAACGGGTGGCCGCCGATCGTCACGTGCCCGGAGGTGGGCTGGTCGAGACCGAGGATCATGCGCATCGTCGTCGACTTGCCCGACCCGTTGGGCCCCAGGAACCCGGTGACCACACCGGGCCTCACCTGGAAGGAAAGGTTGTACACGGCCGTCTTGGCGCCGTAGCGCTTCGTCAGGCCGACTGCCTCGATCATTCTCCAGCCCCATCGACAGGTCGGTCGCATCCATGTCGGGGCGTGGCGGCCTGCGGCCGGAGCCCCCCGTATGAGCTAGGAGCTTATCCAGCCATTGACGGTTCCGGCGAAGCGGAAGGGAACCTCCGGGAGATTCCCTGGCCGTCCCCTACGGGATCAGGCGTCCCGCTTCTTCAGCACCAGGTAGCCGCCGAGCAGCGAGGCCACCACCCAGAGCACCATGATCCCGAGCCCGCCCCAGGGCCCGTACGGTGCCTCCTCCGAGTTCATCGCGTCGGGGATGACCCGCATGATCTTCGAGCCCGCCTGGTCCGGGAAGTACTGGGCGACCTCCTTGGCCTTCGGCACCGCCGAGAGGATGTTGGAGACCAGGAGGAGGAAGGGCATCAGGATGCCGAGCGACAGCATCGACGAGCGCAGCATCGCCGCCACGCCCATGGAGAACACGGCGATCAGGCCCATGTAGAGCCCGGCACCGACCACCGCCCGCAGCACGTTGTCGTCACTGATCGAGGCACGGTGATCGCCGAGCAGCGCCTGCCCCAGGAAGAAGGTGACGAAGCTCGTCGCGAGCCCCACCAGGAGGGCGAGCCCGCCCGCGACCGCGATCTTCGAGAAGAGGAAGGTCGCCCGCTGCGGCACGGCCGCCAGCGAGGTGCGGATCATGCCCGACGAGTACTCGGTCCCCACCACCAGGACGCCGAAGACCACCATCGCCAGCTGGCCGAGGACCATCCCGGAGAAGCTGACCAGGGTCGGGTCGAAGGTGATCCGCTCCGCCTCGTTCAGATCGTCGAAGGTGGAGCGCACCAGGGCGCTCAGCCCCGCGCCCATCGCCATCGTGACGAGAAAGGCGCTCGCCAGTGTCCAGACGGTCGACGACACCGTCCGGATCTTGGTCCACTCGGACTGGAGGACCGCGGATGCCGCTGCCATCGTTCAGGCTCCCTCGGAGGTCGAGTCATAGGAGTCGGGGGAGTCGGGGGCCGACTCGGGGTTCGTGCCCCACCGGGGGCCGGGCGCCGGTGCGCCGTGTACGTCGCCGTGCGCGTGGTACTCGACCGCACCCGCCGTCATCTGCATGAAGGCCTCTTCGAGGGAGGCGCGCTGGGCGCTCAGCTCGTGCAGGGTCAGACCGTTCTCGGCGGCCAGCTCGCCCAGCTTCTCGGTCGTCGCCCCGTCCACTTCGAGGGTGCCGTTGCCGGCCTCGACCACGATGAATCCGCTGTCGTGGAGCACGTCCCGCAGGCGTTCCTGCTGCGGAGAACGCAGGCGCACGAAACTCCTGGAATTCTGCTGGATGAAATCCGCCATCGAGGTGTCGGCCAGCAGCTTTCCCTGGCCGATCACGATCAGATGATCGGCCGTCAGCGCCATTTCACTCATCAGATGACTGGAAACGAAGATCGTCCGGCCTTCGGCGGCCAACGCCTTCATCAGATTGCGGATCCAGTGAATTCCCTCGGGGTCCAGACCATTGACGGGTTCGTCGAACATCAGGATCTCGGGATCGCCGAGCAGCGCCGAGGCGATGCCGAGCCGCTGGCCCATGCCGAGGGAGAAACCCTTCGACTTCTTTGTCGCGACCGGCGTCAGACCCACCAGGTCGAGCACCTCGTCCACCCGCGCCGCCGGGATCCGGTTGGACTGCGCCAGGCACAGCAGGTTGTTGTACGCGGAACGGCCGCCGTGCATCGCCTTGGCGTCGAGCAGCGCCCCGATGTACTTCAGCGGCTCGGCCAGGTCCCGGTAGTGCTTGCCGTCGATCCGGACCGTCCCGCTCGTCGGGTTGTCCAGGTCGAGCATCATCCGCATCGTCGTCGACTTACCCGCCCCGTTGGGCCCCAGGAACCCGGTGACCATGCCCGGCCGCACCTGGAAGGAGAGATGGTCGACCGCTGTCTTCGTCCCGTAGCGCTTGGTCAGGCCCTCAAGCTCGATCATGCGTCCCAACCTACGGGCGCGCAAAACCCCCCGCCACCGGAATGACAGGGGGTTTCGGAAGGTGCTGCCGACTCGTTACCGGGACTGCTGGGCCGGGACGCCGGCCGCACGCTCGTCGTCGATCGGGGAGCCGGCCGCGGCCACCGCCGCACCGGTCAGCGTCGCCAGCATCTCGCGGACGTTGGTCAGCTGCGCGTTGATCGAGTCGCGGCGGTTCGTCAGCGCCGCGAGCTCGCGCTCCGACTCCGAACGGATCCGGTCGGCCTTGGCGTTCGCGTCGGCCACGATGTCCTCGGCCTGGCGCTGCGCGGTCTCCACCGTCTGACGGGCCCGGCGCTCCGCGTCCGTACGCAGCTTCTCGGCCTCCAGGCGGAGCTGCTCGGCGCGGTGCTCGATCTCCGCGAGACGCTTCTCGGCCTTCGCCTGACGGGAGGCCAGGTCCCGCTCCGACTGCTCGCGGCGCTTCGCCAGGTTGGTCTCGAAGTCCGCGGCGGCCTGGGCGGCCTTGGCGCGGGTCTCCTCGAAGAGGGCGTCCGCCTCCTCACGCTTCGACTGCGCGTCCTTCTGCGCCTCGGCGCGCAGCGAGTTGGCCTCGCCCTGCGCCTTCTCGACGATCCGGACGCCCTCGTCCTCGGCCTTCGACTTCCGGTCGGCCGCGAACGACTCGGCGTCGTTGCGCACCTGCTGGGCGGAGGACTCGGCCAGCTCGCGGTGCTGCTCGGCGGCGCGACGGGCCTCCTCACGCAGGTCCTTCGCCTCCTCCTCGGCGAGCCGGAGGATCTTCTCGACCCGGGCGCCGAGGCCCGCGTACGACGGCTCCGCGTCGGTGACCTGCGCCTGGGCGTTCTGCGTCTCGAGGTGGAGCTCCTCGATGCGCTTCTCCAGCGAGGTGATACGGGACAGGGCGCTGTCGCGGTCGGACACGAGCTTGGTAATGCGGTCGTCCACCTGACCGCGGTCGTAACCGCGCCGCACGAGCTCGAAGCCGAAGGGGGAGGATGTGTCGCTCATGGGTTTCCTGTCGAATGAGACCGGTGAGGTGTTAGAGGGAATCCTAGGGGCCGAAGCGGCGTGTCATCGAGCGTATGCCCGTTTGATCTGGAGAATGTCCAGCCTTTTGAGTGGCTAGCCGTCCTGGGACTTGCCACTCGAACGAGTGGTGCCCGCCGAAGCGCCCGCCTTGGCACCCACCGCCCCGGACGACTTCGTCCCCACTGACGGGGTCTCGAAAGACTCCAACGCCTCCAGTACGTCCTGGACACGGGAGATCTCGGCATTGATGTCCTTGCGACGGCGCACCAGAACCTCCAGCTCGCGCTGACCCTCCGCGATCGTCTTCTCGGCCTCGGCCGCGGCCTCCGCCCGGATCCGCTCGGCCTCCGCCTTGATGCCCTCGGCCTCCGCGACGAGCGAGGCCTTCTTCTGCTCGGCCTCCTTGAGCAGCGCCTCGGCCTTGCGGACCGCGGCGATCCGGACCTTGCTCGCCTCCGAACTCGCTTCGGAGACCAGCTCCTTGGCCTTCTCGTCCGCCTCGGCGCGCTGCTCCGTCGCGGCCGTCACCAGCTTGTCGACGCGCTCGCCCGCCGTCCGCATCTGCTCGGCCGTCTCGCGCCGCGCCCGCTCGTGCAGTTCCTCGATCTCGCCCTCGACGCGGCTCCGCAGCTCCTCGGCCCGGTCCCTTATGGCCGTGGCGTCGCCGCGGGCCCCGACGAGCAGCTCGTCCGCGTCCGTACGGGCCTTCTCCACCAGGGAGTTGCCCTCGACGGTCGCCTCGGCGACGATCCGCTCGGCCTCCTTGCGGGCCGCGCCGACCATCGTGTCCGCCTGCGACTCGGCCTCCGTGGTGGCGCGCAGCGCCTCCTCCTGGGCCTTCGCGATGAGCTGGTCGGCCTGCTCGGCCGCGTCCGAACGCTTCCGGGCGCCGGCCTCCCGCGCCTCGTCGAGCGTCCGGTCCGCCTCCTCGCGGGCCTCCGACCGCATCTGCTCGGCCGCGGCCTCGGCGTCCGCCCTGACCTGCTCCGACTCGGTACGGATCCGCTCGGCGTCCTGCTGCGCGGCGGACGTCGTCGCGAGCGCTGCGGCCTCCGCCTCGGCCTTGGCCCGCTCGCCCTCGGCGACGGTCCGGGCGGCCTGCTCGGCGGCCTCCGCCGCGACCCGCTCGGCCTCGGCCCGCGCGTCCGCGGTGACCGCGTCGGAGAACTCGCCGGCCTCGCGGGTGAGCCGCTCGGCCTCGCTCGTCGCCTCGGCGATGAGGGCGTCGGCCTGTTCGGCGGCGTCGGCGCGGCGCTTGTCGGCGGCCTTGCGGGCGTCGTCGAGGACCTTCTCGCCGTCGGCCAGCGCGGCGTTCCGCAGGGCCTGGGCGTGTGCCTCGCCGTCGATCTTGACCTGTTCGGCCTCGGCGCGCAGGCGCTGGGCGTCCTGTTCGGTCGTCTCCATGAGCTCGACGGCTTCGGTGGTGAGCCGCTCGGCTTCGGTGGTGGCTTCGGCGATGAGGGCGTCGGCCTGTTCGGCGGCGTCGGCGCGGCGCTTGTCGGCGGCCTTGCGGGCGTCGTCGAGGACCTTCTCGGCGTCGGCGATCGCCGCGTCGCGCAGTGCTTCGGCGTGTGCCTCGCCGTCGGCCCTGACCTGTTCGGCCTCGGCGCGCAGGCGCTGGGCGTCCTGTTCGGTCGTCTCCATGAGCTCGACGGCTTCGGTGGTGAGCCGCTCGGCTTCGGTGGTGGCTTCGGCGATGAGGGCGTCGGCCTGTTCGGCGGCGTCGGCGCGGCGCTTGTCGGCGGCCTTGCGGGCGTCGTCGAGGACCTTCTCGGCGTCGGCGATCGCCGCGTCGCGCAGTGCTTCGGCGTGTGCCTCGCCGTCGGCCCTGACCTGCTCGGCCTCGGCGCGCAGGCGCTGGGACTCCCGCTCGGCCTCCGAGCGGAGCTCGGCCGCCTCGGCGGCGATCCGCTCCGCCTCCGCACGCGCCTCGCCGACCGTGGTCTCGGCGCGCTCGGCGGCCTCCGAACGGATCCGGTTCGCGTCGTCCCGGGCGTCGGCCCGGGTGCGGGCCGCGTCCTGCTCGGCCGAGGCGAGCGAGTCCGTCACCTCGGTGCGCACCCGCTGCGCGTACTCGGCGGTGTCCGTCCGCAGCTTCTCGGCCTCGGCGATGGCGTCCGTGACGGTCCGCTCGGCCAGCGCCTTCGCGGCGTCCGTCTCCTCCTGGGCGCGCGTCCGCGTGCGGGCCGCGTCCTCGGACGCCCGCTCCCGCTCCTCGTACGCGTCGGCGCGGACCCGGTCCGCCTCCTCCTGCGCCTCGGTACGGGTCCGCTCGGCCGCGTGCTCGGCGGCGCTGCGCAGCCCGGCGACCTCCTCGTCGGCCTGCTCGCGGAGGCCGGCGACCGAGTCCCGCACCTCCTGGGCGGTCTGCTCGGCCGCGGTGACCATCTCGGTCGCCCGCGCGTCCGCCTCCTCGACCAGGCGCTGCGCCTCGACCTGCGCGTCCTCGACGCGCTTGCGGGCGGCGGCGAGGAGCTCCTCGGACTGCTCGCGCGCGAGCTCGCGCTCCCGGCCGGCCTCGGAACGGGCCGACGCGAGGGTCTCCTCGGCCTCCCGGCGGCGCCGGTTGGCCTCGTCCTGCGCGGCGGCCAGCGCCTCGGCGGCCTCCGCGGCCACCCGCTCGGCGGCGGCCGCGGCCTCGGCCCGCACCCGGTCGGCGGTCTCCTGAGCCTCGGACTTCAGGCGCTCGGCCTCGGCGGCGGCCTCGGTGCGCAGCCGTACGGCCGCGCTCTCGGCCTCGGTACGGGCGGTCGACGCGTCCGACGCGGCCTCGGCGCGCAGCCGCTCGGCCTCCTGCTCGGCCTGCTCCTGGAGCGTACGGATGCGCTCCGCGGCCTCGGTGCGCAGCCGCTCCGTCTCGTCGGCGGCCTCGCGCCGCATCAGCTCGCTCTCGGCGCGGGCGTCGGTCAGCTCCTCGCCCGCGGCCGTCACCTTGGCCTCGGCCTCGGCGTGCAGCCGGGTCAGCTCCTCGGCGGCCTCCGCGCGGCGGGCCTCCGCGGCCCGCTCGGCGTCGGCGCGCAGCCCGGCGGCGGCCTGCTCGGCCGCGGCCTTCACGGACTCGGCCTGCTCGTCGGCCTCGGCGCGCAGCCGCTCGGCCTCGGCGCGGGTCCGCTCCAGGGTCTCCTCGGCCTGGGTCCGGAGCGTCTGGGCGCGCTCCATCGCCTCGGACTTGACCCGCTCGCCCTCGGCGCCGGCCTTGGTCCGCTGCTCCTCGGCGTCGGTGCGGGCCCTGGTGAGGAGCTCCTCGGCGGTCTTCGCCGCCTCCTCGATCTGCTGGAGGGCCTCGCGCCGGGCCTCGCCGCGGATCCGCTCGCCCTCGTCGACGGCCTCGGCGCGCAGCTGCTCGGCCTCGCCGCGCAGCCGACGGGCCTCCTCCTGGAGCTCGACCGTCTTGGCCCGGTACTCCTTGGTGTCGTCCTTCGCCGAACCGAGCAGTTCGTCGGCCTGCTCGCCGGCCTCGGCGCGCAGCCGGTCCGCCTCGGTCTCGGCCTCGCGGCGGACCCGCTCGGCCTCCTCGGAGGCCTTGCGGGTGGTCTCCCGGGCGTCCTCGGACGCCTTGGTGAGGATCTCCTCGGCGTTGCGCGCGGCCTTGGCGAGCGCGGCGGCGGAGTCCTCGGCGGCGGCCGACACGGCCTTCTCGGAGGCCTCGGAGAGGAGCTTCTCGGCGTGGGCGGTCGCCTCGCGGAGCTTCTCCTCGGCCTCCGCCTTCAGCGCCTCGGCGTCCTTGGTGGCCTCGCCGACGAGCCGGGCGATCTCCGTCTTGGCCGTCCGGGTCCGCTGCTCGTTGACCGACTCGGCGGAGGCGAGCTGGCGGGCGGCGGCCTCCTTGGCCTCGGCCAGGGCCTTCTCGGCCTCGGCGCGGGCCAGCCGGAGCTTCTCCTCGGCCTCCTGCATGCGCTGTTCGGCGGCGCGCGAGAGTTCGGTCGCCTGGCGGCGGGCCTGGTCGGTCTCGGCGGTGGTGGTCGAGCGGAGCTGCTCGGCGTGGCTGGTGGCCTCCTGCGCCTGGCTGGAGGCGGCGGTCAGGAGTCGTTCGGCGTCCTTGCGGGCGCGCAGCAGGATCGCCTCGGCCTCGGCGCGGGCGGCCTCCGCCTCGGTGCCGACCCGGCGGCTGGTCTCCTCGGCGAGCCGGGTGGCCTCGGCGCGGGCGGCGGCGAGCGCCTGCTCGGCCTCCGCGCGGGACTCCTCCATCAGGCGGCGGGCCTGGGACTCCGTACGGGCGCGGAGCTGCTCGGCCCAGGCGACGTTCTCGTTGACGTGCGCCTCGACGGTCTGCCGGCGCTCGCTGAGTTCCTGGTCGAGCTGCTGGCGGCGCTGGACCGCCTCGTTGTGGAGCTCGGCCTGGAGCCGGGCCTGGTGCTCGGCGTGCTCCTGGAGGATGCGCTGGGTCTGGGCGCGGGCCTCGCGCAGTTCCCGTTCGGCGTCCTGGCGGAGCTGCTCGGCCTGCGCCTGCGCGTTCCGCAGCAGCTGCTCGGCCTGGTAGCCGATGTCGGCGCTGTCGTAGGCGGGCCGGGACGCGATGGTGCGGCGCGCCTCGTGGAGCTTGGCGCGCAAGACCTCGACCTGGTAACCGAGGTCCTCGGCGTGCTGGACGGCCTTCTCGCGCTCGGTCTTCAGCCGGTCCATCTCGGCTTCGAACCTCGCGAGATGGTCGTCCTCGGCTCGGTGGCTCTCCTGGCGTTCGTAGCCCCGCACAGCGCGGTCCATCCGTCCCCTGGTCGCAACACTCCAACGAGCACCGCCCTCACGGACGAGGACGGACCCCCGGGGAATCGTGGCAGATCGGACGACCCCGACATCCCGACTTCGGTGCCACGCGGGGCAGCCCCGACCGGCCCCGGCCCGGAGTCGCCCACTCTACCGGGCCAGGAATCCGGGGGTCAGTGCTCCGCTGAGGAGTGGTCAGCGGACGGCTTGGCCGAGGTGACCAGTTCCGTGAGCACGCCGTGGCAGTCCTTGGGGTGGAGGAAGGTGATCCGGGAGCCCATGGAGCCGTTCCGCGGCTCGTCGTAGAGGACCCGGACGCCCTTCCCGCGGATGGCGTCGGCGTCACCGTCGACGTCCGCCGTGCCGAAGGCGATGTGGTGCACGCCCTCGCCGTTCTTGGCGAGCCACTTGCCCACCGCGGAGTCCTCCCGGGTCGGCTCCAGGAGCTGGAGGTACGAGGCCCCGCCGTCGGAGGTGTCGTTGATCTTGAGCATGGCCTCGCGGACGCCCTGCTCCTCGTTGACCTCGGAGTGGAAGACCTCGAAACCGTACGTGGCACGGTAGAACTCGACAGTCTTGTCCAGGTCGAAACAGGCGATCCCGATGTGGTCGATTCGCGTCAGCATGCCTCCAGTGCACCGCCGGGACGGTGGTTACGCAACGTGCGCGCGATCACACCATCCGGCCGGTGACCGGGCGCCGCGCCTCTCAGTACATTGGCGGTAAACCCTCGTTCACTCCTCATCCCAAGGGGCCGTGCCTCATGTCTGGAACGACCGGTACCACCTCAGTGATCGTCGCGGGCGCCCGCACGCCCATGGGTCGCCTCCTCGGCTCGCTCAAGTCCTTCTCGGGCGCCGACCTCGGCGGCTTCGCCATCAAGGCCGCCCTGGACCGGGCCGGCATCGGCGGCGACCAGGTGCAGTACGTGATCATGGGCCAGGTGCTCCAGGCGGGCGCCGGCCAGATCCCCGCCCGCCAGGCCGCCGTCAAGGCCGGCATCCCGATGAACGTCCCCGCCCTCACCATCAACAAGGTGTGTCTGTCGGGTCTGGACGCCATCGCGCTGGCCGACCAGCTCATCCGCGCCGGCGAGTTCGACGTCGTCGTCGCCGGCGGCCAGGAGTCGATGACCAACGCCCCGCACCTGCTGCCGAAGTCCCGCGAGGGCTTCAAGTACGGCGCGATCGAGATGCTCGACGCGATGGCGTACGACGGCCTCACCGACGCCTTCGAGGGCATCGCCATGGGCGAGTCCACGGAGAAGCACAACACCCGCCTCGGCATCCAGCGCCCCGAGCAGGACGAGATCGCCGCCCTCTCGCACCAGCGCGCGGCCGCCGCCCAGAAGAACGGCATCTTCGAGGCCGAGATCACCCCGGTCGAGATCCCGCAGCGCAAGGGCGAGCCGGTGATCTTCTCGAAGGACGAGGGCATCCGCGCCGAGACCACCGCCGAGTCCCTCGGCAAGCTCCGCCCGGCCTTCGCCAAGGACGGCACCATCACCGCCGGCACCTCCTCGCAGATCTCCGACGGCGCCGCCGCGGTCGTCGTGATGAGCAAGGCCAAGGCCGAGGAGCTCGGCCTGGAGTGGATCGCCGAGATCGGCGCCCACGGCAACGTCGCGGGCCCGGACAACTCGCTCCAGTCGCAGCCGTCCAACGCGATCCTGCACGCCCTCAAGAAGGACGGCCTGACCGTCGAGGACCTCGACCTGATCGAGATCAACGAGGCCTTCGCCGCGGTGGCCGTCCAGTCAATGAAGGACCTCGGCGTTACCCCCGAGAAGGTGAACGTCAACGGCGGCGCCATCGCGCTCGGCCACCCGATCGGCATGTCCGGCGCCCGTGTCGTGCTGCACCTCGCGCTGGAGCTCAAGCGGCGCGGCGGCGGCATCGGCGCGGCCGCCCTCTGCGGCGGCGGCGGCCAGGGCGACGCGCTGATCGTCCGCGTCTCCGGCAAGTAAGTCACTCCAGGCAAGGAGCTCTGCACATGGTGGACGTCCCCGCTCTGGTCACCCAGGCACGGGAGGGCAGGCCGCGGGCCGTGGCCCGGCTGATCTCGCTCGTGGAGGGGGCGTCCCCGCAGCTGCGCGAGGTGATGGCGGCGCTCGCGCCGCTCACCGGCGGCGCCTACGTGGTGGGCCTGACGGGCTCGCCCGGCGTCGGCAAGTCCACGTCGACGTCGGCGCTGGTCACCGCGTACCGGCGGGCGGGCAAGCGGGTCGCGGTGCTGGCCGTCGACCCGTCCTCGCCGTTCAGCGGGGGAGCGCTCCTCGGCGACCGGGTCCGGATGTCGGAGCACGCGTCCGACCCGGGCGTCTACATCCGCTCCATGGCCACCCGCGGTCACCTCGGCGGTCTCGCCTGGTCGGCCCCGCAGGCCATCCGCGTCCTGGACGCGGCCGGCTTCGACGTGATCCTGGTGGAGACCGTCGGCGTCGGGCAGTCGGAGGTGGAGATCGCCTCCCAGGCCGACACCTCGGTCGTCCTCCTCGCGCCGGGCATGGGCGACGGGATCCAGGCCGCGAAGGCGGGCATCCTGGAGATCGGCGACCTGTACGTGGTGAACAAGGCCGACCGGGACGGGGCCGACGCCACCGCCCGGGAGCTCAACCACATGCTGGGCCTCGGCGAGGCGCGGGGTGCGGGCGACTGGCGGCCGCCGATCGTCAAGACGGTCGCGGCGCGCGGCGAGGGCATCGACGAGGTCGTGGAGGCCCTGGAGAAGCACCGCGCCTGGATGGAGGAGCACGGGGTCCTGGCGGAGCGCCGCCGGGCCCGCGCCGCGGGCGAGGTCGAGGCCATCGCGGTCACGGCCCTGCGCGAGCGCATCGGCGACCTGCACGGCGACCGCCGTCTCGACGCGCTCGCCGAGCGGATCGTGGCCGGCGCCCTCGACCCGTACGCGGCCTCCGACGAGCTGATCGCGAGCCTGACCGGAAACTGACCCCGGTACACGCGGGAAGGGCCTCTCCGGTCGTCCGGAGAGGCCCTTCCCGTTCTCTGTCAGGTCACGGCTTGCCGCGGCGGCCGCGGAGCTGCTCCGCGACCGGCTTCAGGGACTCGTGGAGGTCGCCGAGGGCCTCTCCGCTGAGCTGGTCGATGAAGTGCCTGCGCACCGACTCCACGTGGTGCGGGGCGACCTTGCGCATGGTCTCCATGCCGTCGTCGGTCAGGACGGCGTAGAGCCCGCGCCGGTCGGACTCGCAGTTCTCGCGGCGGACGAGTCCGGCGTTCTCCATCCGGGTGATCTGGTGCGAGAGCCGGCTCTTGGACTGGAGGGTGGCAGCCGCGAGGTCGCTCATGCGCAGCCTCCGCTCCGCCGACTCCGAGAGGTTCACCAGGATCTCGTAGTCGTTCATCGTCAGGCCGAACGGCTGGAGGTCCCTCTCCAGCTGGTACGTCAGCATTCTCTGGACGTCCAGGAAGGTGCGCCAGGCGCACTGCTCGCCGTCGGTGAGCCAGGGGGTTGCTGCGGTCTCGGTCTCCATATATGGATTCTACCTAAGAAGTTGAATACTTGACGAAGTCTGGGAGCGCGCGTTCGAGGACGTCACACTCCGCAGACTACCGCTCACAGACCGAAGCGACGCTGGAGGTCACCGAGCTGGCCGGGAAGGCGCGGTACCGAGCCGGGCATCGCCTGGCCGGAACCGTGCGCCGACGGCCCGCCGGGCACACCCGCCTGCGCGGGAGGCCCGCCGATCGCCCGCTCCGCCATGAGGAGCTCCGTCGACTGCAGCAGCACCGTGCCCGCGCCCACGAACTCGAACTGGTGCTCCTCGCCCGAGGTGCCGCCGATGCCCGTCAGGGCCCGTACGCCGCCCATCACGCCGGTCATGTAGCCGTGGTCGTAATGATGGCAGGGGGAGGGGCAGTCGGCCCAGCCGACGAGGGCCTGCGGGTCGACCCGCATCGGGGGCTCCATGAAGACCACCGGACCGTTCGACGCGGCCACGAACTTGCCGGTGCCGATCAGGGTCACGAAGCCCGGCACGATCGACTGCTTGAGCGCGAGCGTGGGCTGGTACGCGAGGAGGTTGCCCGAGCGGATCGTCAGGTTGCCCTGGTCGAGGTCGTACGAGTTCACGTCGAAGGCCCGGTCCGCGAGGAGCATCTTGCCGCTGCCCTCGGCCACCACCCAGTCGCTCGCGTGCAGCGGCGAGTGGAACGACGTCCGGACCAGCCGGTCGAGCCGGCCGTGGCCGATGCCGTTGAACTCGATCCGCCCGTAGTAGGCGATCATCTTCCCCTTCTGCAGGAACCACTGGGAGCCCTTGAGCTCCACGCAGAAGGTGTACGGGTTGACGTTGTCGTCCGACGGCAGGGAGTGCGGGTCGTGGATGACAGGGGTGCTCACAGCTTCTCCTCCGAGGCCTGGACGTACACCGCGCCGCTGCCGCTCAGCTCCAGCTGGAAGGCCTCGCCCGAGCCGCGCCCCACCATGTCGCGCCAGCCGAGCGCGGTGGAGAGCTTGTTGCGCACGTCGCCGTGGTGGGCCACGTACGCCTGCGGGTCGACGTGGACCGGGCGGCCCGGGGCGATCGGCAGCTGGACGACCCCGCCGTGGGCCATCACGGCCACCGAGCCGTGGCCCTTGAGCGTCGTGGTGAAGAGGCCCTGGCCGGTCACCTGGCCGCGGACCATGCCCATGACCCCGCCCTGCGAGCCCATGAACATCGTGCCCTGCTCCAGGGTGCCGTCGAAGGCGAGCAGGCGGTCGGCCTCGACGTACAGGGTGTCGCCGGTGAGCGCGATCACCTGGATGTGGTGGCCGCCGTGGCCGAACATCACGGTGCCGCTGCCCTCGACGGTCATCAGCGGGGTCGCCTCGCCGGCCACCCGGCGGCCGATCATCGACATCAGGCCGCCCTGGCCGCCCGCCATGTTCGGCGTGAATGTGACGTCGCCCCGGTACGCGAGCATCGCGCCGCGCTGGCTGAACATCCGCTGCCCGGGGATGACGGTCGCCTCGACCATCTTCGAGTTGATCTCGCGGAACGGCATCAGACGTCGCCCCCGATCGTGTTCCGCTCGCTCGGCTGGACGTACACGAGGCCGTCCCCCTCGAAGCGGATCTGGAACGCCTCGCCGCCGCCCTCACCCATGAGGGTGCGGAAGGTCACACCCGACTGGAAGTGCTGCTGGAGGTTGCCCTGGTGGGCGATGTACGCGCCGGGGTCGACCTGGAGCGGGTACTGCGGGGTCACCCGCAGCACCACCGCCGGGCCGTCGGACATGATCGCCGCCTGCCCGGTGCCCTCGACGGTGGTGGTGAAGAGGCCGTTGCCGGTCGCACCGCCGCGCAGCCCCGTGAAGGTGGTGCCGGTGCGCAGCCCCGCGTCGGTGCAGAGCAGGTTGCTGGCCTCCACCCAGAGCTTGTCGCCGTGCAGGGACACGAGGTTGATCTCGGAGGCCCGGTCGGCGAACCAGCAGGTCCCCTGGCCGCGTACCTCCATCACCTCCATCTGCTCACCGGTGAGCCGGCGGGTCACCATGCCGCGCAGGCCCTCACCGCCACCGCTCATCTTCTTGAACGCCATCTGGCCGTCGTAGGCGACCATCGAGCCGTTCTTCGCCTTGACGGAGTCGCCTGTCATGGAGACGGCGAGCACTTTGCTGCCTTGGAGTCGGAACGTTGCCACCCGAGGAAGGTACTGGGCCCCCGGCTAAAGAGACAGCAAAGTCGGCGTGCACAATGGACGGGCCCTTGTGCATCCGTTCACAAGACCGAACGAAGGTGACCCCCTCCGTGGACATCAAGACCGCTTCCTCCCTCCACCGGCTCCGGCTCGTCTCCGCGCCGGAGGCCGTCTCGTTCCTGCTCCTGCTGGTCTGCTCGGTGCTCAAGCGGACGACGGACTTCAACGCGGTACCGGTCATGGGCGCGGTCCACGGCGTGCTGTTCGTCCTGTACGTCCTCTTCTGGCTGGACGCCTGGAACCGGACCAAGTGGAGCTTCGGGACCGCCGCCCTCTACTTCGCCCTCTCGGTGCTGCCCCTGGGCGGCTTCTACGCCGAGCGGAAGCTCAAGCGCGAGGCCGAGGACGCGGTCATCGCGTCCCGCGCGCGGGCCGAGGCGGCCGAGGGTGCGGTGAAGGCGTGATCGTCGCGTTCTCGGTGACCCCGCTGGGCGTGGGGGAAGAGGTCGGCGAGTACGTCGCCGAAGCCGTCAGGGTCGTCCGGGAGTCCGGGCTGCCGAACCGCACGGACGCGATGTTCACCTCCGTGGAGGGCGACTGGGACGAGGTCATGGACGTCGTGAAGCGCGCCGTCGCCGCCGTGGAGGCGCGGGCGCCGCGCGTCTCGCTGGTCCTGAAGGCCGACATCCGTCCGGGCGTGACGGACGGTCTGACCGCGAAGGTCGAGACGGTGGAGCGGCACCTCGGCGCCTGACGCCGACGCGTGAACACGGCAGCCCCCGGTCCTGGTCCAGGGCCGGGGGCTGCTTCGTACCCGAGGGTTGAGCGACTGCTCAAAATGGGCTACCTTCTGCGGCGGGGCAGTTTTGAGCGGTCGCTCAAAATGCCGATGAGCTGGGAGAACGGTGATGGGTCTCTACATCGAGACACGTGTGCGCACGGACCTGGACACGCTCTGGGAACGCACGCAGGAACCGGAGCGCCACCAGCGGTGGGACCTCCGCTTCACGGAGATCTCCTACCTGCCGCGCGCCGAGGACGAACCCCAGCGCTTCCGGTACGCGACCCGCGTGCTGCCCTTCCTGGCCGTCGCCGGCACCGGTGTCTCCGCGGGGGAGCGCCACCGGGCCGGCGGCGACCGGGTCTCCGCCCTCCGCTTCGCCTCGCCGCACCCGCTGTCCCTCCTCGCCGAGGGCAGCGGCTACTGGAGGTACGTGCCCACCGGCGACGGCGTCCGCTTCCTCACCGGCTACGACTACCGGCCGCGCTGGGGCCTTCCCGGCCGCGTCGCCGACCGGCTCCTCTTCCGGCCCCTCATGGGCTGGGCCACGGCCTGGTCCTTCGACCGGCTCCGCCTCTGGTGCGAGCGGGGGATCACCCCGGAGCGCGCGCGGAACCGCTGGCTGCTCGAACTCCTCGCCCGGGTGCTGGCCGTGGCCGTGCCGTGGGCCGCCTGCTCGCTGCCGCTGGGGTTCGTCCCGCTCGCCGCCGTGCCGCTCACCATCCTCGGACTGGCCGTCGCCGTCCTCGCACCGCCCTCGTCGCGGGCCCCCGCGGCCCGGCGCTGTCTGCGCACCCCGCCCGCCCGCACCCGCGAGCCCCGACTCCTCGCCGTCCTGGAGCAGCCGTGACCGCCACCCCCGCACCCTCGATCTTCCGCACCGCCATGGGGGACGCCGAGTTCGAGCGACTGCACCCGGAGATCCAGCGCCGCTTCTCGGTGGGCCTGGCGAGCGGGGAGCTGTGCGTGGGACGGGGCGTCATGGACCGCATCTGGCACGGCCGGGCGTTCGTGAAGCCGTTCCTCGCGGTCGGCGGGCTGCGCAACATCCTGCTGCCCAGCACCGGCCGTGACGTCCCCTTCCGGATCGAGAACGTGCCGTACGCCGACTCGTACGGACGGGAGACCGTCACCTTCGTCCGCACCTTCGCCCTGCCCGGCGGGCCCCGGCGCTTCGACGCCACGATGGTCCTCGGCCCCGGAGGCGACCGCGTCCTCGACTACCTCGGCACGCACCAGCACCTCGCCAGCGATCTGCACCCCTCCGCCCAGCCCGACGGCTCACTCCTCATCACCTCCGGCGAACACCGCTTCCGCGAGGGCCCGCTGGACGTGCGCGTGCCGGAACTGGTCGGCGCCCGGGCCGAGGTGCGCGAGTCCTTCGACGAACGCGCCGGCCGCTTCCGCATCGACGTCCGGGTGGTCAACCGGTACTTCGGACCGCTCTTCGGCTACCAGGGGTCGTTCACCGCCGAGTACGCCGACGTACCCTCCCGTGGGGTGCGCGCGGGGCTGCGCCCGGTGCGCGAGGAGGTGCGGGCATGAGCGGGGACGTCGCCGGCGGGGACGTGAAGAGCCGCAAGGCGGCGGCACAGGACGCCCGGAGCCGGGAGACCCGGGAGAAGCTGCTCGAAGGAGCCCTGCGCACGCTCGTCGAGCAGGGCATCGCGAAGGCGTCCGCCCGCGCCATCGCGACCACCGCCGGGGTCAACCAGGCCCTGGTGTTCTACCACTTCGGCTCCGTCGACGAGCTGCTCGCCGCGGCCTGCCGGCACGGCGCCGAGCAGCGCGTCGCCCGCCACCGCGAGCGCCTCCGCTCCGTCGGCAGCCTCACCGAACTGCTCGCCTTCGGGCGCGAGATGCACGAGGAGGAGCGGGAGGCCGGGCACGTCGCCTTCCTCGGACAACTGCTCGCCGGGGCGCAGGCCCACCCCCGGCTCGTGCCCGCCACCGCCGCCGGGCTCGACCTGTGGATCGCCGAGATCGAAAAGGTGCTCGTCCGGGTCCTCGCGGAGACGCCGCTCGCCGAGTTCACCGACCCCGCCGGGCTCGCCCGCGCGGTCGGCGCCTCCTTCGTCGGCCTCGGGCTCTACGAGGGCGTCGACCCCGCCGGCGCCGAGTCGGCCTTCGCGGCCCTGGAGCAGCTCGGCGCCCTGATGGCGGCCGTCGAGGAGCTCAACCCGGTCGCCAGGAAGGCCGTCGCCTACACGCTGCGTCGACAGAGCGCTCGCGGCCGGTAAAAACCCTCACTCGGACTACTCCAGTCGACACGCCGAACGATGTCCCTTTTCGTGGGGGTATCGACTTGTTCGACGACAGCTGGAGGCACCGTGCGGCCGGGAGGTTACGACTACGACACCTACAGCCGACTCGCCGGACCGCTCACGGAGCCGGACCCGGGGGCCTACACGGTGCGGTACCGAAGTCTGCTCGCGAACGAGCCGCACCGCATACGCGCCGTCCTGCTCATGTGCCTCGCGCCGCTCCTGTCGGCGCTGCTCCTCGCCTACCTGGTCTGGCCGACCCACTGGACCGTCCGCGAGGGCGACGACACCTGGCGCGTGCCGTACGACACCGTGATGCTCGTGTCGATCGGCCTCATCTGCTTCTTCATGCTGGTGAACGTCACGTCGATCGCCCACGCCACCATGGTCGCGCGCGACCCGATACCCGTGCGCGCCGAGAAGGACACCCGCGTCGCCTTCCTCACCACGTACGTCCCGGGCAAGGAGCCGCTCTCCATGGTCCGCGCGACCCTGGAAGCCGCCGTGGGGCTGCGGCACGACGGACCGCTCGACGTCTGGCTCCTCGACGAGGGCGACTCCGCCGAGGCCAAGGCGCTCTGCGCGGAACTCGGCGTACGCCACTTCACCCGCGCCGGCGTCCCCGAGTGGAACCGCGGGAAGGGCGTCCACAAGGCGAAGACCAAGCACGGCAACTACAACGCCTGGCTCGCCCAGCACGGCGACGACTACGAGTTCTTCGCCTCCGTGGACACCGACCACGTCCCGCTCCCCAACTTCCTGGAGCGGATGCTCGGATACTTCCGCGACCCCGACATCGCCTTCGTCGTCGGCCCGCAGGTCTACGGCAACTACGACAACCTCGTCACCAAGGCCGCCGAGTCGCAGCAGTTCCTCTTCCACGCCCTCATCCAGCGGGCCGGCAACCGCTACCGCGCGCCCATGTTCGTCGGCACCAACAACGTCGTGAGGATCTCCGCCCTCAAACAGATCGGCGGCCTGTACGACTCCGTCACCGAGGACATGGCCACCGGCTTCGAACTGCACCGCAGGAAGAACCCGGGCACCGGCCGCTTCTGGCGTTCCGTCTACACCCCCGACGTGCTCGCCGTCGGCGAGGGACCGGCCTCCTGGACCGACTTCTTCACCCAGCAGCTCCGCTGGTCCCGGGGCACGTACGAGACGATCCTCAAACAGTCCTGGAAGGCTCCCTTCCGCACCCCGCCGGGCCGCCTCCTCAACTACACCCTGATGCTCGTCTACTACCCGATGACGGCCGTCAACTGGCTCCTCGGCATCCTCAGCTGCGTCCTCTACCTGTGGCTCGGCGCCTCCGGCACCCAGGTCTCCACCCAGGTGTGGCTGATGATCTACAGCGACGCCGTCGCCCTCCAGATCGGCCTCTACCTCTGGAACCGGCGCCACAACGTCTCGCCCCACGAACCCGAGGGTTCCGGCGGCCTCGCCGGCATGGTGATGTCCGCGCTCTCCGCGCCCATCTACCTCAAGTCCCTCGGCTCGGCGATCCTCCGCACCCGCGGCCGCTTCGTCGTCACCCCCAAGGGCGGCGAGGCCAGCCCCGACCGGGTCCGCACCTTCCGCCTCCACCTGTACTGGGCCGTCGTCCTCATCGCCGCCCTCGGCGCCTCCGCCCACTTCGGCCACACCCACGCCGCCATGCGCACCTGGGCCGTACTCGCCCTGGTCATCACCCTCGCCCCGATCGTCGTCTGGACCCTCACCACCGTGCGCGCGCGCCGGAGCCGGCGGGCCCGCGAGCACGCCCGCGCCCGCGTCAGGGCCCGCGGCCTCGCCGACGCCCGCGAGGGCATCGAGGCCCGACCCGCCGTCACGGCGGTCCCGCCCACGCCCACCGGGCCCGCACCGACGACGACCGGAGGGAACTGAGCCATGGCCCACCGGCCGTCGAAGAAGTTCAAGAAGACCCTGCTCGGCAGCGCGGCCGTCCTGCTCCTCGCGGCGCTCAACGCCCCTGCCGCCGTCTCCTTCGCGGAGGAGAAGTACCACGCCTACAAGATCGCCCAGCCCGGGTACATGCGGAAGTACGGCTCCTGGAACGAGGTCGCCGTCCCGGCCCCGTACCGCGTCAACGCCATCCACGCGGCGCTCCTGCACACCGGCAAGGTGCTGCTGATCGCCGGCTCGGGCAACAGCCAGAAGAACTTCGACGCCGGCACCTTCGAGTCCGTCCTCTGGGACCCGGTGAAGAACACCTTCAAGAAGATCCCCACCCCCGAGGACTTCTTCTGCTCCGGCCACTCCCAGCTCCCCGACGGGCGGCTGCTCGTCGCCGGCGGCACCGCCCGCTACGAGATCCTCAACGGCGAGGTGAAGAAGGCCGGCGGCGGCATGCGGGTCAAGAACGAGAGCCCCGACAAGGCGGTCACCCTCAAGAAGGGCACCGTCTTCCGCTCACCGTCCGGGGTCGAGTACGTCTCCAAGTTCGACGTCACCGTCCCCAAGGCCAAGCGCGAGTTCGAGATCTCCTACTTCAAGAGCGGCCAGATGAAGCCGTGGGAGACCAAGGTGACCGCATCCGAGGCGCGCGTCTTCGTCGAGGCGCGCAAGGAGGGCCCGCAGGCCCTCACCACCGAGGCCGCGCAGTACGAGGTCGTCGGCCTCAAGGGCGAGGCCGCCGACAACGTCTACGGCCTCGCGCAGAAGCTCACCACCGAGAAGCAGGACTTCCAGGGCATCAAGGGCGCCTACGAGTTCGACCCCAAGGCCGAGAAGTACATCCCGGTCGCCCCCATGAAGGACGCCCGCTGGTACCCCACCCTCGTCACCCTCGACGACGGCCGGGTCCTCGCCGTCTCCGGACTCAACGACGTCGGCGACGTCGTCCCCGGCGACAACGAGTACTACGACCCCGAGACCAAGAAGTGGTCCAAGGGCCCCTTCCGCTACTTCCCCACCTACCCCTCCCTCTTCCTCACCAAGGGCGGCAAGCTCCTCTACACCGGCTCCAACGCCGGCTACGGCCCCGCCGAGAAGGGCCGCGAACCCGGCATCTGGGACCTGGAGAAGAACTCCTTCACCAAGCTCGGCGGCCTCACCCAGCCCGACCAGCTGGAGACCTCCGCCTCCCTGCTCCTACCGCCCGCCCAGGCCCAGAAGGTGATGGTCCTCGGCGGCGGCGGGGTCGGCGAGTCGGCCAAGTCCACCGCCCGCACCTCCATCGTCGACCTCTCGAAGGACGACCCCGCCTTCGCCGACGGCCCCTCGCTCCCGCAGGGCACCCGCTACCTCAGCGGCGTCCTGATGCCCGACGACTCCGTCTTCACCACCGGCGGCTCCGAGGACTACCGGGGCCGCAGCGGCAGCGACATCCTCAAGGCGCAGTTCTACGACCCGAAGAACAACGCCTTCACCGAGGCCGCCGAACCCACCGTCGGCCGCAACTACCACTCCGAGGCGCTGCTGCTCCCCGACGGCAGGGTCGCCACCTTCGGCTCCGACCCGCTCTTCGACGACAAGGACAACACCAAGCTCGGCACCTTCGAGCAGCGCATCGAGGTCTTCACCCCGCCCTACCTCCACCGGGCGGGCACCGACCGGCCCGTCCTGGGGGAGGGGTCACCGGAACTCGACCAGAACGGCCGCGCCACCTTCAAGACGAAGGACCCCGGCCGGATCGTCAGGGCCCGGCTGATGCGGCCGAGCGCCGTCACCCACACCACGGACGTCGAACAGCGCTCGATCGAAGTCGGCCTGACGAGGAGCCAGGACGGCATGACCCTCACCGTCGACGTACCGCAGGACAGGACCCTCGTGCCGCCCGGCTGGTACATGCTCTTCGTCACCGACCAGGACGGCATCCCGTCCGAGGCGAAGTGGATCCAGGTGGAGTAGGGGACAGGCCCTACTGCTTCGCCCTGCGGGCGAGGCCCAGGGCGTAGTCGGGCCACCAGGTCCCGGCGGACGGGCCGCCCCGGCACGGGCCGTCCGATTCACCGGGGCGCTTGACCCACAGATAGGCGTCGACCAGCTCGTCCCCGGTCCGGTCCGTCGGCGGTACACCGAGGGCCCGGCCCGGCGGATTGCACCAGGCCTCCTCCCGGTCGCCGGGGAGGGGGCCGTCGCCGTTCCGGCTCGTGTCCACCGTGAAGTGGGCGCCGCCGAGCAGCCCCGAGAGCGTGGCGCCGAAACCCCGCACGGTGTCGTTGCGCTGGAAGTTGGACACGTTCAGGGAGAAGCCGTCCGCGCGCGCCACCCCCGCCCGGCGCAGCGGCTCCACCAGCCTGCCCGGGTCGTCGATCCAGGCCGGATTGCCCGCGTCCAGATAGACCCGGGTGCGCGGCTGCCGCTTCAGCCGCTCGATCGCCCCGGCAAGGAGTTCATAGCGCTCGTCGTGGTACTGGGCCGGGGTGCAGCCGTCCACGATGTGCGGCACCGCGTCCGGTTCGAGGACGACGATCGCGGAGGCCTCCCCGATCGCCGTCGCGAAGGCGTCCACCCAGCTCCGGTACGCCTGCGCGTCGTGCGAACCGCCCGCCGAGTACATCCCGCAGTCGCGGTGCGGGATGTTGTACGCGACGAACACGGCCGTACGCTTCTCGGCCGCCGCGCCCCGGACCGCACGCGTGATCTCCGGTACGGGATCGTCGCCGGCCGGCCAGTCCGCGACCGGCCGTTCCGCGATCCGCTTCAGGGCCCGGGCGTCCTCGGTCCTGCCCTGCGCCTCGTACTGGCGCACCTGCTTGGCCGCGTCGCTGTCCGGGTCCACCCAGAACGGCGAGCCCGACGCGGGGGCGGCGGTCTCGCCGCGCGCGGACGGCGGGCCGACGGGTCCCGTCGGCGGCTCGTCCCCGCCGCACCCGGTCAGGAGCAGCGCGGAGACCAGCACCAGGGCGGCGGCGGTGACGGTGCGGCGGGACATCCGGCCCCCAGGGTCGGGTACGCGACGGGACATGCGGCGTCATCGTGACATGACGGTCACTGCGCGTCGGGCTGCGACACCGCGATCCCCAGCGGGGTCCGCTCGTACAGCACCTGATGGCCGTAGCGCCGTGAGGACAGCAGCCCCGCGTCCCGCAGCACCGAGAGATGGGACGAGACCGACGACGGCGCCCTGCCCAGCAGATGCGCCAGCGCAGTCGTCCCCATCGGCTCGTCGAGCGCACACAGCACGTCCGCCCGCACCGGCCCGAGCAGCCGGGCCAGCGCCTCCGGCGTACGGCCCCCCGGCTCGGACCACAACCCGCCGATCCCGCGCGCCGGATACGCCACCGTCGGCTGCCACGGCGGATCGAAGCCGCTCACCACGTCCGGCCAGGTGAACACCGACGGCACGAGCACGAGACCCTGCCCGTCCAGCGGCCGCACGTGCTCGCCGGGATAGGCGACCGTCAGCGTCGCCGTCTCCGCCGCCCAGTCGAAGGCCGGGTGCAGCTCCCCCAGGAGCCGTTCGAGCCCGCCCTCCGCGAGCCGGCGCGAGTGGTACGCCACGTCCGCCTCCAGGAGCGCCCGCAGCCGGGGCCAGTCGGGCTCGATCAGCGCCTCCCACGCGGCCCGCAGCAGATCGGCGAGCCGCTCCACCGCACCGGCCGGATCGGCGAGCATCCGCCGACCCTCCGCCGACTCCGCCGCCCCCGGCGTCTCCGCCAGCGACCGCTCGAAATCCACCAGGGCCAGCGCGGGGTCCGTCGCCCGCACCGCCGCGATCTCCTCGTCGAACGACGCGGCCGGACCCAGCGGCGGCGGATAGAGCGAGTCGGGACTGTGCCCCCGGAGCGGCATCAGCAGATGCAGCGGCCCCAGGTCGAGCCCCCGCGCGGCGCCCGCGATCCGCCGCATCCACGGCAGGTGGTACCCCTGCTTCGCGGGCCGGGCGAGGACGCGCACGGCCGAGTGCGTCTCCCACAGCGGCGAGATCGCGAACCGGATCCGCATCGGATCCGCCTCCCCGAAATGCAGGTGGTACGGCACGGAACCTCCCGGACATTCGGCTGGAGCCGAAAGTCTAGGGTCCCGCCCCCGCGCCCGGCACGCTGCCCTCCATGCCCACGAACGACACCCGGCCGCCGGAACCGGCACCCCCGCACACCCCCGCGCCCGCGCCCGACCCCACCCCGAAGGCGTCCACCGCCGATCCCGCCGATCCCGCCGGTCCCGCCGCGCCCGCCCCGAGCCCCGGCTACCGCGCCGTCTTCGCCGTCCGCGAGTTCCGGTTCGTCTTCGTGGCCCACCTGTTCTCACTGATCGGCGTCGTCGTCAGCGAACTGGCGCTGACCGTCCTCGTCTACGACCTGACCCGCTCCCCGCTCCTCTCCTCGCTCACCTTCGCGCTCGGGTTCCTGCCCTACCTCGTCGGCGGCACGCTGCTCGCCGGACTCGCCGACCGGCTGCCGCCCCGGCGGATCCTCGTCGTCTGCGACCTCGTCTGCGCCGCCTGCGTCGCCGCGATGGTGGTCCCGACGACCCCCGTCGCCGTCCTGCTCGTGCTGCGCTGCGCCATCGCCGTCGTCTCGCCCGTCTTCAACGGCACCCGGATGGCGACCCTCGCCGACATCCTCGGCGAGGGCGACCTCTTCGTCCTCGGCCGCTCACTGCTGCGGATCGTCTCGCAGAGCGCCCTCCTCACCGGCTTCGCCGTCGGCGGAGTCCTGCTCACCGCCGTACCGCCGCGCGGCGCCCTCGCCGTCACCGCCGCCACCTTCCTCGCCTCCGCGCTGCTGCTGCGCCTCGGCACCGTCCGCCGTCCCGCCCGGGCCACCGGGGAGACCCGCGGCGGACTCGCCGGCACCTGGGCCGTACTGCGGAACCGGCGGGTGCGCGCCCTCATGCTGATGTTCTGGGTGCCGCCGCTCTTCGCCGTCGTGCCCGAGGCGCTCGCCGCCCCCTACGCCGACGAGATCGGCGTCTCCACCGCCGCCCTCGGCCTCCTCATGTGCGCGCTGCCCGTCGGCACCATCGCGGGCGAGCTCTTCGCCGGATCGTTCCTCAGCGCGGCGACCCGCTCCCGGATCGTCCTGCCGCTCGCGGTGACCAGCGTCGTGCCGTACCTCCTCTACGCCCCCGAACCCGGCCTCGCCCTCGCGGCCCTCGCGCTCTTCCTGGCCGGCGCCACCGGCGCGTACACCCTCGGCCTCGACGCCTGGTTCGTCACCGCCGTCCCCGAGGAGCAGCGGGGGAGGGCGATGACCCTGATGACGGCGGGCATGATGACCGTCCAGGGCGTCGGCATGGCCGGCGCCGGGATCGCGGCCGAGTTCGCGTCCGTCCACGCGGTCGTCGCGGGCGCGGGAGTGCTCGGCACGATCGCCGTCCTCGCCGTCGTCGCCGAGCTGCGGGCGACCGAAGTTCGAGACGGGGCTGACCGGCATATGACCAGTCGGTAAGGTCGGTGCGTGCCGAAGCCGCTCAGTCTCCCCTTCGACCCCATCGCCCGAGCCGACGAACTCTGGCAGAAGCGCTGGGGCCCGGTCCCCTCGATGGCCGCGATCACCTCGATCATGCGCGCCCACCAGATCCTCCTCGCGGAGGTCGACGCCGTCGTCAAGCCCTACGGGCTGACCTTCGCGCGCTACGAGGCCCTGGTGCTGCTCACCTTCTCCAAGGCCGGGGAGCTGCCGATGTCCAAGATCGGCGAGCGGCTGATGGTCCACCCCACCTCGGTGACGAACACCGTCGACCGGCTCGTGCGGTCCGGCCTCGTCGCCAAGCGCCCCAACCCCAACGACGGCCGCGGCACCCTCGCCTCCATCACCGACAAGGGCCGCGAGGTCGTCGAGTCCGCGACCCGCGACCTGATGGAGATGGACTTCGGCCTCGGCGCCTACGACGCCGAGGAATGCGGTGAGATCTTCGCCATGCTCCGCCCGCTGCGCGTCGCGGCGGACGACTTCGAGGAGAGGTAGCCCCCCGCGAAGATCGTCCGGAACGTGCCGTTACGCTCGACGGCATGAAATCCAGCGTGCTGACCCGCTACCGCGTCATGGCCTATGTGACCGCCGTCATGCTGCTCATCCTGTGCGCGTGCATGGTCGCCAAGTACGGCTTCGGCGTCGGCGAGGACCTGACCTTCGCGGTCTCCCAGCTCCACGGCGTCCTCTACATCATCTACCTCGTCTTCGCCTTCGACCTGGGCTCCAAGGCCAGGTGGCCGTTCGGCAAGCTGCTGTGGGTCCTGGTGAGCGGCACGATTCCGACCGCCGCCTTCTTCGTCGAGCGCAAGGTCGTCGCGGAGACGCTTCCGCTGGTCAGCGGCGCGCGGCCGGAGCCGGTCAAGGCCTGACACCCCACCTCCGCACACATGTGCGGAGGTTTGTCATCGACATTTACTAGGACGTCCTAGTAAATTCGATGCATGGACGCTGACGCCATCGAGGAAGGCCGCCGTCGCTGGCAGGCGTTTGTCATCGACATTTACTAGGACGTCCTAGTAAATTCGATGCATGGACGCTGACGCCATCGAGGAAGGCCGCCGTCGCTGGCAGGCCCGTTACGACAAGGCCCGCAAGCGGGACGCCGACTTCACCACGCTCTCCGGGGACGAGGTGGAGCCCGTGTACGGGCCCCGCCCCGGCGACACCTACGAGGGGTTCGAGCGCATCGGCTGGCCCGGTGAGTACCCCTTCACCCGGGGACTGCACCCGACCGGTTACCGCGGCCGGACCTGGACCATCCGCCAGTTCGCCGGCTTCGGCAACGCCGAGCAGACCAACGAGCGGTACAAGATGATCCTGGAGGCCGGCGGCGGCGGCCTCTCGGTCGCCTTCGACATGCCGACCCTCATGGGCCGCGACTCCGACGACCCCCGCGCCCTCGGCGAGGTCGGCCACTGCGGCGTCGCCATCGACTCCGCCGCCGACATGGAGGTCCTCTTCAAGGACATCCCGCTCGCCGACGTCACCACCTCGATGACGATCTCCGGCCCGGCCGTCCCGGTCTTCTGCATGTACCTCGTGGCGGCCGAGCGCCAGGGCGTCGACCCGGCCGTGCTCAACGGCACGCTCCAGACCGACATCTTCAAGGAGTACATCGCGCAGAAGGAGTGGCTCTTCGAGCCCGAGCCCCATCTGCGCCTCATCGGCGACCTGATGGAGCACTGCGCGCAGGGCATCCCCGCGTACAAGCCGCTCTCCGTCTCCGGCTACCACATCCGCGAGGCCGGGGCGACGGCCGCGCAGGAGCTCGCCTACACGCTCGCCGACGGCTTCGGCTACGTCGAGCTGGGGCTCAGCCGCGGCCTCGACGTGGACGTCTTCGCCCCCGGCCTCTCCTTCTTCTTCGACGCGCACCTCGACTTCTTCGAGGAGATCGCCAAGTTCCGCGCCGCCCGCCGGATCTGGGCCCGCTGGATGAAGGAGGTCTACGGCGCCAAGACCGACAAGGCGCAGTGGCTCCGCTTCCACACCCAGACCGCCGGTGTCTCCCTCACCGCCCAGCAGCCGTACAACAACGTCGTGCGGACCGCGGTCGAGGCCCTCTCCGCCGTCCTCGGCGGCACCAACTCCCTCCACACCAACGCCCTCGACGAGACCCTCGCCCTCCCCAGCGCGCAGGCCGCCGAGATCGCGCTCCGCACGCAGCAGGTGCTGATGGAGGAGACCGGCGTCGCCAACGTGGCCGATCCGCTGGGCGGCTCCTGGTACGTCGAGCAGCTCACCGACCGCATCGAGGCCGACGCCGAGAAGATCTTCGACCAGATCAAGGAGCGCGGCCGCCGCGCCCACCCGGACGGTCAGCACCCGATCGGCCCGATCACCTCCGGCATCCTGCGCGGCATCGAGGACGGCTGGTTCACCGGCGAGATCGCCGAGTCCGCCTTCCAGTACCAGCGGTCCCTGGAGAAGGGCGACAAGCGGGTCGTCGGCGTCAACGTGCACCACGGCTCCGTCACCGGCGACCTGGAGATCCTCCGCGTCAGCCACGAGGTCGAGTGGGAGCAGGTCCGCGTCCTCGGCGAGCGCAAGGAGCGCCGTGACGACGCCAAGGTCCGCGCGTCCATCGACGCGATGCTGGCCGCGGCCAGGGACGGCTCGAACATGATCGTCCCCATGCTGGAGGCCGTACGCGCCGAGGCCACGCTCGGCGAGATCTGCGACGCGCTGCGCGACGAGTGGGGCGTCTACACGGAGCCCCCGGGCTTCTGACGGGCACGTCCGACGCGCAGGGGCGGTACGGGAGTTCCCGTACCGCCCCTGTCGCGTGTGTCGCGTGCGCGGCTCAGCCGCCGGCCGCCGCCACCGCGCCGAGGCCCCCCACGAGGAGGGCGGAGAGGCGGGCCACCCACGCCTCGTCGACGGGCTCGGCGCTGACCAGGGCGCGGTGGACGACCGCGCCCGCGATCACGTCGAAGATCAGGTCGTCGGTGGCGTCGGTGGCCACCGGGTCGCGGTGCGCCGGGAGTTCGCCGCGCTGCTGCGCCCGCATGCGGCCGGCCAGGACGAGGCGCTTCTGGCGGTCGACGATCGAGGCGCGGATGCGTTCGCGCAGTGGTGCGTCGCGGGTGGACTCGGCGACCACGGCCATCAGGGCGGTCTTGGTCTCGGGGCGTTCGAGGAGCGCCGCGAACTGGAGGACGACGTGCTCGATGTCGGCCTGGAGGGAACCCAGGTCGGGCAGTTCGAGTTCGTCGAAGAGGACGGCGACGGCGTCCACCACGAGTTCGTTCTTGTTGGCCCAGCGGCGGTAGAGGGTCGTCTTCGCCACTCCGGCGCGGCCGGCGACGTCCCCCATCGTGAGCTTGGACCAGCCCAGCTCGACCAGAGCGGCCCGGGTCGCCTCCAGGATGGCCGTGTCGGCCTCGGGGGAGCGGGGGCGCCCGGTACGGCTGCTGCGGGGCTTGGTGCGGCTACACATGGAAGCCGACCATACCCGCCGGTAGGTATCGCGCCAGGGGTGCGCGATGTGAGGCAGTTCACCCGGCGGATCGTGCCCGGGCCCTCCCGCCGACTCCCGCTCCGGAGATACGCTACGACCTGTAGCGAAAGGCATTGAGCGGCCTGAGCGACAACCAATGCGCCGGGTGGGGATCCGGCGGGCATCGGGTGGGGACCCGATGCGAACCGAAGACGAAGGACCGTGTCGTCCACGCGTCTCGCAACCGGCGGGAGGCGTGCGGACGGCACGGTTCAGCCATGACTTACCGGTTACGCGCGCGGAGGGGGGAGGATGTACCCATGCAGCCCCGAAACATGTCCATGAGCGGCGTCGTCGACCTCGCCGCGGTGAAGGCGGCCGGAGAGGCCAAGGCGAAGGCGGAGCAGGTGCGCGCCGAAGCCGCCCGGCAGGGTGGTACCGCCGCGGTGTCCCCCTCCGCCCTGGTGATCGACGTCGACGAGGCGGGCTTCGAGCGCGATGTGCTCCAGCGTTCCGCCGAGGTCCCGGTCGTCCTCGACTTCTGGGCCGAGTGGTGCGAGCCGTGCAAGCAGCTCGGCCCCCTCCTGGAGCGGCTGGCCGTCGAGTACAACGGCCGCTTCCTGCTCGCGAAGATCGACGTCGACGCCAACCAGATGCTGATGCAGCAGTTCGGCATCCAGGGAATTCCGGCCGTTTTCGCGGTGGTCGCCGGTCAGGCGCTGCCGCTCTTCCAGGGTGCGGTGCCCGAGGCCCAGATCCGGGAGACCCTCGACCAGCTGATCCAGATCGGCGAGGAGCGCTTCGGTCTCACCGGCATCGTGGTGGACGCGGACGCGGACGCCGACGACTCGGCCCCCGCCGCGCGGCCCGTCGGCCCGTACGACGTGCTCCTGGAGGCGGCCATGTCCGCGCTCGACGCGGGTGACCTCGCCGGGGCCGTCCAGGCGTACAAGAACGTGCTCGCCGACGACCCGGCGCACCCCGAGGCCAAGCTCGGCCTGGCCCAGGCCGAACTGCTCCAGCGGGTGCAGGGCCTGGACGCGGGTGTCGTCCGCAAGAAGGCGGCCGACGACCCGGCCGACGTGGCCGCGCAGATCGCCGCCGCGGACCTCGATCTGGTGGGCGGTCATGTGCAGGACGCCTTCGGGCGGCTGGTGGAGACCGTGCGCCGCACGGCAGGCGAGGACCGGGACGCGGCTCGGCTTCGGCTCCTGGAGCTGTTCGAGGTGATCGGCGCCGACGACCCGCGCGTGACGGCGGGCCGCCAGGCCCTCGCCCGCGTGCTGTTCTGAGGTTTTTCCGCCCCGGCACAGGGCGCCGGATCGTCCGACGATTTGGCGACAGAGCGACAGACAGCGGCCGTGCTTTACCAAAACTTGGTAATCGCGGCCGCTGTTACTTGTAGTAAATCGAATCCCTGATTCTGTCCGGATTCATACGGTGATCTGCTGATATCGACGGTCACACGACCGCACCCTGAGTGCCCGTTCGGCGCCGCCCCGCCATCGCCCGGTTATCCACCCGTTACTAGCGAGTAACGAACCCCCTTGTGCGGGGGCCCGGAATGGACCACGATCGGCGACGCTCGGTCCGAACCGCACCACCCCGGCAAACCAACCGGGAACGCGGCGAAGGTCCCCACCGGGCGGACCGGTGCCCGGCACCGGTCGTGGACAGGGGGGTTCCCGCTCTCACCGAACGGGGCCTGTCCAATCAGGTCACGCGAAAAGCGTGGCCATGGTTGTCGCTCGGGGGTGATCGCCGGTGATTCGGACGCGCAGAGCGCCGTTTGACGCCTCGGCGCTCTCCTTCCCGAGGACGTAGCTCTTCTCCCATCCCAGGACGGGCCCCTGGCCCTTCCGGAGATGTACGTCCGAGAAGGAGGAATTCTCATGAAGTCCCAGGTTCGTGGCGGAACCAGGTGGAAGCGGTTCGCCGTCGTCATGGTCCCGAGCGTGGCCGCGACGGCCGCGATCGGCGTCGGCCTGGCCCAGGGTGCGCTCGCGGCGTCGTTCGCGATCTCCGGCCAGGAGTTCAAGGTCTCGACCGACAAGCTCGAGGGCACCGAGTTCGTCCAGTACGGCAGCGTCGCCAAGGGCAAGAAGCTGGACGGCACGCCGTTCGGTGCCCCGGTCGCCGTCTCCGGCTTCGACACCGCCAAGATCACCAACATGTGCCAGTCCGTCGTGACCCCGGTTCCGGGTCTCGGCGACATCACCCTCCGCCTGGAGGCCGGTACGGAGGGCGCGTCCAACCCCGACAAGCGGGTCGACGCGAAGGACCTGTACCTCGACGTCTCGTACCTCGAGGCCGACGCCGACTTCAAGAACATCGACATCGGCGTCGCCGCCGGTTCGCTCCCGAAGACCCCCGGCGGCCAGGGCATCCAGCCCAACACCCAGGCCAACGAGAACGGCTTCGGCCAGCGCGCCGACGAGGTCACCCTGACCAAGGTCAAGCAGAAGGCGTGGGCCACCACGGCCGCCACCTTCAAGCTCCCCGACCTGAGCCTGTCCCTGCACCGGGGCACGGCGAAGGAGTGCTTCCAGGGCTGATCCGGCCCCAGGGTGCGGGCCGCTCCGGCGGCCCGCACCCGCTCCGGGGACCCGTCCCCGCTTCGTACCTCTTCTCAGCAACACCGCTTCCAGGGAGCTGTTTCCATGAGCGCCGAGACCCCTGCCTCCCACGGAGTCCCCCACCAGGACAACCGGTTCAAGGTCTGGCGGCAGACCCGGCCCTTCTGGGCGGGCCTGCTCACCATCCTCGGTGGTCTGCCGATCGCCTACCTGCCCTACGGGGACATGAGACTCGGCAACATCACCATGGCGATGAAGACGACGGCCGGATCCGGCGCGCTGATCATCGGCGTCCTGCTCATCACGCTCGGCCTGACGATGTGGTACCAGCCCATCGTCCGGGTGTTCGCCGGCGTCGCGACGATCGTGCTGGGACTGGTCTCCATTCCCGTGTCGAACTTCGGCGGTCTCGTCATCGGGTTCCTGCTCTCCCTCATCGGCGGCGGCATGTCCGTCGCCTGGGCCCCCGCGCCGCCGGTCGAAGAGGTCGTCGGCACCGAGGACGACGGTGAGCCGGAAGCGTCCGCCGAGACCGAGGCCCTGTACGCCGCCGGCGTCCCGGAGCAGCGCGAGGCGGAGCACCACCTGACCGAAACGACGATCGACGCCAACGGCGGGAGGAACAGTGCGGGGTGACGAGACTCAGTCGGCGCTCGCGAAGGGGGGACCGCGGCACGCGGCCCCGCGCAAGTCGCTGCTGAACAGGATCCAGGGCCCGGCGGGCAAGGCGATGGCGCTGGCCGCCATGCCGACCGCGGTGCTCGTGGGCATGGGCCTCGCGCCCAGCCCCGCCCTCGCCGACGAGAAGGACATCCCCTTCGCCCCCGGCCCCTGCGTGACGCGCTCCGACGAGCCGTCGCCGGAGGCCACGGAGACCGCGAAGCCGACCGAGACCGCGAAGCCGACGGCCACCCCCTCGGCCACGCCCTCCGGCACCCCCTCCGCCACCGTGACGCCGACGCCGACCGCGACGGCGACCGGGCAGACGGCCGCGCCCCAGACGCAGGAGCGGGCCAAGACCGACGCGCCGGCCACCACGCCGAGCGCCACGCCCACCCCGACCGCCACGCCCACGCCGACCAAGTCGACGAACCCGCTCGACCCGCTGGGCCTCGGCGACGCCCTCAAGGACCTCTTCGACGGCCCGGACCCGAAGCCGTCGGCCACGCCCACGACGGCCGCGCCGACGACCCAGGCACCGGCCCGCCCGGCGGCCGACGACGCCCCGGCCGCGACCGGCGCGCCGACGCCGGCGGCCACCGCCACCACCGCGGCGAAGCCGGCCGCGGACCCGGCCGCCGACACGACGAAGGCCGCGATCCGCAAGGCGGCCGAGAAGGCCGGCGTCGAGACCTCGGAGCTGTCGGAGAAGGCCGAGGGCCTCGACGTCACGGCCGACGAGGACATACCCGAGGGCGCCAAGCCCCGCTTCCCGTGCCCCGAGCGCGACGACGCGGCCCTCGCCGCCGCCGACCTGGAGCCCGGCCTCGCCCTGCTCCCGGACGAGCCGTGGCGCCTGGAGAGCTCGCTGCTCACCCTCAAGGGCCTCAAGTACCACGGCATCGTCGAGGTGAAGACCTACGGCGGCAAGATCAAGAAGGTCCTGAAGTTCACCGCCACCGGCGTGGACATCAAGGACCTGCACCAGATGACGGAGCACTCCGAGGGAGTGGCGCACGTCCGGTCCGCCCAGGGCTCGACGTCGACCATCACCGACGGCACGGTGACGATGTACACGGAGGAGCTCAAGGGCAACCTCCTCGGCATCATCCCGATCACCTTCGGCCCCGAGTCCCCGCCCCCGCTCGACCTCCCGTACGTCTTCTTCACCAACGTGAAGCTCAAGCAGGCCGGCCAGTTCGGCGGCACGCTCCGCGTCAAGGGCCTCCGGAACTCGATCGAGGCGAACTGACCCCCCTACCACTCCGGGAGCCGCACACGGCGAAGCCCCCGTCCGCACCGGACGGGGGCTTCGTCGTGTCTCAGGCGGTCTCGGTGCCGCCGAGGTGGTGGACGCGGACCATGTTGGTGGTGCCGGGGACGCCGGGGGGCGAGCCGGCGGTGATGACCATGGTGTCGCCGGCGTTGTAGCGCTGGAGCTTGAGGAGCTCGGCGTCGACGAGGTCGACCATGGCGTCCGTGGTCTCCACGAACGGGACGAGGAAGGACTCGACGCCCCAGCTCAGGGTGAGCTGGTTGCGGGTGCCCTCGTCGGTGGTGAAGGCGAGGATCTGCTGCTGCGTGCGGTAGCGGGAGAGGCGGCGGGCGGTGTCGCCGGACTGCGTGAAGGCGACCAGCGCCTTGCCGTCCAGGAAGTCGGCGATCTCGCAGGCCGCACGGGCGACGGAGCCGCCCTGGGTGCGCGGCTTCTTGCCCGGGACCAGGGGCTGGAGGCCCTTGGAGAGGAGCTCCTCCTCGGCCGCGGCGACGATCTTCGACATCGTCTTCACGGTCTCGATCGGGTAGGCGCCGACCGAGGACTCGGCCGACAGCATGACCGCGTCCGCGCCGTCCAGGATCGCGTTGGCGACGTCGCTCGCCTCGGCGCGGGTCGGACGCGAGTTGGTGATCATCGACTCCATCATCTGGGTCGCGACGATGACCGGCTTGGCGTTGCGGCGGCACATCTCCACCAGGCGCTTCTGCACCATCGGGACCCGCTCCAGCGGGTACTCGACGGCGAGGTCGCCGCGGGCCACCATGACCGCGTCGAAGGCCGCGACGACGGCCTCCATGTTCTCGACGGCCTGCGGCTTCTCGACCTTGGCGATGACGGGGACCCGGCGGCCCTCCTCGTCCATCACCTTGTGGACGTCCTTGACGTCGTTCGCGTCGCGGACGAAGGAGAGCGCGACCATGTCGCAGCCCATCCGCAGGGCGAAGCGGAGGTCGTCGACGTCCTTCTCCGACAGGGCCGGCACGTTGACGGCCGCGCCGGGCAGGTTGATGCCCTTGTGGTCGGAGACGACACCGCCCTCGATGACGATGGTCCGGACGCGCGGGCCCTCGACCTCGGTCACCCGGAGCTCGACGTTGCCGTCGTTGATGAGGATCTGGTCGCCCTTGGAGACGTCGCCGGGCAGACCCTTGTAGGTGGTGCCGCAGATCGACTTGTCCCCGGGGACGTCGTCGGTGGTGATGGTGAACTCGTCACCGCGCACCAGCTCGACCGGTCCCTCGGCGAAGGTCTCGAGGCGGATCTTGGGGCCCTGGAGGTCGGCGAGGACACCGACGGCCCGTCCGGTGTCGGCGGCGACCTGCCGGACGCGGTCGTACCGCTCCTGGTGTTCCGCCTGGGATCCGTGGCTGAAGTTGAATCGGGCCACGTTCATGCCGGCCTCGATGAGAGCCTTCAGCTGCTCATACGAGTCGACGGCGGGGCCCAGCGTGCAGACGATTTTGGAACGGCGCATGAGGCGGATCCTATCGGTTTGTTTCACTGCGGAATATTCCGTCTGGCGGAAAGTACAAATGGGCGCGGGCCCGCTCAGGCGTTCACTCGTTCGAGCTCTCGGTGCCGTGAACGAGCGCGTAACTCTGGCGCGCGATCTCCAGCTCCTCGTCCGTCGGCACCACGGCCACGACCACCCGCGCGTAGTTCGGCGAGATGATCCGCGCCTCGTCGGAACGCACGGAGTTGAGGTCCGCGTCCACCGCGAGCCCGAGCTCCTCCAGACCCGCGATCGCAGCCTCCCGCACCGGGGCCGCGTTCTCGCCGACCCCCGCCGTGAACACCACCGCGTCCACCCGGCCGAGCACCGCGTAGTACGCGCCGATGTACTTCTTCAGACGGTGGATGTAGACGTCGAAGGCGAGCGCGGCCCGCTCGTCGCCCTCGTCGACGCGGCGGCGGATCTCCCGCATGTCGTTGTCGCCGCACAGCCCCACCAGACCGGACTTCTTGTTCAGCAGCACGTCGATCTCGTCCGCCGACATGCCCGCCACCCGCTTGAGGTGGAAGGTGACCGCCGGGTCGATGTCGCCCGAGCGGGTGCCCATCACCAGGCCTTCGAGGGGCGTCAGCCCCATCGAGGTGTCCACGCACCGGCCGCCCGCCACCGCCGAGGCGGACGCGCCGTTCCCCAGGTGCAGCACGATCACGTTCACCTCCTCCGGCGCCTTGCCGAGCAGCTTCGCCGTCTCGCGCGACACGTACGCGTGTGACGTGCCGTGGAACCCGTACCGCCGGATCCGGTGCGCGTCGGCGGTCTCCCGGTCGATCGCGTACCGGGCCGCGGCCTCCGGCATCGTCGTGTGGAACGCGGTGTCGAAGACCGCCACCTGCGGCAGGTCGGGCCGCAGCGCCATCGCCGTACGGATGCCGGTGAGGTTCGCCGGATTGTGCAGCGGCGCCACCGGCACCAGCCGCTCGATCTCCGCGAGCACCTCGTCGTCGATCACCGTCGGCTGGGTGAACCGCAGCCCGCCGTGCACCACGCGGTGGCCGATCGCGGCCAGTTCGGGGGAGTCCAGGCCGAGCCCGTCCGCCGCAAGCTCCTCCGAGACCGCCTTCAGCGCGGCCGCGTGGTCCGCGATCGGACCGGTCGTCTCGCGCTTCTCGCCGCCCCCGCCCTGCAGCGGCGTGTGCACGAGCCGCGAGGTCGCCTCGCCGATCCGCTCGACGAGCCCCTGGGCGAGACGGCTGTCGTCGCCCATGTCGAGCAGCTGGTACTTCAGCGACGAGGAACCGGAGTTGAGGACGAGGACGCGGGTGGGCGCGCTCGCGGGAGGCGGCTGGGCGGTCATGCGGGGAGCTCCTGACCCTGGGAGGGGACCTGGGACTGGATCGCCGTGATGGCGACCGTGTTGACGATGTCGCTGACGAGCGCGCCCCGCGAGAGGTCGTTCACGGGCTTGCGCAGACCCTGGAGCACCGGGCCGACGGCCACGGCGCCGGCCGAGCGCTGCACGGCCTTGTAGGTGTTGTTGCCGGTGTTGAGGTCCGGGAAGATCAGCACGGACGCCTGCCCGGCCACCTCCGAATCCGGCAGCTTCGTCGCCGCCACGGACGGCTCGACGGCGGCGTCGTACTGGATCGGGCCCTCGATCCGCAGCTCCGGATGGGCCTCGCGGACCAGCTTCGTCGCCTCCCGCACCTTGTCGACGTCCGCGCCCGAGCCGGAGGTGCCCGTCGAGTACGAGAGCATCGCGATCCGCGGCTCCACGCCGAAGCGGGCCGCGGTGGCCGCCGACTGGGCCGCGATGTCCGCGAGCTGCTCGGCGTTCGGGTCCGGGTTGACCGCGCAGTCGCCGTACACGAGGACCTTGTCGGCCAGGCACATGAAGAACACCGAGGAGACGATCGAGGCGTCCGGCTTGGTCTTGATGATCTCGAAGGCCGGGCGGATCGTCGCCGCCGTCGAGTGCACCGAACCGGAGACCATGCCGTCGGCCAGACCCTCCTGGACCATCAGCGTGCCGAAGTAGTTGACGTCCGAGACGACGTCGTACGCGAGCTCCACGGTGACGCCCTTGTGGGCCCGCAGCGCCGCGTACTTCTCGGCGAACGAGTCGCGCAGCTCCGAGGTCTGCGGGTCGATCAGCTGCGTCCCGCCCAGGTCCACGCTCAGGTCGGCGGCCTTCTTGCGGATGGTCTCCACGTCGCCGAGCAGCGTCAGGTCGCACACGTCCCGGCGGATCAGGACGTCGGCGGCGCGCAGCACCCGCTCCTCGGTGCCCTCCGGGAGCACCACCCGGCGGCGGTCGGCCCGCGCCTGCTCCAGCAGCTCGTGCTCGAACATCATCGGGGTGACCCGGCCGCTGCGGGCGACCGAGACCCGCTTGAGGAGGTCGGCGGTGTCCACGTGCCGCTCGAAGAGGCCGAGGGCGGTCTCCGCCTTGCGCGGGGTGGCCGCGTTCAGCTTGCCTTCGAGGGCGAAGAGTTCGGTCGCGGTCGGGAAGCTGTTGCCGGCGACCGAGATGACCGGGGTGCCGGGCGCGAGGCGGGCCGCCAGGGTCAGGATCTCCTCGCTGGGCCGCTCGTTGAGGGTGAGCAGCACGCCGGCGATCGGCGGGGTGCCGGCCGAGTGCGCGGCGAGCGCGCCGACGACCAGGTCGGCCCGGTCCCCGGGGGTGACGACGAGACAGCCGGGCGTCAGCGCGTTGAGGAAGTTCGGCAGCATCGCGCCGCCGAACACGAAGTCCAGGGCGTCGCGCGCGAGGCCCGCGTCGTCGCCGAGGACCACGGACGCGCCGAGCGCGTGGGTGATCTGGGCGACGGTGGGCGCGGCGAGCGCCGGCTCGTCCGGCAGGACGTAGCAGGGTACGGGCAGCCGGGCGCCGAGCCGCTCGGCGATGGCCTCCCGGTCCTCGCCCGCCACCCGGTTGACGACCATCGCGAGGACGTCGCAGCCGAGTGCGTCGTACGCCCGGAAGGCGTTGCGGGCCTCGGCCCGTACGGACTCCGACGGCTGGCCCTTGCCGCCGACGACCGGTATGACGGAGGCGCCGAACTCGTTGGCGAGGCGGGCGTTGAGCGCGAGCTCGTCGGGGAGCTGGGTGGCGGCGAAGTCGGTGCCGAGGACGAGGACGACCTCGTAGTCGCGGGCGACCGCGTGGAACCGGTCGACCAGCTCGGACACCAGCGCGTCGGTGCCCCGCTCGGCCTGGAGGTCGGACGCCTCGTGGTAGTCCATGCCGTAGACCGTCGCGGGGTCCTGCGAGAGCCGGTAGCGGGCGCGCAGCAGGTCGAAGAGCCGGTCGGGGCCGTCGTGCACCAGGGGCCGGAACACCCCCACCCGGTCCACCTGGCGGGTGAGGAGCTCCATGACTCCCAGCTCGACGACCTGACGGCCGTCACCGCGGTCGATCCCGGTCACGTACACGCTGCGCGTCACGCCGTGGTCTCCTGTCCAGTCCTGCGGAAGGGGCCGAGCGGTGCCTCGCGGCACTTCGCGGCCCGTGCGTCAATCGACAGTGCTCAGAAAGCCCCGATAGGGCGGCATTACCCCCTTGACAATACCTCCGCTGATGGTTACGTCGCCCGCCGGGCGAAGGGCCCGAAGCCCGGGACGAAAGGCCTCCGCGCGTCCCTCCGGAGGGACGCGCGGAAGGACGACGAGCACGGCCGCCAGGTCCGTCGTGTGAGAATTGCCGAGGCTCACCCCGGACCGCGACCGAGCAGGAGACACAGCACGATGCGCATCGGAGTTCTCACCGCAGGCGGCGACTGCCCCGGCCTGAACGCAGTGATCCGGTCGGTCGTGCACCGGGCGCTGACCGGCCACGACGACGAAGTCATCGGCTTCGAGGACGGGTTCAAGGGCCTCCTCGACGGCCACTACCGCCCCCTCGACCTCAACGCCGTCAGCGGCATCCTGGCCCGCGGCGGCACCATCCTCGGCTCGGCCCGCCTGGAGCGGAACCGGCTGCGCGAGGCCGCCGAGTCCGCCCCCGACCTGGCCCGGCAGTACGGCATCGACGTCCTCATCCCGATCGGCGGCGAAGGCACCCTGACCGCCGCCCGGATGCTCTCCGACGCCGGCATGCCCGTCGTCGGCGTCCCGAAGACCATCGACAACGACATCTCCTCCACGGACCGCACCTTCGGCTTCGACACCGCCGTCGGCGTCGCCACCGAGGCGATGGACCGCCTCAAGACCACCGCCGAGTCCCACCAGAGGGTGATGGTCGTCGAGGTGATGGGCCGCCACGCCGGCTGGATCGCCCTGGAGTCCGGCATGGCCGGCGGCGCCCACGGCATCTGCCTGCCCGAGCGCCCCTTCCAGGTCGACGACCTCGTCAAGATGGTCGAGGAGCGCTTCGCCCGCGGCAAGAAGTTCGCCGTCATCTGCGTCGCCGAGGGCGCGCACCCGGCCGAGGGCTCCATGGACTACAAGAAGGGCGAGATCGACCAGTTCGGTCACGAGCGCTTCCAGGGCATCGGCAACCAGCTCGCCGTCGAGCTGGAGCGGCGCCTCGGCAAGGAGGCCCGCCCTGTCATCCTCGGCCACGTCCAGCGCGGCGGCACGCCGACCGCGTACGACCGGGTGCTCGCCACCCGCTTCGGCTGGCACGCCGTCGAGGCGGCGCACCGCGGCGACTTCGGCCGGATGACGGCCCTGCGCGGCACCAACGTCGAGATGGTGCCCCTGGCCGAGGCCGTCACCCAGCTCAAGACGGTCCCCGCGGACCGCATGCGCGAGGCCGAGTCCGTCTTCTGACCCGCCGCCCGGCGCGGCCCGTACGACAGGGCCCTCCGGCCGGGCCCTCCGGCCCGGCCCGTCGGGACCTCCGTCCCGACCCGTCCCGGATCCCGACCGGGACCCGGACCCCGAGAGTGGCCCCGACCGTCCCCCCGTGGACGGTCGGGGCCACTCGGCTGTACGGGGCGACCCCCGCCCCCGCGGAATCGCCGGATTCCACTCTTGAGTCCGGGCCCGAGATCAACAAGGCTTGGGGCCTGTCCCGGACATGTCCCAACACTGTCCGGCGGAGGGGGGAGACGCGATGACGCCGGGGGAACGGGCCCCAGACCCGCGGAAGGCACGGACCCCCGCGGAGTTCCTCGCACGGCTCCAAGCCCTCAAGGACTGGTCCGGCCTGACCTACCGCGACCTCTCCGCCCGCGCGGAGGCACGCGGCGACGTCCTGCCCCGCTCCACCATGGCCAACATGCTCGCCCGCCCCACCCTGCCCCGCGACGCACTCCTCACCACCTTCGTCCGCGCCTGCGGCGCCACCCCGGAGGACCTGGAGACCTGGCGGACGGTCCGCGGACGCCTCGCGCGCGGCGCGCGACAGCCGGCGGGTACGGGGGAGAGGGAAGCGGCGGGGGGTCCGGGCGGCTCGGACGGGCCTGACGCGCCGCCGGTCGTGCCCTCCTGGCCCGGCGAGCCGCCGGTGAAGGAGGCGGACGGGGCGCGCGGCCCCAGGTCGCGGATACGCAGGACGCTCGTCGCGGCGGTCGCGCTGGCCGGGCTCGTACTCGCCGGGGTCAGCGTCGTCGCCGTCCTGAAGGACGGGCACGGCGGGCATCCGCCCCGTACGGTCACGGCGCCGGCCGCCGGGGACGTACGCATCCGGGTCGTCGGCACGGACCACTGCCTCGGCGAGCGGCGCGGGGACCGGACCGGCCGGATCCACCAGGTGCCGTGCGCGGGCGCGGGCGTCCCGCTCTACTCGCTGAGGGAGACCGGCGGGGGCCGGTGGAGGATCGTCTCGGACCACCCCGACTACGGCCCCGGCTGCTCCGGCATACCCTCGGGCGGCCGGATACCCGGCGCCGCCTTCGAGGACTCCGAGTGCGGCGACCCGAGCCGGGTCGAGGAGTTCACCCTGGAGCCGTACGGCACCCCCGTCGAGGGCTACCGGATCGTCCCGGTCGGCTCCGCGACGCCCGGCAGCTGCGTCACCGTCACCGGCGACCGCACGGCCGCCTGGGCCCGGCTGGCCCAGGCACCCTGCGCAGCGGACGCCGCCGGCCAGCTCTTCGACTTCGACCGCCGGGACTGAACGGACCGGACGGGCGGCGCGGTCGTCCTCGGCGTGGCTCCCTGGGCGGGGGGCGTCCTCGGCGGAGGGGTCGGGTCCAGCGGAGGGTAGCCCTCGGTGAGGGGCCGGCCTCGGCGGAGGGGCGCCCTCGACGCGTTCGCCCTCGACGCGTTCGCCCTCGGCGCGTTCGCCCTCGACGTGTTCGCCTTCGGCGGGGGCGTCCTCGGTGAGGGCGCCGTCAGCGGAGGGCGGCCAGCGCGCGTTCGGCGATCTGCACGGCCTCCGGTTCGCACGTCTTCGCGGGGTCCGCCACGTCGTCCCCGAAGGAGACCGCGGCGCGGACGACGAGGTTGCCGTCGCGCACCTGGAGCGAGCAGTCCTCGTAGTCGGACGGCGGCGCCCAGTACGCCTCGTCGCCGAAGGAGAGGTCCGCGGCCCGGCCGCCGGTGGACTGCTGGGCGAAGTCGGCGCGTTGGCGGTCCGTCGCGGCGCCCCTCGTGGCGGTGGGGAGCTTCAGGTTCCACCAGATCTCGGCGGTCTTGCCGCTCTTGTCGTCCGGCTTTCCGGCGGACCAGAAGCAGCGTGTTTCCGGGCCTTCGGCGCGGACGACGGAGAAGTCCCGTTGCGCCTCCCGCTCGTACGACGGCAGCTGGAGCGTCGACTCCGCGCAGGTGGGCAGGGCGCGGTACGTGTCGTCCGCGGGCCTCAGCAGGAAGTACCCGCCGACGCCGGCCCCCGCCACGACGAGCAGCCCCGCGGTCACGAGAGCGAGGGCCCTTCCGCGCCTCCGCCGGGGCGCCGGCGGCTGGGCGTCCTGCGCGGTCGCGGGGCCCCGGGCCGGGGCGGTCACGGTCGCCACGGCGGGAGCGGAGGCCGCGGCGGCGGCCGGTGAGGCGGCGGGTGAGACGGGGGGAACGGCCGAAACCGCGGCCGGTGAGGCGGCGGGAACGGCCTGATGGGCGGGAGCGGCCGGAACGGCGGTCGGACCGGCCGTGGGTGAGGCGGCGGGTGTGGCGGTGGCGGGGGCGGCGTCGACCGGTGCCGGTGCCGGTGCCGGTGCCGGTTCCGGTACGGGCGGGCGGCGGGGCGGTACGACGAGTGTGGGCTCCCGGCCGGGTGGCCCGTCGAGCAACGCGGCGATACGGGACTGCTGTTCGGTGACCATCGTGTGGACCGCCGGGGGCCAGACGCGGGCGGCGGGCGCGACCGGGCCGAGGAGTTCGATGAGACGGGCCGGGGTGGGCCGGGCGGTCGGGTCCTTGGCGAGGCACTCCTCGACGATCCCGCGCAGTCCGGCGGGCACGCCGCCCAGATCGGGCTCCCCGTGCACGACGTTGGACAGGATCCGGAAGGTCGACGTGCCGGCGAACGGGGAGTCGCCGGTCAGCGCGAGCACCAGGATCGCGCCGAGCGAGAACACGTCGCTGGCGGGGGTGAGTTCCCTGCTCTCCGCCTGCTCGGGCGACATGAACGGCGGCGAGCCGATCACCCAGCCGGTCTGGGTCAGCCGTGTCGGCTCCGCGCCGCCGTCGGGCTCCGCCGCCCGCGCGATGCCGAAGTCGATGACCCGGACCCCGTCCTCCGCGAGCAGGACGTTCTCCGGCTTGAGGTCACGGTGGATCAGCCCCACCCGGTGGATCTCGACCAGCGCCGTCGCCAGTCCGAGGGCGAGCCTGCGCACGGCCGCCTCGGGCAGCGGACCGGCCTCCCGCACCACCGACCCCAGCGAGGGTCCGGTCACGAACACCGAGGCGAGCCAGGGGAGTTCGGCGTCCGCGTCGGCGTCCATCACGGCCGCCGTGTACGCGCCGGACACCCGTCGGGACGCGGCGACCTCGCGCCGGAAGCGGGCCCGGAAGTCGGCGTCGGACGCGAACCGGGCGTGCACCAGCTTGACGGCCGCCAGCCGGCCGTCGTGGGCCGCGCCCAGCAGCACCCGGCCCATGCCCCCGTGGCCGAGCTCGGCGAGCAGCCGGTACGGACCGACCCGTCTCGCCTCGGAGTCGTCGAGCGGTTCCATCGCAAGCCCCCCACGGCGCCGCGGCGCCCTCTGTCCCGTCCCACCGCCCGCCCGGCCCCGTGCCCTCCGCCGCGAACGCGGCAAGATCCTACTGACTCCGCAGGCCCCGGGCGGGCGCCAAGGGGGTGTCCTGTCGATCGGGCCTGAGTCCGGCCCGATCGACAGGACCGGCTACGGGCCTTCCACCAGGCGGGCCCTGAGCCTCACCACCACCGCCGGGTCGAGCCCGACGTGGCCGGTGACGTATCCGTACACCGAGCCGTGCCGTTCGCGCAGGTCGGCGAGGAAGAGGCGGATGATCTCGGCGGGGGCGCGGCCGTAGCCGGGCCAGCGGAGTTCGCGGCCCGGGTGGGCGGCGTGCCAGTCGGCGACGAGGCGCTCGGTGGCCAGCTCGGTGAGGGCGAAGTCGGCGAGGACGTCCTCGTCGGGGACGTCGAGGAGGCCGAGGACGACGGCGGCGAGCAGCCCCGTGCGGTCCTTGCCCGAGGCGCAGTGGAAGACCAGCGGCCCGTCGGTCGCGGCGATGACCTCCAGCGCCGCACGGAGCTCCTCCGCACCGTCCTCGGCGACCTCGGCGAACCGGTCCGCGAGGTAGCGCCACGGGTCGACGTCCGGGTCGATCTCCGCCTGGTCGTACGGGCGGTGCTCGATGGAGAGGTTGTGCCAGACGATGCCCTCGGTCTCCGGCAGGCGCCCCTTCGCCTCGATCTCCCACGGGTAGCGCAGGTCGATCACGGCGGCCACGCCCAGCGCGCGGAACCGCTGCAGATCCGCCGGTTCGGCGTCCGCGAGCTTGGCCAGGGAGTCGGCGCGGTAGAGGGTCTCCCACCGCACGGTCCCGCCGTCGGCGGTCCGATAGCCGCCCAGGTCACGGAAGTTGTGAAGTCGTTCGAAGGGTATGTGTCGTTTCACGGATGCCAATCTACGACCCGGGATCCCGGTGATCCAGGAAGCCCGCCGCCGCCCGGACGCGGTAGTCGATCAAGGAACCCCTCCCGCCCGGGGATGATCGACAAGGCCCCCTCAGGAACCCACCGCCGCCCAGAAGTGGCCGGTGATGCCGTCGAGGTACGCGCGGCCCTCGTCGCCGGTCGCGCCCGACGCGCCCCAGCTGCTGGTGGCGGCCATCCGGGCGTGGTAGTCGGTGTGGAGCCGCTGGAGCACGGACTCCAGGGTCCGCTTGGGCAGCGGCAGCATCTTCACGGCCGGTTTCACGTAGGCCTGCCAGCGGGTGGTGGCGGCGTCCCGCAGCAGCTCGGCGAGGGACTCGTCGCCGCCGGTCGCCGTGACGAGGGCGCGCGGGCCGAGGCCGAGGACCTCGGCGAGGGCGGCCGTCTGGCGCTCGGTGCCGCGCCACCGGCCCTCGTCCTCCATGCGCTGGTACGCGTGCGCGGCCACGCCGACGCGGCGGGCCAGCTCCTCGGAGGCGAGCCCGCGGGCCATCCGGTGCTCGCGGAGGGTGGAGGCGGTGGCGATCAGCTCGGCGGGGGAGCACCACAGGACGCCCGCGAGGGCCGTGAGCTCCTGTTCGCCGGGGACGGCCCGGCCGCGCTCCCAGGCGGCGACGGTGTCGGGGTTGACGAGGATGCCGTACTGGGCGCGCAGGCCGTAGGCGACGTGGCCGTGGGCCATGCCGAGGGCCTCGCGCAGCCGGCGCGCGGCCTGGGCGTCGAAGGGTGGGGAGGGTTGGTGCACCCGGCCACCGTAGGTGCGGAGTGTGACGGCTGGCTACGGTTCGTTCGCCCAACGTGCGAGGTCGTAGGAACGTCGGAACCGATCAGTAACCGCGGGCCCGTCCGTCGAGCCAGCGGTACTGGAGCTCCGGCCGCCCTATCTGCCCGTACTGCGGCGCCCGCACCGCCCGGCCCTCGGTGACCAGGTGCTCCAGATACCGGCGTGCGGTGATCCGGGAGATCCCGACCGCCGTCCCCGCCTCGGCCGCCGTGAGCCCGGCCGGCGTGCCCCGCAGGGTGCGGGTGACCGACTCCAGGGTCGGCCCGCTGAGACCCTTGGGAAGCGTGGCCGGCCGCGGGGCCCGCAGCGCGGCGAGCGCCCGGTCCACCTCGTCCTGCCCGGAGGCCTCCCCGGCCGCCGCCCGGAACTCCGCGTACCGGGCGAGCCGGTCCCGCAGGGTCGCGAAGGCGAACGGCTTCAGGACGTACTGCACGACGCCCAGTGACACGCCCTCCCGGACGATCGCCAGGTCGCGGGCCGACGTCACGGCGATCACGTCCGCCGCGTGCCCGGCCGCCCGCAGCGCCCGCAGCAGCTGGAGCCCGTGCCCGTCCGGCAGGTACAGGTCCAGGAGGATCAGGTCGACCGGCGTCCGGTCGAGGATCCGCACCGCGGCGGCCCGCGAGTGCGCCACCCCGACGACGGTGAACCCCTCGACCCGCCCCGCGTACAGCGCGTGCGCGTCCGCCGCGACGGGATCGTCCTCGACGACGAGGACCCGCAAGGGCGCGGCGCTCACCGTCTCACCCCTGCCGCGGTGGCGCCGGACGTGGCGTCGCCGGAGGTGGTGCCGCCATGCACGGTGGCGCCGGACGTGGCGTCGCCGGAGGTGGTGTCGCCATGCACGGTGGATCCGGACGTGGTGTCGCCATGCTTGGTGGATCCGGACGTGGTGTCGCCGGACGTGGTGCCGTCCGCCGCGGCCGCCGAGCCCGGCAGGGGCAGGGGCAGGGGTAGCGGCAGTGGCAGCCGTACGGTGAACTCCGCGCCGCCCGCCGCCGCGTCCGTGAGGGTCAGGGTGCCGGAGGCGCGGGAGACGGCCTGGGCGACGAGGGCGAGACCCAGACCGCGACCGGGGCCCCGGGTCGACCAGCCGCGGCCGAGGGCGGCGTCGCGGTCGGCCGGACGGACCCCCGGACCGTTGTCGCCGACGCGCAGGAGGAGTTCGCCGTCACCGGTCCGGGCGGCGACGGTGACCGTCACCCGCGCGTGCGGGGTGCCGCCGGCGGCCTCGACCGCGTTGTCGATGAGATTGCCGAGGATCGTCACCAGGTCCCGCGAGGGCAGCGCCGCCGGCACCCGGCCGTCGTCGATGCGGCTGTCCTCGGTGAGCACCAGCTCCACCCCCCGCTCGTTGGCCTGCGCCGCCTTGCCGAGCAGCAGCGCCGCGAGCACCGGCTCACCGACGGCGTCCACGACCCGGTCGGTCAGGGCCTGGGCGAGTTCGAGCTCGGCCGTCGCGAACTCCACCGCCTCCGCCACCCGGCCGAGCTCGATGAGCGAGACGACCGTGTGCAGCCGGTTCGCCGCCTCGTGCGCCTGCGAGCGGAGCGCCTCGGTGAAGCCCCGCTCGGAGTCCAACTCGCCCGACAATGCCTGGAGTTCCGTCCGGTCCCGAAGCGTGACGACGGTGCCGTGCCGCTCCCCGCCCACCACCGGGCGGGTGTTCACGACGAGGACCCGGTCGGCCGTCAGGTGCGTCTCGTCGACGCGCGGCTCCGAGGAGAGCAGCGCTCCCGTCAGGGGCGCGGGCAGGCCGAGTTCGGCCGCCGGCCGGCCGACGACCCCGTCGTCCAGGCCGAGCAGTTCCCGCGCCCCGTCGTTGATCAGGGCGATCCGCCGCCGGCCGTCGAGCATCACGAGCCCCTCCCTGACCGCGTGCAGCGCGGCCTCGTGGTAGTCGTGCATCCGGCTCAGTTCCTTCGCGTTCATGCCGTGCGTGTGACGGCGCAGGCGCGCGTTCACCACGTACGTCCCCGCCCCGCCGAGCGCGAGTGCCGCGCCCGCCATGCCGAGCAGGGCGGTCACCTGCTCCCGCACCTGCTCGCTGATCCTCTCGATGGTGATGCCCGCGCTGACCAGGGCGACCACCCGGCCGTCGGCGTACACCGGCGCGACCGTCCGCACGGAAGGCCCGAGCACCCCGAGATGCGTCTCGGAGTAGAGGCGCCCCTGCCGCGCCTCCTCGATGTGACCGAGGTACGTCCGCCCGATCTGCTCCGGCTCCGGATGCGTCCACCGGGTGCCGTCCGGCGCCATGATCACCACGAAGGCGACGTCCGCGTGCCGCCGCAGCGACTCGGTGTACGGCTGGAGCACGGCCGTCGGGTCGGCGGACCGCGCGGCGGCCGCCACGGCGGGGGAGTCCGCCACCGCCGCCGCGGTCGCCGTGGACTGGCGGCGCGCCGTCTCCTCGGCCTGCGCCCGGTCCGTGACGTACGCGAAGAACGCGCACCCCGCCACGACGACGGCCACCAGCACGACCTGCATCGCGAAGAGCTGGCCGGCCAGGCTGCGGGGGCGGGGGAGGGGGAGGCGCATGCGGGTAAGTGTGCACGGCGGAGTTTGCGCCGGGGCATCGCGTTCCCGAATCGTTCTCTTCCCGATCGTCCCCTTCGTCCCCCTCCCCGCACCGCCGTCGTGAACGAAACGCACGCAACCGTGACCCGGGTCACAGGCTGCTGGATAGTCGCGGATGTCCACCGGGACGTGGACATTCCACCAGCACGAGGAGGACCCCGTGGCCGCACGACGGGACCGCACCCACTATCTGTATCTGGCCGTCATCGGCGCCGTACTGCTCGGCATCGCGGTCGGCTTTCTGGCGCCCGGCGTCGCCGTCGAGCTCAAGCCGCTGGGCACCGGGTTCGTCAACCTGATCAAGATGATGATCTCGCCGATCATCTTCTGCACGATCGTCCTCGGCGTCGGCTCGGTCAGGAAAGCCGCCAAGGTCGGCGCCGTCGGCGGCCTCGCCCTCGGCTACTTCCTCGTGATGTCGACCGTCGCACTCGCGATCGGCCTCGTCGTCGGCAACCTCCTGGAACCCGGCTCCGGACTCCACCTCACCCCGGAGATCGCCGAGGCCGGCGCCAAGCAGGCCGAAGGCGCGAGCGAGACCACGGCGGACTTCCTCCTCGGCATCATCCCCACCACCCTCGTCTCCGCCTTCACCGGCGGCGAAGTCCTCCAGACGCTCCTCGTCGCCCTCCTCGCCGGCTTCGCCCTCCAGGCCATGGGCAGCGCCGGAGAGCCCGTCCTGCGCGGCATCGGCCACATCCAGCGGCTCGTCTTCCGCATCCTCGGCATGATCATGTGGGCCGCCCCCGTCGGGGCGTTCGGCGCCATCGCCGCCGTCGTCGGCGCGACCGGGGCCGCCGCCCTCAAGTCGCTCGCCGTCATCATGATCGGCTTCTACCTGACCTGCGGGCTCTTCGTCTTCGTCGTCCTCGGCGCCATCCTCCGGCTCGTCGCCGGCGTCAACATCTGGTCCCTCCTCAAGTACCTCGGCCGCGAGTTCCTCCTCATCCTCTCCACCTCGTCCTCGGAGTCGGCCCTCCCCCGCCTCATCGCCAAGATGGAGCACCTCGGCGTCAGCAAGCCCGTCGTCGGCATCACCGTCCCGACCGGCTACTCCTTCAACCTCGACGGCACCGCCATCTACCTCACCATGGCCTCCCTCTTCACCGCCGAGGCCATGGGCGACCCCCTCTCCCTCTCCGAGCAGATCTCCCTCCTCGTCTTCATGATCATCGCCTCCAAGGGCGCCGCCGGCGTCACCGGCGCCGGCCTCGCCACCCTCGCCGGCGGCCTCCAGTCCCACCGCCCCGAACTCGTCGACGGCGTCGGTCTCATCGTCGGCATCGACCGCTTCATGAGCGAAGCCCGCGCCCTCACCAACTTCGCCGGCAACGCCGTCGCCACCGTCCTCATCGGCACCTGGACCAAAGAGATCGACACCACCCGCGTCACCCAAGTCCTCGCCGGCCACCTCCCCTTCGACGAACAAACCCTCCTCGACGACCACACCCCCACCCCCCTCCCCGACCAACGCGCCGACACCGGCGACGAAAAAGCCCGAACCGGCGTCTGACCCCTCCCCAGGCCGTGGCCGTTCCCGGGCCGTGGCCTTCCCCGGGCCCCGGCCTTCCCGGGGCCCGGCTTTCCCGGGGGCCCGGCTTTCCCGGGGGCCCGGCTTTCCCGGGGGCCCGGCCCTTCCCGGGGGCCCGGCCCTTCCCGGGCCCGAGCCCTCACCTCGCCCGAGCTTCAATCCGGGCCCGAGCCCGCCTGCGGGCGGCGCCCGTCCCGCCACTTGCGCCCGCTGCGCGGGCGGAGCGCCGCAGGCAGCCGCGGTGCGGGCCGTGGCCCCGCCCCCTGCCCGCCCGCCGCCGTGTGGGCCGGGGCCCCGCCCTCCGGCCGCCCACCCGCCGTAGAGGCCAACGCCCCCACCCCTGCGCGGGCTGGCTCCCCCACCCCGTCGCCCACCCCCGTGTGGGCTGGCGCCCCTACCCCGTCGCCCACCCCCGTGTGGGCAATCGTCCCGCTGGGGCGGGACGGGTGGGCACACGGGACGGCGCCCCCTGCCGGGCCAAGGCTTCCGCGCCTGAGCCCGCACCCCGTGTGCGGCACCGTCGTGGGTTGTGCCCACCCGTTCCGCCCCTGCGGAACAGCTGCCCACAACCCAGGTGACAGCCGGAAGGGTCGAAGCCCACAACCCCAAGCGCGGCTGGGAAGGCGCGGCCCGCGACCCGGGTGGCGGCCGGGCGGGGTGCAGCCAAGGGCGGCTGGGAAGGCGCGGCCCATAACCCGGGTGGCGGCCGGGATGGGCGTAGCCCGCAACCCAAGGGCGGCCGAGAAGAGGCGGCCCGCGACCAAGGTGACAGCTGGGAGGGTCGAAGCCCGCAACCCCAGGGCGGCTGGGAAGGCGCGGCCCATAACCTGGGTGGCGGCCGGGAGGGGCGTAGCCCACAACCCCAGCGCGGCTGGGAAGGCGCGGCCCATAACCTGGGTGGCGGCCGGGAGGGGCGTAGCCCACAACCCCAGCGCGGCTGGGAAGGCGCGGCCCATAACCCGGGTGGCGGCCGGGAGGGGCGTAGCCCGCAACCCAAGGGCGGCCGAGAAGAGGCGGCCCGCGACCAAGGTGACAGCTGGGAGGGGCGAAGCCCGCAACCCCAGGGCGGCTGGGAAGGCGCAGCCCCAAGCCCGGGTGGCGGCCGGGCGGGGTGTAGCCAAGGGCTGCCGAGAAGGCGCGGCCCATAACCCGGGTGGCGGCCGGGAGGGGCGTAGCCCGCAACCCAAGGGCGGCCGAGAAGAGGCGGCCCGCGACCAAGGTGACAGCTGGGAGGGGCGAAGCCCGCAACCCCAGGGCGGCTGGGAAGGCGCAGCCCCAAGCCCGGGTGGCGGCCGGGCGGGGTGTAGCCAAGGGCATCCGAAAAGGCGCTGCTCATAACCTTGGCGGCGGCTGGCAAGGCGCGGCCCGCAGCCCGGGTGGCTGCTGGGAGGGGCGTAGCCCCACAACCGAAGCGCGGCTGGGAACACGCGGCCCGCAACCTGGGTGGCAGTCGGGATGGGCGTAGCCCACAGCCAAGGGCGGCTGGGAAGGCGCGGCCCGCAACCCAGGTGATGGGAGCGCGGCCCGCAAGCTCGGGAGCGACGGCAGGGGGCGCGGCCCGCAGCCGGTGGGGGGCGCGGCCCGCGAGAGGGCATCGCGGCGGGCGGATGCGCGGCCCGCGACGCAGCGCGAGTCCCGGGTCTTGAGCCGGATCCGGGCCTCGGGGGAAGGGCGGCCCGGAGGGAGTGCGGGCCGCTCTTCTCACTTGGTGGAGGCCGGGGCGGTGGCGTTCAGCGCGGAGAGTTCGGCTGCCGAGAGGGACAGGTCCGCCGCTTCCGCCGAGTCCCGTACCGTCGAAGGCCGGCTCGCCCCCGGGATCGGGAGAACGGTGGCGGAGCGGGTGAGGAGCCAGGCGAGGGCGACCTGCTGGGGGCTGACGCGGCGGGAGCGGGCCACTCGGTGGAAGGCGCCGAACTGCGGATCCTCCTCTTGGGCGGAGGTGCCGTCCAGGGAGCTTCGGGAGATGCCGCCGAGGGGGCTCCAGGGGAGGAAGGCGAGTCCGAGGTCGGCGCAGAGGCGGAGTTCGGCCTCGCTGTCGCGCACCGCGGGGGAGTAGCGGTTCTGTACGGAGACGAGGCGGTCGCCGAGGATCTCGCGGGCCAGGAGGATCTGCGGGGAGTCGACGTTCGAGATACCGGCGAGGCGGATGGTGCCGGCGTCGAGGAGGTCCCGTACCGCGCCGAGGGATTCGGCGTACGGGACGGAAGGGTCGGGCTTGTGGAGTTGGTAGAGGCCGATGCTGTCGACGCCGAGCCGCAGCGCCGAGGCCTCGGCTGCCCGGCGTAGGTGTTCGGGCCGCCCGTCGACCGTCCAGCCGCCGTCGGGGGTGCGTCCCCGGCCGCCCTTGGTCGCCACGAGGACGTGGTCCGTGGGGCCTGGGTAGGACATCAGGGCCCGGGCGACGAGGAGTTCGCCGTCGCCGGGGGCGCCGCCCGGCGGGTGGTAGGAGTCGGCGGTGTCGAGGAGGGTGACCCCTGCGTCGAGTGCCGCGTGGAGGGTGGCGACGGCCCGGTCCTCGTCGGGCCGGCCCTCGATGGAGAGGGGCATCGTGCCGAATCCGACCGCCCCGACCCGCACGTCCCCGAGCATCCGGTACCGCATCAGAGCACCGCCCCGGCGGCGTCCGCGGCCGCGCCCCCGGCAGCGGACGCGACGGCGTCCCCGGCCCAGCCCCCGGATGCCGACCCGCCGGTATCCCCAGCTGTGCCTCCGGCACCACCCCCGGCACCACCCCCGGCACCATCCCCGGCCGTGCCTCCGGCAGCGTCCCCGGCACCATCCCCGGCCGTGCCTCCGGCAGCGTCCCCGGCACCATCCCCGGCCGTGCCTCCGGCAGCGTCCCCGGCACCATCCCCGGCCGTGCCTCCGGCAGCGTCCCCGGCACCATCCCCGGCCGTGCCTCCGGCAGCGTCCCCGGCACCATCCCCGGCCGTGCCTCCGGCAGCGTCCCCGGCACCATCCCCGGCCGTGCCTCCGGCAGCGTCCCCGGCACCATCCCCGGC
>NZ_JBFPNH010000015.1:0-180993 GCF_040815545.1 Streptomyces sp. LMG1-1-1.1 | reverse complement strand
CCGCAGCGTCGCCGGAGGCCGCGCCCGGGTCGGAGCCGCCGCCGGCCGCCGCGTCCGTGCCGGGCGTCGCGCCCTGGGCCGACGGCCCTCCGGGGCTCGTCCCGGCGGACGGCGACGCGGTGCCGCTCGACTGTCCCGGAGAGGGCGTGCCGCTGGTGCCGGGGTCGAGCACGCGCCCCGAGTCCCCGCCGGCCGCCGAGTCCCGTCCGCCGTCCCGCGGGGTGTCACCGGTCGCCTGGTTACCGGTCCCGTGGTCCATGAGGGCGTACGTGATCCCGCCGCCGGCCAGCAGGACGGCGGCCACGGAGGCGGCGACCAGCACCGTTCCCCGGCGCGACTTCGCCCCCGCGCGGCGTGCGGCCCGCCGTCCCGCTCCGGGAGCGCCGGAGGGCACGGTGCCGGGCGCCGGTACAGGCTCGGGGACGGACACGGCCGGGCCGAACGCCCCGCCGGGCGCGGCCACGCCCGCCGGCGGGGTGGGTGCGGGGGCCGGGTGCGGGGTCTGCGCGACGACGGCACCCGGATGCGGGTCCACCGGGCCCGCGCCCGGGTACGGCTGCGCGGCGCCCGCACCCGGGTACGGCTCCACGGGGCCCGTGTACGGATCGCCGAAGCCGGCGACCGGCACTTCGGCGGCGGCGGCCGCCTCCTGCTGTACGGGTTCCGCCTGTACGGGCTCCGCCTGTACGGGCTCCGCCCGCTCGGGCGGCGCGCCGGCCACCGCGCACAGGAGCCGGGCGGCCTCGCGGGCCGTCGGGCGGGCGGCCGGGTCCTTGTCGAGGAGGCGGAGGAGGACCGGGGCGAGGGGTCCGGCGCGGTGGGGTTCCGGCAGGGGTTCGGTGACGATGGCCGCGAGCGTGGACCAGGTCGACGTACGGCGGAAGGGCGAGGTGCCCTCGACCGCCGCGTACAGGGTGGCACCCACGGCCCAGACGTCCGAGGCGGGGCCGGGGTCCTGCCCGCGGGCGCGCTCCGGGGCGAGGAAGTCCAGGGATCCGACGATCTCGCCGCTGCGGGTGAGGCGGGTCGCGGAGCCGTCCCCGGGGTCCTCCATGGTCGCGATGCCGAAGTCGGTGAGGACGATCCGCCCCGACCGGTCGAGCAGGATGTTGCCCGGCTTCACGTCCCGGTGCAGCACGCCGACGTCGTGCGCGGCGGCCAGCGCCTCCAGGACGCTGGCGCCGATCCGGGCGGCCTCGGCGGCGTCGACGGTGCCGCGCTCGCCGAGGACGTCGTCGAGGGAGGGCCCGTCGACGAGTTCCATGACGATGACGGGCCGGCCCTCGTGTTCGGTGACGTCGTGGACCGCGACCACCCCGGGGTGGCGGACCCGCGCGGCCGCGCGGGCCTCACGCGTCATCCGGAGCTGCAGGTCGGCCAGTTCGGGCGCCGCCGCGTCCGTGTACGTACGGAGTTCCTTGACGGCCACCTCGCGGCCGAGGACCTCGTCGACGGCCCTCCAGACGACTCCCATGCCTCCGCGCCCGAGTTGGCGCACGATTCTGTAGCGGCCGGCGAGCCGCCCGTTCTCCCCCGATGACACCGCTGCCCCGTTCCCCTGTCGAGCATGTGCGCGAGCGCGCGTGAACTCGTACAGGGTACGGGGCAGTTGGCTGGATCGTGACCCTTATCTGATCTTCGTCCCTACTCGGCGGAGGCGGTGAGGTCGCCGCGTCGGGGTGCGGCGAAGCGGTCGAGGGCCGCGCGGTTCATGCCGGTGAGGGCGTCGACCTCGGCCGTGTCGAGGGCGCCGCAGTCGATGCCGCGCAGGAGGTAGGAGCTGAGGGCCTTGGCGGTGGCGGGCTCGTCCATGACGTCGCCGCCCGCGTGGTTGGCGTAGGCGGAGAGGCGCTTGGCGGCGGCCTCGAAGCCCTCGCGGTAGAAGGCGAAGACGGCGGCGTAGCGGGTGGGGATGTGGCCGGGGTGCATGTCCCAGCCCTGGTAGTAGGCGCGGGAGAGGGCGCGGCGGGTGAGGCCGTAGTGCAGGCGCCAGGCCTCGTGGACGTGCTCGGTGGAGCCGACGGGGAGGACGTTGGTGGAGCCGTCGGAGACGCGCACGCCGGTGCCGGCGGCGGCGACCTGCATGATCGCCTTGGCGTGGTCGGCGGCCGGGTGGTCGCTGGCCTGGTAGGCGGCGGAGACGCCGAGGCAGGCGCTGTAGTCGAAGGTGCCGTAGTGCAGGCCGGTGGCGCGGCCCTCGGCGGCGCCGATCATGCGGGCGACGGCTGCGGTGCCGTCGGTGGCCAGGATGGACTGGCTGGTCTCGATCTGGATCTCGAAGCCGAGGCGCCCGGCGTCGAGGCCGTGGGCCTTCTCGAAGGCCTCCAGGAGGCGGACGAAGGCGGAGACCTGCTCGGGGTAGGTCACCTTGGGGAGGGTGAGGACGAGGCCGTCGGGGAGGCCGCCGTTCTCCAGGAGCCCGGTGAGGAAGACGTCGGTGGTGCGGATGCCCCGGTCGCGCACGGCGGACTCCATGCACTTCATCCGGATGCCCATGTACGGGGCGGCCGTGCCGTTCCGGTACGCCTCCGCGATCAGCCGGGCGGCCCGGGCGGCGTCCTGGTCCTCGTCCTGGCCGGCGTAACCGTCCTCGAAGTCGACCCGGAGGTCCTCGATCGGCTCGCGCTCCAGCTTGGCCCGTACGCGGCCGTAGACGTCCTCGGCGAGGTCGTCGGCGAGGCCGAGGACGGCGGCGAAGGAGGCGGCGTCGGGGGCGTGCTCGTCGAGGGCGGCGAGTGCCTGGTCGCCCCAGGAGCGGATGGTTCCGGCGTCGAAGACGTTGCCGGGGACGTAGACGGTGTGGACGGGCTGGCGGGTGCCGGGGTCTCCCGGGTAGCGGCGGTCCAGCTCGGCGTCCACCGCGGCGAGGGAGGCGCTGATTCCCTCGCTGACCGCGCCCGCGAGGCTCGTCGACACCTTCTCCTGCTGACCCATCCTGCATCCTCCTGTTTTCCGCTTCACGGAATCAACAATCCGTATAGCGAAGTTAGTAGGCCGTCGGGACCTGAGTCAATGGTTGTCCGAAACGACCGGGGGCCGCACGGCGACAGATCGCCGTGCGGCCCCGGGCCGAAGAGAACCGCAGGTCAGCCCTTGCGGGTCTTGACCTCTTCGGTCAGCTGCGGGACGACGTCGAAGAGGTCGCCCACCACGCCGTAGTCGACGAGGTCGAAGATCGGCGCCTCAGCGTCCTTGTTGATCGCGACGATCGTCTTCGAGGTCTGCATGCCCGCGCGGTGCTGGATCGCGCCGGAGATGCCGGAGGCGATGTACAGCTGCGGCGAGACCGACTTGCCGGTCTGGCCGACCTGGTTGGAGTGCGGGTACCAGCCGGCGTCGACCGCGGCGCGCGAGGCGCCCACGGCGGCACCGAGCGAGTCCGCCAGCGCCTCGATGATCGCGAAGTTCTCGGCACCGTTGACGCCGCGGCCGCCGGAGACCACGATCGCGGCCTCGGTCAGCTCCGGGCGGCCGGTCGACTCGCGCGGGGTGCGCGAGGTGACCTTGGTGCCGTGGGCCTTCTCCGAGAAGGAGACGGTCAGCGCCTCGACGGCACCGGCGGCCGGGGCGGCCTCGACGGGAGCCGAGTTCGGCTTGACCGTGATGACCGGAGTGCCCTTGGAGACACGGGACTTGGTGGAGAAGGAGGCGGCGAACGCGGACTGCGTCGCGACCGGGCCCTCGTCACCGGCCTCCAGGTCCACGGCGTCGGTGATGATGCCGGAGCCGATGCGGACCGCGAGGCGGGCCGCGATCTCCTTGTTCTCGGCGGAGGACGGGACGAGCACGGCGGCCGGGGACACGGCCTCGTAGGCGGCCTGGAGGGCCTCGACCTTCGGGACGACGAGGTACTCGGCGAACTCGGGGGCGTCGGCCGTGAGGACCTTCACCGCGCCGTGCTCGGCGAGCGCGGCGGCGGTGTCGGCGGCGCCGTTGCCGAGGGCGACGGCGACCGGGTCGCCGAGGCGGCGGGCGAGCGTCAGCAGCTCCAGGGTGGGCTTGCGGACGGCTCCGTCGACGTGGTCGACGTAGACGAGAATCTCAGCCATGGGACTTCAATCTCCTGCGAACGAAAGGGGCGGTCTGAGGGGCTCGCGCGAGCCTTCGATGCTGCGTTGACCCGGGGACGACCCCCGGATCCCCGGCAACTAGATGAACTTCTGGCTCGCGAGGAACTCGGCCAGCTGCTTGCCGCCCTCGCCCTCGTCCTTGACGATCGTGCCCGCGGTGCGCGCCGGACGCTCGGCGGCGGAGTCGACGGCGGTCCAGGCGCCGGCCAGGCCGACCTCGTCCGCGTCGATGTCCAGGTCGTCCAGCTCCAGGGACTCCACCGGCTTCTTCTTGGCGGCCATGATGCCCTTGAAGGACGGGTAGCGCGCCTCGCCCGACTGGTCGGTCACGGACACGACGGCCGGCAGCGACGCCTCCAGCTGCTCCGAGGCGGTGTCGCCGTCACGGCGGCCCTTCACGACGCCGTCCTCGATGGAGACCTCGGAGAGCAGCGTGACCTGCGGGACGCCCAGGCGCTCGGCGAGGATGGCCGGGAGGACACCCATGGTGCCGTCGGTGGAGGCCATGCCGGCGATGACGACGTCGTAGCCGGTCTTCTCGATCGCCTTGGCGAGCACGAGGGAGGTGCCCATGACGTCGGAGCCGTGCAGGTCGTCGTCCTCGACGTGGACGGCCTTGTCGGCGCCCATCGAGAGCGCCTTGCGCAGCGCGTCCTTGGCGTCCTCGGGGCCGACCGTGATCACGGTGACCTCGGCGTCGTCCGCCTCCTCGGCGATCTGCAGCGCCTGCTCGACCGCGTACTCGTCGAGCTCCGACAGCAGGCCGTCGACGTCGTCGCGGTCGACGGTCAGGTCATCGGCGAAGTGCCGGTCGCCGGTGGCGTCGGGCACGTACTTCACACAGACAACGATCCTCAAGCTCACGCCGGCTCTCCTACTGCATCGTGATAACTGGGCTGCCTTGTTGCTCGCAGCATAGGCGCCTGAAGGGCGGGTTTCCGGTCGGGGCGCCGCACGCCCCGACCGGAATATTACTCGTCAGTACACCCAGTCCGTGACCAGTGAGCAAGCGCTCAGGCGTGTGATCTGCCCGACGCGCGGAGAGCGGCGCGTACGGGAACTCTCAGTCGCGCAGCGCGTTGAAGCGGCCGTGGTGGTACAGCAGCGGACGGCCCGCGCCGTCGGGGTCACCTGCCACCGCCTGCGCGATCACGATCCGGTGGTCGCCGGCCGGCACCCGGGCCACGACACGGCACACCAGCCAGGCGAGGACGCCGTCGAGCACCGGCACGCCCTCGGGGCCGATGCTCCAGCGGGTCTCCCCGCCGAAGCGGTCGGCGCCGCTGCGGGCGAAGGTGGAGGCGAGCTCCTGCTGGTGCTCGCCGAGTATGTGCACGCCGATGAACTCGGCTTCGGAGACCACGGGCCAGCTGGAGGACGAGGTCCCCACGCCGAAGGAGACCAGCGGGGGCTCGGCGGCGACCGAGTTGAGCGAGGTCGCGGTGAAGCCGACGGGGCGCTCGCCGTGCGCGGTGATCACCGCCACACCGGCGGCGTGCCTGCGGAAGACGGAGCGCAGCAGATCGGAAGAGGCCTGCCGGGGTGCGCCGATCGTGGGAACGGAGCGGAGCTCGGGCGAAACCGTCATGGAATTGTCCTTCTGCGAGGGCGGCATGAGGGAAGTCCTGGGGTGGTCAGACACCCGGACAGCGCGCACTCGCGGTGCGGGCCAGGTCCACGTGGACGCGGCCGTAGAGAAGGAGTTCTATGGGCACTCCGTCAGGGTGACGATCGTTGCCGGGTGCAGTCAAGTGCGTACCGCAATATGGGAGAAGCATCACCGCGCCGAATGAGGCATGCCGGGCGCGTCGCGCGATGCGCGCGAATGCGTCCCGAGAGGGCGTACCCGCGCGTCCCGCGCGGTGTGGCGCGGCGTCAGACCGCTTGGCCCAGCGCGGCGATGACGTCCACTCGGCGGGGCTGGCCGGAGGCCCGCCGGACGACCCGGCCGGTCGCGTCGAGGACGAGCACGGTGGGGGTCCGTGCGATGTCCAGGGCGCGGACGAGGTCGAGCCGCTCCTCCGCGTCGATCTCCACGTGCCCCACGCCGGGCACCATCGCGGCGACCTCGGCGAGGGTGCGGCGGGTCGCCCGGCAGGGCTGGCAGAAGGCGGTCGAGAACTGGACGAGCGTGGCCCGCTCCCCCAGTTCGGCACCGAGCACGTCCGACCCCAGGATCTCGCCCATCGTTCTTCCCTTCCGTCCCTGTCTTCCGGTGCAGCCTCGCACGCGAGCGTTCGATTCCCGCCACGGCCACCGCGAGTGACGAGAATCTCCCTGTACGAAGCCGCCTGGACTGGTCACGGGGCCCCACATGGGGCACGATCTGCCCAAAGCCGAAAACCTACGGCCGCGTAACTTCGCCGGGAGAACCCGCTCCGGGCACACGAAGAAGAGGTTTTTCTCCGATGGCAGAACTCGTCTATCGACCGGTCGTCGGCGCCGCGCTCACCCTGTTCAAGGCGCTCGACCTGAAGATCGACACCCAGGGTTCGGAGCACATCCCCCGGGCGGGAGGTGCCGTGCTCGTGAGCAATCACATCAGCTACCTGGACTTCATCTTCACCGGCCTCGCGGCCCTGCCGCAGAAGCGCCTGGTCCGCTTCATGGCGAAGGACTCCGTCTTCCGGCACAAGGTCTCGGGCCCCCTCATGCGCGGCATGAAGCACATCCCCGTCGACCGCTCGCAGGGCGAGCACGCCTACCAGCACGCCCTCGAGTCCCTCCGGGCCGGCGAGATCGTCGGCGTCTTCCCCGAGGCCACCATCTCCCAGTCGTTCACGCTCAAGGGCTTCAAGACGGGCGCGGCGCGGCTCGCGCAGGAGGCGGGCGTACCGCTGATCCCGATGGCGCTGTGGGGCACCCAGCGGCTGTGGACCAAGGGCCAGCCGCGGAACTTCAAGCGCAGCCACATCCCCGTCACCATCCGGGTCGGCGAGCCCCTCGATGCCCCCTCCGACCAGTACGCCGGTGCCATCACCCGGCGGCTGCGCGAGCGCGTCCAGGAGCTCCTGGAAGCCGCCCAGCGCGCCTACCCGGTCCGTTCCAAGGACGCGAGCGACACCTGGTGGATCCCCGCCCACCTCGGCGGTACGGCTCCGACGCCGGAGCAGGTCAAGGCCGCGGAGAAGTAGGAAGGGCCCCCGAGGCCCGTTTCCCGCCGGGCCGGGAGAGGCACCCCGGGTCGGTCGGAGCTCCGCGGGGCCGGGTCAGAGCTTCGTCGGGAGGGTCCGCCAGAGGTGCGGGCGGTCCTCGGCGGCCTTCAGCACGTCCAGGACGGCCGGGTGCGGTTCGGGGTGGAGTTCCGGGTAGTCCACCTCGCCGAGCTCCGGCCGTACGGTCCAGGCGAGCCGTTCCTCCCCCAGCGAGAACCGGGCGTCGACGCCCGGCTTGTTGCCCCGCGCGTCCTGGCGGGCCCAGGCGTCCTCGCCCGGCAGCAGGACGGCGACGAGGCCGTGCACGGCCGGGGCGGAGCCGTCGTCCTCGACGAGCCGCTGGTAGCAGAGGGCCGCCGGGATACCCCGGGCCCGCAGGAGCGCGGCGTACGCGATCGACTTGGCGTAGCAGATGCCGGTGCGCTGCTCCAGGACGTCGGAGGCGCGCCAGGTGACGCGGAGGTCCCCGGAGTCGGCGGAGTGCGGGATGGTGTCGCGTACGAACGTGAAGGCGGCCTCGGCGTATCCGTAGGCGTCGGGGTGGTCGCCGGAGATCCGGGCGGCCACGCTCCGGACCAGCGGGTGGTCGTGGTCGACGGACTCGCTCGCGGCGAGGTACGCCGTGATGTCGGGGTCCTGCTGGATGAGTTCCATGCGGGACGACCCTATGAAAACGGCCGGATGGAGTCAATGACTTTCCATCCGGCCGTATATTCATACATTGACTCGGGTTACCGGGCCAGCTCTTCCTTCAGGGCCTGGAGGAAGGCGTCGACGTCGTCCTCCGTGGTGTCGAAGGCGCACATCCAGCGGACGTCACCGGCCGACTCGTCCCAGAAGTAGAAGCGGAAGCGTTCCTGCAGCCGCCTCGTCACCTCGTGCGGGAGGCGGGCGAAGACCGCGTTGGCCTGCACCGGGTAGAGGATCTCCACGCCGTCGACCTCGCGCACCCCGGCCGCGAGGCGCTGGGCCATCGCGTTGGCGTGGCGGGCGTTGCGCAGCCAGAGGTCCTTCGCGAGGAGCGCCTCCAGCTGCACCGACACGAAGCGCATCTTCGACGCGAGCTGCATGGACAGCTTGCGCAGGTGCTTCATGTGGCTGACCGCGTCGGGGTTGAGGACGACGACGGCCTCGCCGAAGAGCATGCCGTTCTTCGTGCCACCGTACGAGATCACGTCCACGCCCACGGCGTTGGTGAACGCGCGCATCGGCACGTCGAGCGACGCGGCCGCGTTGGCTATCCGGGCGCCGTCGAGGTGCACCTTCATGCCCTTGGAGTGGGCGTGCTCGACGATCGCGCGGATCTCCTCGACCGTGTAGACGGTGCCCAGCTCGGTGTTCTGGGTGATCGAGACGACCTGCGGCATCGCGCGGTGCTCGTCCTCCCAGCCCCAGGCCTGCCGGTCGATCAGCTCGGGGGTGAGCTTGCCGTCCGGGGTGGGCACGGTGAGCAGCTTGAGGCCGCCCATCCGCTCGGGCGCGCCGCCCTCGTCCACGTTGATGTGCGCGGACTCGGCGCAGATCACGGCGCCCCAGCGGTCGGTGAGCGCCTGGAGGGCGGTCACGTTGGCCCCGGTGCCGTTGAAGACCGGGAAGGCCTCGGCGGTGGGACCGAAGTGGCTGTGCATGATCCGCTGGAGGTGCTCGGTGTACTGGTCCTCGCCGTAGGCGACCTGGTGGCCGTCGTTGGCGAGGGCGAGGGCGGCGAGTACCTCGGGGTGGGCGCCGGCGTAGTTGTCGCTGGCGAAGCCCCGGACCGACGGGTCGTGGTGCCGACGTGCGTCGGTCCTGGGGCCGAGGGCCGCTGTCACGGCTTGGGGGTCAGCCACAGACGCTGTCCATTCACTTCCTGGGCGGGCCTGTCCCACAGGCCGGCGATCTCGTCGGCCAGATCCTTGACGTCGGTGAAGCCCGCGAACTTCGCGTTGGGGCGTTCGGCGCGCATGGCGTCGTGCACCAATGCCTTGATCACCAGGATCGCAGCAGCCGCCTGCGGGCCGTCGTCGCCCCCCAGCTTGCGGAACGAGTCCGCCATCGCGAGGGTCCAGGCCTCGGCGGCCGCCTTGCCGGCGTTGTACGCGGCGTTGTTGGCGAGCGGCTTGTGCGCGCCGACCTGGCTGATCAGCGCGTAGCGGCCGCGGCCGCCGGCGCGCAGCAGCCCGTCGTGGAAGGCCAGCGAGGTGTGCTGGACCGTGCGGATCAGGAGCTTCTCCAGGAAGTCCCAGTCGCCGAGGTCGGTCTCGGTGAAGGAGGCGCTGCCGCGCCAGCCGCCGACGAGGTGGACCAGGCCGTCGATGCGGCCGAATTCCTTCTCGGTCTTCGCCGCCCAGTCGCGGGTGGCGTCCAGGTCGAGGAGGTCGACCGTGTCGCCGATGACCTTGGCGCCGCCGTGGGCGTAGCGGGCGGCGTCGACGGCCTCGGCGAGACGTGCCGGGTCGGCGTCGGAGCCGACGACGGTCGCGCCCGCCTCGGCGAGGCGGATCAGCGCCGCGCGGCCCGCGGGGCCGGCCGCGCCGGCGACCGCGATGACGGCGCCGTCGAGCGGCCCGCCGTTTCCGTTGGCGTTCATGGGCGACGTCTCCTCCGTGTGTTCGGTGAGGTCGCTCACGCGGCGGCCCGCTCGGTGCTCGGGACGTCGGCGGCGGTGATCCCCTTGGTGTCGGCGATCACGCCCTTCAGCTTCTTGGAGAGGGCCTCAAAGAACATGCTGAGCGGAAACTCGTCCGGAAGCACGTCGTCGACCAGCTTGCGCGGCGGGAGGGAGAGGTCCAGGGCGTCGGGACCCTTGGCCCACTTGGAACCCGGGTGCGGGGCCAGGTAGGCGGAGACGAACTCGTACGCCTTGAACCAGTGGACCAGCTTCGGGCGGTCGATGCCCTCGCGGTACAGGGTCTCGATCTCGGAGCAGAGGCCGTTGGTGACCTCGGGCGCCCGCTCCCAGTCGATGGTGAGGATGTTGTCCGTCCAGCGCACCACGTCGTTCTTGTGGAGGTACGCGAAGAGGAGCTGGCCGCCGAGACCGTCGTAGTTGCGGTTGCGGTCGCCGGTGAGCGGGAAGCGGAACATGCGGTCGAAGAGGACCGCGTACTGCACGTCACGGCCGTGCGCGTTGCCCTCGGCCTCCAGCTTCACGGCCTCCTTGAAGGCGGTGAGGTCGCAGCGGAGCTCCTCCAGGCCGTACATCCAGAACGGCTGGCGCTGCTTGATCATGAAGGGGTCGAAGGGCAGGTCGCCGCGGCTGTGGGCGCGGTCGTGGACCAGGTCCCAGAGCGCGAAGGCCTGCTGGCAGCGCTGCTGGTCGCCGAGCATGACGGCGATGTCCTCGGGCAGCTTGACGCCGAGGGTGTCGACGGCGGCCTCGGTGACCTTGCGGAAGCGCGCGGCCTCGCGGTCGCAGAAGATGCCGCCCCAGGTGAAGCGCTCGGGGACCTCGCGGACGGCGACGGTCTCCGGGAAGAGGACGGCCGAGTTGGTGTCGTACCCGGCGGTGAAGTCCTCGAAGGTGATGCCGCAGAAGCCCGGGTTGTCGTAGCGGGTGCGCTCCAGCTCGGAGAGCCACTCCGGCCAGACCATGCGCAGCACGACGGCCTCGAAGTTGCGGTCCGGGTTTCCGTTCTGCGTGTACATCGGGAAGAGCACGAGGTGCTGCAGCCCGTCGGCGCGTCCGGCGGCCGGGTGGAACTCCATGAGGGAGTCCAGGAAGTCCGGCACGGTGAAGCCGCTCTCGACCCACTTGCGCAGGTCGGAGACGAGCGCGCGGTGGTACGCGGCGTCGTGCGGGACCAGCGGGGAGAGCTGCTCGACCGCGGTGACGAGGCGGTCGACGGTCAGTTCGACGAGGGAGCGGGAGGGCGCGCCCTCGGCTCCGAAGTCGATGGAACCGTCCGCGCTCTGCCAGACGCGGAACTCCTCCACTGCATTCTTGAGCTCGGTCCAGGCCGGGTCGTCGATCACCCGGGCGTCGGTGGCTATGCCCCCACCGGTCACGTCCTGCACAAGAATTTCCGTCATGCCTCTTCCTCCACAGGAGAACCTCGCGTGCAGACACCGTAACCATCGACGGTTCTTCACCACAAGGGGGGCAAGGGAAATTATCCTGCGCTACCCCCCTGGCGACCGAAGTTTTTCCTGTCGACAGGGGAGGAATCGAATCTTCCGCCGGACGGATCAGTTCAGCGGCTTCACCAGCAGCTCGAACTCCAGGTCGTCGCGCTGGGGCACGCCGAAGCGCTCGTCGCCGTACGGGAACGGGGTCGTCCGCCCCGTCCGCCGGTAGCCGCGCCGCTCGTACCAGGCGATGAGCTCCTCGCGAACGGAGATCACCGTCATCTGCATCTCGCTCACGTCCCACAGCTCGCGCGCCCGGCGCTCGGCCTCCGCGATGATCTGCTTGCCGAGGCCGCCGCCCTGGAGCTCCGGCCGGACCGCGAACATGCCGAAGTAGGCGGCCTCGCCGCGGTGCTCCAGCTGGCAGCAGGCGATGACGCCGCCGTCGCGCTCCACGACCATCAGCCGGCTGCCGGGGGCGGTGATGACGGCGGCGACGCCCTCGGGGTCGGTGCGCTGCCCCTGCAGGATGTCCGCCTCCGTGGTCCACCCGCCGCGGCTGGAGTCGCCCCGGTAGGCCGACTCGACGAGCGGCACCAGTACGGGGACGTCGTCGAGCACCGCCTCCCGATAGCTGATCCGGCCGGTCTCCTGGGACGTGACGGTGTCCATACGCGCGGGGTTCCCTTCGGGCGCTGACGATGCGTACGCCGACGATCGGCGTGCGCGTCGGGCGTCGGGCGTCGGGCGTGCGCGATCGAAGAGCGATCGTCCCGAGCCTAACGCGCGCGCCTCCCACTCCCCCCTCGTACATCCGTGCGCGCCCGTGCGCCCGCGTGTGGGGCGCGGGAGGCGGGCATGCCTTCCCGGACGGGACGGCGTCGAGGGGGAGGTGTGCCGTGCACGGACCGGCTCTGTCCGGGTGGCTGCTGTGCGCGCTCTGCGCGGCGACGGGCCTGGCCTGCCTGCTGCGGATGCGCGCGTCCGGCGGGGCGGAGCGGCGGGCCGCCGGCGGAGAGGCGGTCATGGGCCTCGGGATGGCGGTCATGGCGCTGCCCGCCGCCGTCCTCACTCCGCCCGGCTGGAGCTGGACGGTGTACGCGGCGGTGTTCGGCGGGGCGACGCTGCACGCCCTCACGGCGCTCCGGCGCGGCGGCCATCATCTGCACCATCTGATCGGCTCGCTCGCGATGCTCTACATGGCGGTGGCGATGGCGGCCCCGGGCCCCTCGGGGGCGCACGCGGGGCACACGGCGGCCGTGACGGGCCCGGCCGGCGGCATACCCGTCCTCACGGGCGTCCTGCTCCTCTACTACGTCGCCTACGTGCTGCGCGCGGGGACGCGGCTCGTCCCGGTGGCGGCGGCCGCCGCGGGCCCGGGACCGGCCTGGGCGGCCCGGCCGGAGCTGGCGCTCGCGTGCCGGCTGGCGATGGCCCTCGGCATGCTGGCCATGCTCGTGACGCTGTGAGCTCCGGGGAGCGGCCCCGCCGGCCGTCGTACGCAACGAAACCGTGGCGTACGTCACTTGGCCTCCGCGCCCATACCCCCGACCCGTACCGCGCTCATAGGCTGGCACCATGTGGGTCTCCCTGGCGCTGCTCCTGCTCGGCCTCCTGACCGCCCTCGCGGCCCCGCGGCTGCTGTCCCGGGCCGACTGGGTGGAGCGAGAACCCGTGGTGGCCCTGTGGGTGTGGCAGTGCGTGGTCGCCGGGGTGCTCCTGAGCTTCGCGCTCTCCATGACGCTCAGCGCCTCGACCGCCTGGCAGGCCGTACGCGGGCAGCTCTTCGCGCCCGCGCCGCGCGCGGTGGTCGACGCGTACGAACTCGGCACGAACGGGCCTTGGTCCGCCGTGCTCGCGGTCGTCCTGGCGGCGGGCGGGGTGTGGTCGGGGGCGATGCTGGGGCGCGAGATCGGCGCCGCCCGCGCCCGGCGCAGGCAGCACCGCCGCGATCTCCTCGTCCGCTCGCCCCTGCTGCCCGGGGAGCGGCCGGGCAGCGAGCGCCTCGTCGTCCTGGAGGGCGAGCGTACGGACGCCTGGTGGATGGCGGGCACCACGCCCCGGCTGGTCATCACCACAGCGGCGCTGCGGCGGTTGAAGGGCCGGCAGTTGGACGCGGTCCTCGCCCACGAGCAGGGGCACGCCCGGGCCCGGCACGACTGGCTGCTGAACTGCTCCGCGGCGCTGGCCGGCGGGTTCCCCGGGGTCCCGGTCTTCACCGCGTTCCGCGAGGAGATGCACCGCCTGGTGGAGCTGGCCGCCGACGACGTCGCCTCGCGCCGGTTCGGCCGCCTGACGATCGCCCTCGCCCTCGTCGAACTCAACGAGGACCGCGGAGTGTTCGGCCCCGGCTCCACCCCGGAGGCGGATCTCCCTCAGCGGGTGAACCGGCTCCTGACCGCCGCCCCCCGCCTCACGGCCGGCCGCCGGCTGCGCCTGACGGCCGCCGCCTCGCTCGTCCCCGTCGTCCCGGTGCTCGTCGCCTTCGTCCCGGCGCTCAGCGCGCTCGGATAGGAGGTGTCCTGTCGATCAGGCCCCGCGAGCTCGGCGTGATCGGCAAGACACCCCCTCGCCCCCGTACGGAAAGTCCCACCCGGCTGGCGGCGCCGGCACCTCGACGGATGGCGGCGCGCGGGGGGCGCACGGACGGTCACACGGGAGGGTTCGTCGGGCAGGATCGGCGCATGCGCACCTCCGCCCTGGTCTCCGGGGTCCTGGCCGTCCTGCTCCTCGTGCTCGTCGCCGTCGGGTGGTCGCCGCTGCTGGCCCTCGACCGGTCGATCGCCGAGGCGCTCCACCGCAACGCCCTGGCCCACCCCGGGTTCACCCACGTCAACCGGGTGCTCAGCGACTGGCCGTGGGACCCGTGGACGATGCGCGCCCTGGCGGCCGCCACGGCGGGGCTGCTGTGGTGGCGGCGGGAGCGGCGGGCGGCCCTGTGGGTGGCCGGGACGACGCTGCTGGCGGCCGGTCTCCAGCAGGCGCTGAAGTCACTGGTGGGCCGGGACCGTCCGCAGTGGACCGACCCGGTCGACTCGGCGCGGTACGCGGCCTTCCCGTCCGGGCACGCGATGACGGCGACGGTGACCTGCGGGCTGGTGCTCTGGGTGCTCGCGGTCCGCTGGCGGGAGGACCGGCGCGGCTGGGGCACGCTCGCGGGTGCGGCGGCGGTCTCGGTGATCGGCGTCGGGTGGACCCGCGTCTACCTGGGCGTGCACTGGCCCTCGGACGTCCTCGGGGGGTGGCTCATCGGCTGGTGCTGCGTGTGCGTGGCGGTGCTGACGTACCGGTGGAGCGAACGGCGGCCGCGACGGCCCGCGCGCGGGCCGTCCGGCGGGGACGCACCGGGACGCAGAAGGGGAGAAAAGTGATGAAGCCGCCTGTTCTGGACGATCCCCCGTGTCGCCCAGAACAAGCGGCAGCCCGGACGGCCCGCCACGCAGGCATGCCGACCGGATGCGCCGAGTATATTGGCTGGCAGCCAGTCAACGCAGGAGCCCAGCATGTCCCCGCGTAGCCCATCGGTCAATGAAGAGCTCCGGCGCAGGTCGCGGGAGCGGATTCTGCAGGCCACCGTGGACCTGGTCGACACGAACGGCTACGAGTCGACCACGCTCGGCGACATCGCGGAGCGGGCCGGCACGGCGCGCGGGCTGATCTCGTACTACTTCCCCGGCAAGCGCGAGCTCCTCCAGTCGGCGGTGCACCGGCTGATGCACCTCACCCTGGAGGAGGGCCTGGAGCGCGAGCCGCGCACGGAGGACGGGCGGGAGCGGCTGGCCCGGGCGATCGACGCGATCCTGGGGCTCACGACGTCGCGCCCGACGCTGATGCGCACGCACATGGCGGGCATCCTCCAGGCCGAGGGCTTCGTGCAGTGCCAGGAGCAGCAGCGCCTCGCCTTCCTGCTGCGGGACACGGTCATCCGGTACGGCTCTCAGGACGTGGACACGGACTACCCGCTGCTGCGCGCCCTGTTGATGGGCACGGTGGTCGCGGTGCTGCTGCCGGGGGCTCCGATGCCCCTCGCGCGGTTGCGCGCCGAGCTGTTCCACCGCTACGGCCTCGACTGGGACATGGGGGTGCCGCCGGACGGAGGCCCGCCCGGCGGCACGCGGACGACCGGCGTGTCAGTCGGCCGTCACGATCCGCTTCAGTCGTCGAAGTCGAAGTAGTCCGGCTGCGTCTGGACGTTGAGCTCGTCCATCCGGATGCGCCGCGCGGGGTCGGTACGGGGGTCGGAGAGCTTCAGGACGTCGAAGCCCTTGGCCATGTCGTTCGAGTAGATGTGGCCGTTGTAGTAGTACGCGGACCAGGAGCCACCCGCGGTGATCGTGGTCGCGGAGACCGGACCGCGCTCGAAGAAGGCGATCTCCTTCGGCTTGGCCGAGTCGGTGAAGTCCCAGACGGAGATGCCGCCCTGGTACCAGGCCTGGACCATGAGGTCCTTGCCCTTGACCGGGATCAGCGAGCCGTTGTGGGCGACGCAGTTCTCGGTGTCGGCCTGGTGGCGCGGGATCTTGAAGTAGCTGCGGAAGACGAGCTTGCGGTTCTTGCCCTTGCCGACGATGTCGTAGATGCCGTCGGCACCGCGGTTCGGGCCGACCACGGCGTTGCAGGTGGCCGCGCCGCCGCCGCCGAGTTCGTCGGTGAAGACGACCTTGTCGGCCTTCTGGTTGAAGGTCGCGGAGTGCCAGAACGCGAAGTTCACGTTGTCCTGGACGCGGTCGATCACGCGCGGGTGCTCGGGGTCCTCGATGTCGAAGAGGAGGCCGTCACCCATGCACGCGCCGGCCGCGAGGTCCTTGTCGGGGAGCACGGTGATGTCGTGGCAGCCGGTGGTCTTGGAGACGCCCGGGTTGGTGGGACCGCCCGGGTTGCCGCCGCCGTCCGGGCCCTCGCCCGGGAAGAGGACGGGGAAGTTGACCACGGCCGCCTGCTCGGGCGCCTTGCGGGGCACCTTGATGACCGAGATGCCGTCGTGCGGGGGCTGGCAGTCCGGGAAGGCGGCGTTGGGCGAGTACGACGAGACGTAGACGTAGACGTCCTTGCGCTTCGGCACCAGCGTGTGGGTGTGCGAGCCGCAGTTGGTCTCGACGGCGGCGACGTACCTCGGGTTGGCGATGTCGCTGATGTCGAAGATCTTCATGCCCTCCCAGGACTCCTTGACCGAGGCGGGCTGCGTGGTGCTGGCGCAGGAGTCGTCGCTGCGGGAGGAGTCCGTGGACAGGAAGAGGAGGTTCCCGGAGACCGAGATGTCGTTCTGGGAGCCCGGGCAGAGGACCTGGGCGACGGTCTTCGGGGCCTTGGGGTTGCTGATGTCGAAGATCCGGAAGCCGTCGTAGTTGCCGGCGAACGCGTACGTGCCCTGGAAGGCGAGGTCCGAGTTGATGCCCTTGAGGGCGTCCTTGGGGATGTTGGCGAGGTGCTCGACGTTCGGGCTGTGGACGATCTCGTCCACGCCGGGTATCTCTCCGCTCTGGATGGCGGCACGCGCGTCGGCCGCCTGCTCCGAGGAGACGGTGCCCTGGACCGGCGCGTCTCCGGGGTCGGGCGTGGCGGCCGCGGGGCTGACCGCCAGCAGTGTGGCGAGGAGTCCGGCCGCGGCGGATGCCACGCCCAGGTGTCTGATCCGTGCACGAGGGTTTCGTGTGTCTGGCGCGGTACGCGAAGTACGCAACGAAGTCACTCTGTCCTCCCTTGTAGCCGTTCGGCATTGAACGGGTGCTGGACCCCGGCAGTATCCGCCCTGCCATGCACATATCAACAGATGGCAACACAGACGTCATGAAGGTTTCTGATCGGCCGTCCGGAGAAAAGTGCTAGGAACGGTCCGTCTCCCCGCAAGAACAGCTGGAGGTCGTGTTGTTGATCCGCCGTCAGCATGTCGTCGCCGCCGTGACCCTGTCCGCCGTCGTACTCGCCCTGACCGCCTGCGAGTCGGGGTCCGATTCGGCCGCGCCACAGGCCAGGGACTCCTCGGGCACCTCGGTGGTGGCGCCGGGCAAGCCCGGCGAACCGGCCCGGCGGATATCCCCCGAGGAGGCCGCCCGACTGCTGCCCGACGACCGTCCGAACAGCGCGGACTTCCGCTATGCGCAGATGATGATCGCCCACCACCGGCAGGCGCTGACGATGACGGCCCTCGCCCCGCAGCGGGCCGATTCCCCCCAGGTCAAGAAGGTGGCCGAGCGGATCGCGGCGGCTCAGCAGCCGGAGATCGGCGCGATGGAGGGGTGGCTGAAGAACAACGGCGGGCCGCGCCCGCAGAGCGGCCACGACCATCACTCGATGCCGGGCATGGCGACCGAGGCCCAGCTGACGGAGCTGAGGAACGCGAAGGGCAAGGCCTTCGACGACCTGTTCCTGAAGCTCATGATCACGCATCACGAGGGCGCCGTGACGATGGCGGCCGAGGTCCTGAGCGACGGCAACAACGTCCTCGTGGAGGAGATGGCCAACGACGTGATCGCCCAGCAGACCTCGGAGATCAACCGGATGCGGTCACTGTAGGAACCGCCGGGGACGGGCGCGGCGCGGGCATCGCAGGGACTGCCCGGACGGGGCGCGGCGCGGGCATCGCAGGGACTGCCCGGACGGGGCGCGGCGCGGCCACCGGACGGACCGCCGGGGACGGGTGCGGCGCGGGCGTCACGCCGCCCCGACCTCACCCCCGTGTCCGCTCTCGTCGTCGCGCCCGGCCTGGGCGCCGATCGCCGCGAGGACGGCGTCCAGGAGGCCGGGGAAGAGGGTGTCCAGATCGTCGGTGCGCAGGGCGTTGAGTTTGGCCGTGCCGCGGTACATCTGCCGGATCACGCCGCTCTCGCGCAGCACCCGGAAGTGGTGCGTGGTCGTCGACTTGGTCACCGGGAGGTCGAAGTACGAGCAGCTCAGCTCGGTGCCCTCGCGCGCCATGTCCCGCACGATCCGCAGGCGCACCGGGTCCGCGAGCGCGTGCAGCACCACTTCGAGGCGGATCTGGTCGCGCTCGGGGTGCTCTAGGGCGCGGGGGCTGGTCGTGGTCGTCACGGCGGCGGCTCCACTTCATCCGGGATGACGCCCATTGTACGAGACCTCTCGTAGTTTGACAGGTGCCGTACTACGATGAGTATCGTACGAGCGTCTTCGAGGCACCCAGAAACGGAGTCCGTCATGAGCGTCGCCCTGTTCCAGCCCTACACCCTGCGTTCGCTGACCGTGCCCAACCGCGCCTGGATGGCGCCGATGTGCCAGTACTCCGCGGAGATGACCGGGCCGAACGCGGGTGTCGCCGGCGACTGGCACTTCGCCCACTACGCCTCCCGCGCCACCGGCGGCGCGGGACTGATCCTCGTCGAGGCGACCGCCGTCGCCCCCGAGGGCCGGATCAGCCCCGCGGACCTCGGCCTCTGGAACGACACCCAGACCGAGGGCCTGCGGCGGATCGCCGCATTCATCAAGGAACACGGCACCGTGCCCGGCATCCAGATCGGGCACGCCGGACGGAAGGCCTCGACCAACCGCCCCTGGGAGGGCCGCGGCCCCGTGGCGCCGGGCGGACCCGGCTGGCAGCCCGTCGCCCCCAGCCCGGTCGAGTTCGCCGAGGGCTACCCGGTGCCGACCGAGCTCTCCGTCGAGCGGATCAGGGAGATCACGGGCCAGTTCGCGGACGCGGCCCGCCGGGCACTCGACGCGGGCTTCCAGGTCGTCGAGGTGCACGGCGCCCACGGCTACCTGATCGGCGAGTTCCTCTCCCCGCACAGCAACCACCGCACGGACGCGTACGGCGGCTCCTTCGAGAACCGCACCCGGCTCGCCCTGGAGGTCGTCGACGCCGTGCGGGCCGTGTGGCCCGAGGACCTGCCCGTCTTCTTCCGCATCTCCGCCACCGACTGGCTCGAGGAGCAGGGCTGGACGGTCGACGAGACCGTGCGCTTCGCCGCCCTCCTGCGCGAGCACGGCGTCGACCTCCTCGACGTGTCCAGCGGCGGCAACGGCGGGCCGGCCGACATCCCGGTCGGCCCCGGCTACCAGGTGCCCTTCGCCGCCCGCGTCAAGGCGGAGACCGGGCTGCCGGTGGCCGCCGTCGGCCTGATCACCGAGAGCGAGCAGGCGGAGAAGATCCTCGCCAACGGCGAGGCCGACGCGGTCCTCCTCGGCCGCGAACTGCTGCGCGACGCCTCCTGGCCCCGCCGCGCCGCCCGCGAACTCGGCGCCGAGACCCACGCCCCGGCCCCGTACGCCTGGGCGATCTGACCGCCCCCCGGGCACCACGCCCCGCCCCCGGGCGCGCCGGCGACGGGTGTGTCCGGGGGGCGTTGTCGGTGGGCGGGTGCAGACTGGCCGGTGTCCGCGACAAACGGCGTCCTGGAGGTGGCAGTCATGCCCGACGTACTCCTCACCGTAGGCACCCGCAAGGGCCTCTTCATCGGCCGCAGGCACGACGGCCGGTGGGAGTTCGACGATCCCTGCTTCCCCGCCCAGGCGGTCTACTCGGTCGCCATCGACACCCGGCGGCCGACCCCGCGCCTGCTCGTGGGCGGGGACAGCGCCCACTGGGGCCCCTCCGTCTTCCACTCCGACGACCTCGGCAAGAGCTGGACCGAACCGGCCCGGCCCGCCGTGAAGTTCCCCGAGGACACCGGGGCCTCACTGGAGCGGGTCTGGCAGCTGCACCCGGCCCCGGACCACTCCCCCGACGTCGTGTACGCGGGGACGGAGCCGGCCGCGCTCTTCCGGTCGGGCGACGGCGGGGAGTCGTTCGAACTCGTCCGCCCCCTCTGGGAGCACCCGACCCGCTCGAAGTGGGTCCCGGGCGGTGGCGGCGAGGCGGTCCACACGGTCGTCACCGACCCCCGCGACCCGGAGGCGCTGACGGTCGCCGTGTCCACCGCGGGCGTGTTCCGCTCCCAGGACGGCGGCGGTGCCTGGGCGCCCTCCAACCACGGGGTGTCCGCCGTGTTCCTGCCCGACCCCGACCCGGAGTTCGGGCAGTGCGTCCACAAGATCGCCCAGGACGCGGGCGACAAGGACCGGCTCTACCTCCAGAACCACTGGGGCGTCTTCCGCAGCGACGACGCGGGCGCCCACTGGACCGACATCGGCTCGGGCCTGCCCTCCGACTTCGGCTTCGCGGTCGCCGCCCACCCCCACCGCCCCGACACGGCTTACGTCTTCCCCATCACGGCCGACTCCGACCGCGTCCCCGCCGGCCGCCGCTGCCGCGTCTACCGCACCACCGACGCCGGATCCACCTGGGAACCGCTGAGCCGGGGACTGCCCGAGGGCGACCACTACGGCACGGTCCTGCGCGACGCCCTCTGCACGGACGACGCGGACCCCGCGGGCGTCTACTTCGGCAACCGGAACGGCGAGGTCTACGCGAGCGCCGACGACGGTGACACCTGGCGGCTCCTCGCCGAGCACCTCCCCGACGTCCTCTGCGTACGGGCGTCGGTCATCTGAGGCACCCCGCCGCACCCGCGCGGGATCAGGGCAGGCGCCAGTCCACGGGCTGTGCGCCCTGCTTGAGGAGCAGGTCGTTGGCGCGGCTGAAGGGACGCGAGCCGAAGAAGCCGCGGTCCGCCGACATCGGCGACGGGTGCACCGACTCGACGGCCGGCAGGTCGCCGAGGAGCGGGCGGGCCCGCCGGGCGTCACTGCCCCAGAGGATGGACACCAGCGGCTTCCCGCGGGCGGCGAGCGCGCGGATGGCCTGCTCGGTGACCTCCTCCCAGCCCTTGCCCCGGTGCGCGGCGGGCTTGCGCGGGGCGGTGGTCAGCGCCCTGTTGAGGAGCAGGACGCCCTGGCGCGTCCACGGCGTCAGGTCGCCGTTCGACGGCCGGGGCAGACCCAGGTCGCCGTGCAGCTCCCGGAAGATGTTCTCCAGGCTGCCGGGGAGCGAACGGACCTCGGGCGCGACCGAGAAGCTCAGCCCCATCGCCATCCCCGGCGTCGGATAAGGGTCCTGACCCACGATCAGCACCCGCACCTCGTCGAAGGGCTGCTGGAACGCCCGCAGCACGTTCGCCCCGGACGGCAGGTACGTACGGCCCGCGGCGATCTCCGCCCGCAGGAAGTCGCCCATCTCCGCCACGCGCCCCGCGACGGGACGCAGGGCCTCCGCCCAGCCGGGCTCCACCAGTTCGTTCAACGGTCGCGCTGTCACGGTCCGTCACTCTACCGGCCTACAGTGACAGCGCAGCTTCTCCTTCTCCACCCCGCAGCGAGGACGGTGCACCGTGGATTCCGAAAACGAGCGCTCCGAGGGCCTGGTCGTCGGCGTCGACTCCGGGGGGTCGGGACTCCGGATCGCCCTGGCCGAGGCGGCGGGCGGGGCGGTGCTCGACACCGCGGTCTCGCGCGTGCCGGTGCGGACCGGCCCCGGCGGGATCTCCGCCGGGCACTTCCTGGAGCAGGTGCTGCCGGCCGTCGGCGCCCTCAGGGAGCCGTACGGTCCGCGGCCGGTGCTCGCCGTCGCCGTGGGCGCCGCGGGAATGGCCACGCTCGGCGAGGAGCTCCGGGCCGAGCTGCCCGGCGCGTTCGCCGAGGCGCAGGGAGTGCGGCGGCTCGCGTTGGCGGCGGACGCGGTCACGGCGTATGCCGGGGCGCTCGGGCAGCGCCCGGGGGCGGTCGTCGCGGGCGGGACCGGGATGATCGCGCTCGGCACGGACCTGGCGTCGTGGCGGCGCGCCGACGGCTGGGGGCACCTGCTCGGCGACTGCGGCGGCGGGGCCTGGATCGGCCGGGCCGGTCTGGAGGCGGCGATGCGCGCGTACGACGGGCGGCGGGGCGGTTCCGCGCCGCTCCTGGTCCGGGCCGAGAAGCTGTTCGGCCCGGCCGCGGGGCTGCCGGGTGCCCTGTACCCCCGTACGGACCGGCCCGCGGTGCTCGCCTCGTTCGCCCCGGAGGTGGGGCGGTGCGCCGCGGAGGACCCGGTGGCGGCGGACATCCTGGCGCGGGCCGCCGTCCACATCGCCGAGGCCGCGGCGGCCGCCTGCCCCGGCGGGCCGGGGTCCGTGGTGGCGCTGACCGGAGGTCTCTTCAAGCTGGGCGACCCGCTTCTCGACCCCCTGCGCACCGCGCTCGGGGAGCTGGTCCCGCACGCCCGGACGGTCGCTCCCGCCGGGGATCCGCTCGCCGGGGCGGTCGCGCTCGCCACGGCGCTCGCCGGCGGCACCCTGCGCCTTCCGGAGGACCCCGCGTTGCTGCGCCTCTTCGGGGGCGGGGCCGCGTAGACCGGGGCATCCGCCCAGGTGGGGGCCGGTGTGCGGGGTGGACGGGCGCAACGACGACAGCGGGACCGGACATACGGGGGCAGAAGGCGCGCGACCGCACCTCAACCGACGGCGCCGCGGACGAAACCAGTAGCATGCGGCGCCATGAGCTCCCCCACTGGGCCTGCTTCCGGCCTGCCTGTACGAATGCCTCGACCCCGCCAGTCCGGGCGGCACCGTCGCCCCGAACCCGCGGCGGCGCCCGAGGGCGCTCCCGCACTGGTTCTCGCTGTTCCCGGCGCGCCTTCCGCCGCCATACGCTCGCTGGCCGAAGAGGTCGTGAGCATCGCCCGCTCCGAGCTGCCCGGCCTCGAGGCCGCGATCGGTTTCCTTGAGGGCGACGACACCGAGTACCCGTCGCTCGCGACCGTCCTGGCGTCGGTCGCGACGCTGCGATCCGAGCGCTACGAGCTGGCCCTGGCCGCCGGCCGTGAGGTCAGCGCGCCGACGGGCCCCGCCGCCGTCGTGGTCCCGCTGCTCGCGGGTCCGGACAGCGCCCAGATGCGCCTGGTCCGCCAGGCCGTCATGGACGCCGGCAACACGGCCGAGCTGACCGACGTCCTGGGTCCGCACCCGCTGCTCGCCGAGGCGCTCCACGTGCGTCTGTCCGAGGCGGGTCTGGCGCGGGCCGACCGCGCCCGCCTGTTCACGGTCGCCACGGCCGCCGACGGCATCATCCTGGCCACGGTCGGTGGCGAGGAGGCCGTGCAGGCCGCCGGCATCACGGGCATGCTGCTCGCCGCGCGCCTCGCCGTGCCGGTGATGGCCGCCGCGCTCGACCAGGAGGGCTCGATCGCCTCCATCGCCGACCAGCTGCGCGCCGCCGGCTCGGAGCAGCTGGCCCTCGCCCCGTACCTGATCGGCCCGGAGCTGGCCGACGGTCTGCTCGACGTGGCCTCGAAGGAGGCCGGGTGCGCCGCCGCCGAACCGCTGGGTGCCTACCCGGCCATCGGCAAGCTGGTCCTCACCCAGTACACGGCCGCCCTCGGCATCCCGCCGCAGCAGCCGCAGGACGCCCCCTCGCTCTGAGGCCGGCGCCCTCGCGTCACACGGAAGGGCCCGCTCCGGAATCGTCCGGCGCGGGCCCTTCGTCGCACCCCCGGGGAGGGCCGGCCTTCGTCGTACCGCTGGGTGTGCCGGCCTTCGTCGTGCCCCCGGGAGCACCGGCCTCTGGCGTACCCCTGGTCGTGCCGGCCTTCGTCCGCACCCCTGGCGGTGCCGGGCTTCGGTCGTGCCCCCGGAGTGTCAGCCGAAGACCACGCAGGAGGCCGCCGGGGCCTCGACGGCGCCCGCGCGGGACGGGATCCCGGTCTCCGGGTCGAGGGTGAACCAGGTGACGTCGCCGGAACGCTCGTTGGCCGCGTACAGGCGCCGCCCGGTCGGGTCGAGGGTCAGGTCGCGCGGCCAGCGGCCCCCGCAGGGCACGGTGGCGACGAGTTCGGCCTTGTCGCCGTCCGTGCCGAGGGCGAGCACCGCGAGGGTGTCGTCGCCTCGCACGGCGGCCCACAGGAAGCGCCCGTCGGGGGCGGCGACGACCTCGGAGGGGTAGCTGGGGCCGGTGGTGCCCTCGGGGACGACCGCGGTCTCGCCGAGGGGTTCGAGTACGCCCTCCGCGGCGTCCCAGCGGCAGACCGTGAGCGTGGGCTCCAGCTCGTTCAGGACGTACGCGTGCGTGCCCGCCGGATGGAAGGCGAGGTGGCGCGGCCCGGTACCGGGGCGCAGCGCCGTCTCCCCGTGGAGGGTCAGCGCCCCGGTGTCGGCGTCGAGCGCGCAGATCCGTACGGAGTCGGTGCCGAGGTCCACGCTGACCACCCAGCGGCCGCTGGGGTCGGGCAGCACCTGATGCGCGTGCGGGCCGCGCTGGCGGTCGGCGACGGGGCCCTGGCCCTCGTGCTCCAGGACGGCAGTCGCGGGTCGTGCGGTGCCGTCGTCGGCCAGGGGCAGGGCGGTGACGCTGCCGGACGTGTAGTTCGCGGTGAGGAGGTGGCCGGCCGCGAGCGCGAGGTGGGTGGGGGCCGCCCCGTCGACGGGAACGGGCGTGCCGAGCGGCCGGGGCACGGCCCCGGTGACGTCGAACGCGGCCACGGCGCCCGCCTCGGTCTCGGACACGGCGTGCAAGACGGTTCCCGCGAGAGCGAGGAACGACGGATCGGCGACCGCGTCGCTCGCGCCGGTCACGGTCAGCGCACCGGTCGCCTCGTCCACGTCCGCGGCCAGCACCCCGCGTCCGCCTGCCGACGTGAACGATCCGATGTACGCCCGCGTCCCGGCCCGTACCGCCCCTGCGTCGCCCATGGCGCCTCCCCTGTCCCGGGCGCGGTCGCGGTCGACCGGCCCTCGTGGTCCGTCGGGCCGACGGTAGCAGGCGGTCTAGACCAAAGTGGGCGGGGCCGGACGCCCGAGGGAGCCGGGCGAGGCGGGGCGAGCGCCCCGCCCCCAGCGCCCCGCCCCCAGCGACCCGCCCCCTCAGGCCGCCGGAACCATCGGCGCCCGGGGCGAGGTCCGCAGCGGAGCCGCCAGATCGACCAGCGCCTGCTCGAGCCCGTGCAGGTGCCCCAGGGCCGTCTCGGCGCCCGGATGGTGCCGCGGAACCCCGTCGGCCTCCTCGACCTCCGCCCGCACGACACGGTCCGAGGGCACGAGCGCGTGCACGGCGGCCTCCACCCGCCAGGCCGCCGCCACCAGCCGGGCGTCGTGCGAGGCGTCGGGATCGGCCGCGACCGCCGCGAGTCCCCTGATCTCCCGCGCGCAGTCGTCGAGGAGGGCGAGCACGCGCCGGGCCCGCGCCTTCCTGGCCCGCAGCGGGCTCAGCGGGTGCACCAGCGGCGCCAGCGACAACCGCGCCCTGCCGAGCAGGACCTCCAGCTCCCGGGCGTGCGGCGCCGGGTCCGCGGCGGGGTCCCCCGCGAGCCGCCGCGCGGCCGCCGTCGTGCACGTGTGCACGCAGGTCACCGCACGCTCGATCCACGCGTTCGTGGCCGCGTGCGTCGTCACCGGCAGCAGCGCCACGCCGATCGCCGCGCCGATCGCCCCCACGGCCGTCTCCTGGAACCGCAGGAGCAGCAGCCCGGGGTGCAGGACGCCGAGCAGCCCGTACAGGAGGCCGGCCATGACCGTCACGAAGAACATCATCCAGCTGTACGAGAGCGGGGCGGTGTAGAAGATCCCGAACACGCACACGGCGACGAGGAGGGCGGTCGGGCCCGTCGCGCCGCCGAGGGGGACGGCGATGAGGAGGCCGGCCGCGATGCCCGCGACCGTGCCCAGGACCCGGCGGAAGCCCCGTACGAGGGTCTCGCCGCGGGAGGCGGTGTTGACGAAGATCCACCAGGCGGTGCCGACGGCCCAGTACCAGCGGTCGTGCGAGATGAGCTGCCCCGCGGCGAGGGCGATGGCGCAGGCCGCGGTGGCCTGTACGGCCTGGCGGGTGGTCGCCCTGGCCAGCCCCGAACCCGGCAGCGGAGCGGGCGCGGCCGGCGGCGGCACTCGGCGCTCGATGCACCAGAACCCGAACCGGACGGCCCCGGCGGCGACCAGCGCGAGCGCCACCGCCGCGTACAGCTCGGGGAGCTGCGCGGGCAGGGCGTGCAGGAACTGGGTCACGAAGAACTGCATGAAGGCGAAGATGCCGAGCGCGTGGCCGCGCGGTCCCCACCGGCGCGCGTACACCCCCGCGAAGACCACGGCCAGCCACGCCGCGTCGCGCGCGGGCGGCACGTCGTGCAGGAAGGTCGCGAGGGCGAGCACGGGAAAGCCGACGGTGGGCAGCAGCGCCGTCGTGACGGCCTGTCGGCGCACGGTCGGGTCACCGACCGTGAACAGGGCGAGCAGCGCGGCCAGACCGGCCGTGATCGACGCGACGAGGGACAGTCCGAGCACCTCGGCCAGCGCGACCGCGAGCGCGATGCCGACCACGGCTCGTAGCGACACCCTCAGCCTGACCCGCCCCGGATCCGGAGCCATGAAGTACTTCCGCACGGCGGCCAATCCCGCCCCCCTTGATCTGTCCCTCACCGCGCACGGGGCTCCCCAGGGGTGGCGGGGGCCCGGACACGACGAAAGCACCGCGGGCCGGTCCGGCCTCGTCGCCGGACGGCGCTGCGCGGCGCCGAAAATATGTGATGGCTACAAGGATAGACCGAAAGGGGTACAGCGGCTCAAACGCCGGACGGAAGGGTGGGCCATTGGCCCAGCCCCATGCGCGGGTGAGTGACCGGACGGAGCCATTGGCTCACGGCGCCGGGAGCGGCCTTCACGAGGTCTTCGGCACAGACGAAACGGGAGGGCCCCGGCCGGAATCTCCGACCGGGGCCCTCCCGTTTCGCGTGTGCCGGGTGTCAGCCGATGGCCAGCTTGTTCTTCCAGCCGACACCGTTGCTGTTGCCGATGATGGTCACGCCCGCGTGTGCCATCTCGCCGGTGGTGCCGGCGTAGAAGCGCACCGAGCCGTCCGTGCGCAGGGTCCAGATGTCCGGGATCCTGTCCCCGTTCGCGTCCGGCGTGCCGAGGAGCAGCCGGATGCTGGTGGTGTGCCAGCCGGAGCGGCCGTAGATCGTGTCACTGCCCAGCGCCGAGGCGGCCGCGCTGCCGAGCGAGGGGAGGTCCACTCCGCCGCCGGCGGCCGGCTTGCCCTGCCGCAGCATCAGCTGCGAGGTGGCGTCGGTCCGGTAGATGACGTCGGTGACGCCGTCTCCCGTGATGTCCATGACGGAGACGATGTCGCGGTCGGACCAGGCGGAGGCCGAGAGCCGGAGGGCCTGGTCGACCGTGGCGCCGTTGTAGCCGACCAGGACCCAGATCTCCGCGCCGATGGTCACGAAGAAGTCGGCCTTGCCGTCTCCTGTGGCGTCTCCGGCGGACACGAGCTGCGTGTACGTCGAGGGGTCCGGCGCACCCGCGGGGAGCAGGATCTGCTGCCGCTTGTCGATGTTGACCGCGCCGTACCCGTCACCCGGGTACACCCACAGCTTGCCGTCCTTGAGGGCGATGAGGTCCTGGAAGCCGTCGCCGCCGTAGACGTCGCCGTTGTGGGTGATGAGGGTGTTCTTCCAGTAGCCCGACGGGGGTGCCGAGTACGTCGGCACGCCGTCGTTGCCGTTGGGGTCCTTGGCGGGGTTGTTCCGGTACGCGCCGGCCATCGAGAACCCGAGGTCACCCGTGCCCTTGGCGAGGTCGGGCTGGTGCTCGGACGGGTAGAGCCGCAGGTTGCCGTTGCCGTCCACGACCATCATGTCCGGCAGCTTGTCGCCGGTGAAGTCGCCGGGGGTGTCGGCCTCGTCCCTCGGGGAGAGGTAGAAGAGGTGCTTCCGCGGCTCCGAGCGGTGTCCGGCGTCGTCGACCGCCCATACGTACAGCACGTTCGGCCCGGCGAGCGGCGGCTTGACGCTGCTGATGGTGGTGAGGGTGTCGACGGAGGCCCCGACCGTGCGCTCGACCTTGAAGTCCCGTGCGCCCTGGTTGAACCCGTACTCGTAGTAGTCCACGTCCGTCTGGGCGGCCTTGAACTGGAAGGTGCCCGTCTCGCCGAACTTCTTCTTGCTCCAGAGCGAGTCCTCGCCGTCGCTGCCGAAGCCGTTGTCCAGGGCGTCGGCGTCGGGGAAGTCCGTGGAGAGGACGGTGGGCGGCGAAGGCCGCGTGCTGTCGAAGACGAACCGGCAGGGGGTCTTGGCCGGCGAGTAGGACGCCGAGGCCGATCCGGTCTTGTCGACCGTCTTGGCCCGCCAGGAGTAGGTCTGGCCGTCGACCAGCTTGAGCCCCGTGGAACCGGTGGCGAACGGATCGGTGTGGGTCTTGCCCGAGCTGCCGCCGACGGGGGCCTTGCCCTTGGCGCCGAGCATGTTGCCGCTGCCGCCGGTGGGCCACATCTCGAAGTTGACCGACGACAGGTTGCCGTCCTTGTCCTTCGCGTCCGCCCAGAAGGTCAGCGTGGAGGAGCCGACGTTGATGTACGGGGCGGTGGTGTCGCAGCTGAAGTCGGGAGCCAGGTCGAGGTTGGTCGGGGGCTCGGGACGCCGGTTGTACTCCAGGAGGACGTGCGGGTCGTTGCCGCCGTCGGCCTGGAACTTCTTCCAGGCGAACTGGTCGTTCTCGTTGACCGCCTTGAACCCGATGGTCATCGTCGGCCAGCCGCCGTTGACCGCGCGCTGCGCGGTGGACTTCACGTCGAAGCTGACGTACTTGTCCGGGCAGGAGCTCGACTTCCAGCCGTGGGCGAACTTGCCGCCGCCGATCCGGTTGCCCGAGTGCATCGACGGCGCGTTGTTCCAGTTGGTCTTGGAGGAGATCGGCGTCGTGATGTGGACGTCCATGCTGCGGGCGTTGCAGGACCAGGCGTACGTCTCCAGCGCGTACAGCCGGGCGCTGGTGACGACCGCGCCCTTGAGGTCCGGGTCCCAGTCGATGCTGAAGAAGGACCGGGAGGTGCCCCAGGTGTCGGACTCGTAGCCGACCCGGGCCTCGTGGGTGCCGCCCTTGTTGAAGTTCTTGCCGTTGTAGAAGGTGGCGTTCTTGTGGCGGCTGTAGGCCGTCGTCCAGTCGTTGGTGTGCTTGTTGACCGAGGGGTCGATGAACACCGGGTAGACCGTCGAGGGGTCGGCCAGGAACTCCTGGTCGGCGCTGATGGTCCAGTTGGAGCCGTCGAGGTCGGTGGCGACGACCGTGCCGTGGGAATCGGGCTGCGGGCCGTTCAGCGCGGGCAGCGACAGCGTGGCCGCGGCGCCGGTCTGCGTGGGCTCGGGCGAGGCCTCCCCGGGAGCGGAGGGCTCCGGATCGGTACCCGAGGTCGCCGAGGGGTCGGCGGCCTCGTCGCCCGCCTCCGACAGGTTCTCGTTGAACAGGTCCCCGTCGTCGCTGTCGTTGACCGCGTCGGTGGGCTCGGGGGTGGCGGTCCCGGACTCGGCCGGGTCGGTCGAGGGGGCGCCGGTCTCCCCCTCGGCGGGAGTCTCGGTGGGGAGCACCTCCTCGCCGGGGGTGGCGGTGCCGCCGCCCAGGCCGTCGGTGGTGGCGGGCACGCCCGCGCTGTCCCACATCAGCGGGGTGGGCGACTCGGCGACGTCCGTGCCGTTCTCGTCGACCGCGCTGACCACGTTGGTCAGCGGGTCCAGGGAGAAGGTGAGGTCGGGCGAGGACAGCCCGTAGGAGAGCTGCGCCACCTTCGGATTCGCCGCGGCCTCGCGGGTCTTGACCACCAGGAGCTGGGCGAAACCGCCGTCGTCGGCGGTCAGGACGAGGTCGGCGCCGGGCAGGATCTCCGGGTACAGGGCCCGGGACCCGTCGATCACCGGTGTCGGGATGGCCTCGGGCCAGGTCACGACGATCTGGTGTTCGCCCACCGTGAGGGTGGCCAGGGTGTTGCCGGTGCCCGGGGTGACCCCGGACAGCAGGGAGACCCGGCGGACGGAGGCGCGCGAGGCGCGTTCCCTACCGGTCTCGCCCCCCGTGGACGCGGGTGCCGCGGCGCCGCCGGAGAACAGCACGGGGCTGTTGACCGCGCGGGGTGTCCAGCCCCCGTCCACCTTCGTCAGGCGGGTGTCGACGCGCTTCCAGACTCCGTCCGCCTTGGCCCGGACCGGGCTGGCGTGGATCTTCCGCACCATCTTCCCGTCGGGCTTGGCCCAAGTGGTGGAGTACGGCGTCCGAAGGGCCGAAACCTCCACCGGCTTACCGGACTTGGCGGCTCGCGCCACCGCATCCGATTCGCCAACCGGAACGTTTGCGCGCCGTTCCTGTGTGTCTGCTGTGAGTGCGTCTTCGTCGGTCCGGCCCAGACCGACGTACGTCACTCCGGTGGCCAGCACGGCCGCCGCCGCCCCGGCCGCCAGTGCCCGGCGCCCGGGCGCGCGGCGCCATCTGCTCGTCATGAGCGAAGTTCCCTTTCCCCCCACCGGCCCCACCCGTCAAGGGCTGTGGCCAGGCTCTTTTCATGTGCTTGTGTTCACCGGCGCCCGATGTACCGCAGGCGTGGCGGTGCCTGCGCATCATGACCGACGCGGCGGAGGGCGTCACCTGCGCGCGTGCGGGGCTCGGGAGACCCGGACTTCCGCTCCACGGGGTCCGCGATGACGTCTGACGGGAAGCCGACGTCGAGCAAACGGCTTGAACATGCCTCAATTCGGCCGAAAAACCTATGGACTTTCTCCGGTCTTGGCCGAAATTCACCGCGAATCATGCAGGTCAGGGGGTTTGGTGCCGCCTGTGCTCCACAGAGCCGATTGATCCGCCTCCTGCACTCCTGAACCCTCTTGCCCCCGTTGGACCCGTGTCGATCGTCACTTGATCTGGTCTTTATGCGTCGCATCCGCACACAATCACCAACGATCACTGTGGGACACCTGTGCGCACGCGCGGGGTCCCATCCGAAAAGTCCGGGGGGACTTGCTTTGCCTGCACAGCCATCCGTGCGCAGACGCCTGCGCGCCACTTTCATTCCGGCGCTCGGCGCCGCCACGCTGGTAGCCCTGCTGCCGGCGCAGGCGTCGGCGCAGCCTCCGGACCCGGATGCCGGAACCGTCTCGGTGCCTCGCGAGACCCTGGCCCTCGAAGGCCTGCCCGACCCGCGCTTCGTCACCGGAAACGACCGGGACGCCAACCTGAGCCGCCTCGGGGTACCCACTCCGACCACCCAGACGGCGCCCCCGTCCGGGACCACCACCAAGCCCTCCGGCGTCGGCGACACCGTCACCTTCGGATCCACGGTCCAGCAGGCGTCCTTCGCCGCCCCGGCCGCGGACGCGGACCCGGCGCCCCCGCAGCGCGTCGGCACCCTGCCGGTGAAGATCGGCCAGGCCGAGGGGACGACGGCCCCCACCGGCACCTGGCGGGTGGACATCGCGAGCGCCACGGCCGCCGTCTCGGACGGGGTCGAGGGCTCCGTGCTGACGGTGAGCGCCCCCAGCACCGGCTCGGTGCCGGTCAAGGTGCAGGTCGAGTACGGGGCGTACCGGAACCTCAACGGCGCCGACTGGTCCTCCCGGCTGCGCCTGGTCCAGTTCCCCGAGTGCTACGCGACCACTCCCGACCTGGAGGAGTGCCAGCAGTACACGGAGCTGGAGACGGTCAACGACGCTCAGGCCCAGACGATCACGGCCACCGTGGACACCGCGGCCGACGGCACCACGGTCCCGGCCGTGGCCGCGACCACGCCGCAGGCGACCGGCTCCGGCGTGATGCAGGCGGCCTGGGTGCAGCCCGTCGCCGCCTCCGGCGACAAGGCCGTCATCGGCGCCGTCGACTCCGGCGCCTCCGAGAGCGGCTCCTTCAAGGCGACCCCGCTGGCCTCCAGCGGCACCTGGGCTGCGGGCGACGCCTCCGGCGGCTTCAGCTGGGAGTACCCGCTGACCGTGCCCCCGGCACCCGCCGGCCCCACGCCCAAGATCAGCTTCAAGTACAACTCCCAGTGGGTGGACGGCAAGACGGCCACCTCCACCCCGCAGTCCTCCTGGCTCGGCGAGGGCTGGGACTACGACCCGGGCCGCATCGAGCGCCGCTACCGCGCCTGCAAGGACGACACCAAGGCCGTCGCCGCGGGCGGCGCCAACAACACGTCCAAGAAGGACAAGGAGTCCTCGGACCTCTGCTGGGTGTCCGACAACGCCGTGATCTCCCTCAACGGCCGGACCTCCGAACTGGTGAAGGTGGGCTCCACCGACACCTACCGCCTGCAGAACGACGACGGCACCCGCGTCGAGCGCCGCACCGGCATCGACAACGGCGACAACGACGGCGAGCACTGGGTCGTCACCACCACGGACGGCACCCAGTACTTCTACGGGCTGGACGAGATCGGCGGCGGCCACGCCGACACCGACTCGGTCCTCACCGTCCCCGTCTTCGGCAACCACCCGGGCGAGCCCTGCCACGCGACCGCGTTCGCCGACTCCCGCTGCGGAGCCGGCAAGCGACAGGCCTGGCAGTGGGGCCTGGACAAGGTCGTGGACGTCCACGGCAACGTGATGATCGTCAACTGGGCCCGCGCCACCAACTACTACGCGGTCAACAAGAAGTTCAAGACGCCCGAGGTCTACCACCGCGGCGCCCTGCCGGACTTCATCGAGTACGGACTGCGCAACGACAACCTCGGCGGCACCCCCGCCGCGAAGGTCAACTTCGGTCTCTACCAGCGCTGCCTGTCCGCGGCCCCGGCGTGCGACTCCGCGAACTTCGACAACACCAAGGACCCGGCCGCCTACCGCCCCTGGTGGGACACCCCCGGCAACCTCAACTGCAAGTCGGACTCCAAGCTGTGCCCGGCCTTCCCGTCCTTCTGGGTCCGGATGCGCCTCGGCTACGTCTCCACCTACGCCCACCGGCCCGGCGCCACCGGCCTCGTCAAGGTCGACCAGTACCAGCTCAAGCAGTCCTTCCCGCGCGACTGGTACAGCACCTCCCCGGCCATGTGGCTCAGCGGCATCACCCACTACGGCTACACCCCGGGCGCCGCCAGCGGCACCCTGATGTCCAAGGAGGGCGTGACCTTCGAGCCGTACACCGTGGGTCCCGGGGACCCGCTGTCCGGCTACCTGAAGGACAAGCAGCTGCCCAACCTGGTCCGCAAGGACGGGCAGGACCAGCGCCCCGGCTTCCCCCGCCCCCGCATCGGCACCGTCTACACGGAGCACGGCGGCCAGATCGACGTGACGTACAAGGGCGGCTGCCAGTACCAGCCGACGGTGGCCCCCGAGAACAACACCAAGACCTGCTTCCCGGTCCGCTGGTCCCCGGACGGTGACGAGAAGAAGCCGGGGTTGGCCTGGTTCAACAAGTACCTCGTCCACACGGTCACCGAGAACGACCGGATCACCGGCGTCTCCGACCGCGTCACCACCCGGTACGACTACTCCGGCGCCGCCTGGGCCAAGAGCACCGACGAGTTCACCCGACCCGAGCTGCGCACGTACAGCGACTGGCGCGGCTTCCAGAAGGTGAGCACGTACAAGGGCAGGAAGAGCAGCGCCGCGCCGCAGACCCAGTCGTACTCCGTCGCCCGCTACTTCCGCGGCACCGGCGGAGTCGTCAAGGACTCCACGGACACCGTGACCCTGCTGGCGGACGACTCCGACGCCTACGCGGGCATGGTCGCCGAGACCATCACCTACGACGGCACGGGCGGCAAGGTCCTCCGGCGGATCCTCAACCAGCCCTGGTCGCGCCAGACCGCCTCCCGCACCCGCGAGGGCACCGACGCGCTGGTCGCGTACCAGACCGGGGTCAAGCGCAACGAGGCGATCCAGACGGTGGGCAGCAGCTGGCAGGCCGTCCGCACCGACACCACCGTCGACGGCACCTACAACCTGCCCACGCAGGTGGAGGTGTCCGTGGTCAAGCCCAACGGCACCGGTGAGACCCTCAGCGACCAGACCTGCGCCACCACGCAGTACGTCCACAACACGGCCGCCAACCTCATCGGCCTGGTGAGCCGGATCCGCAAGACCGGCGGTCCGTGCAGCCAGCACAACACCACCGCGGGCACCGCCGCGCTCATCACGGCGGAGATGATCTCCTACGACGGCCAGTCCTGGGGCACCACGCCCGTCAAGGGCCTGACGACCGTCTCCGCGGAGTCCAACGCCGACGGCTCCCACCACAGCGTGGTCACGTCGAGCACGTACGACCCGCTGGGACGCATCCGCACCGTCACGCGGCCGGTCACCGGCACCACCGAGACCCGCTACACCCCCGGTGACACGGGCGGCCCGGTGACCGCGATCACCGCCGTCGACGAGAAGGGCCGCACGAGCGTCAGCGAGCTCGACCCGGGCCGCGGCCTGCCGGTCACGGTCACCGACATCAACGGCCGGGTCGTGCGCAACGAGTACGACGCCTTCGGCCGCCTGGTCAAGGGCTGGTCGGCGAGCCGCTCCGCCGGCAGCCAGAAGCCCGACGTGATGATCTCCTACCAGATGGCGGAGGCCGCTTCCTCGACGACCAAGCCCTCCGCGGTGACGGTCTACAAGATCAAGGACGACGAGACCTACGCCAAGGGGGTGACGATCTACGACGGCCTCATGCGCGTGGTCCAGACCCAGGCGGAGGCCCACGGCTCCGGCCGCATCGTCACCGACACCCGCTACAACGACCACGGCCTGACGGCCGAGGCCACCAAGCCGTACCTGGCCAAGGGCGAGCCCTCGACGGTGCAGTTCAAGAGGGTCTCCGACACCCTCGTCCCGATGCTCACCCGCACCCAGTACGACGGACTCGAGCGTCCGGTGCGCGCCAGCCACTACCGCGGCGGCGCCTACATGAACTACAACAAGTGGGTCTACGGCGATACGAACACCCTCGCCTTCCCCGCCGGCGGCGCCGCCCCCGCGGTGAACACCTGGACCGACGCCCTCGGCCGCGTGTCCAAGATCCAGAACGCGTCCAGCGTCTCCAGCACCCCGATCTGGCGCAACACCACCTACGGCTACGACTCCCGCGGCAACCGGGAGAAGGTCACCGACCCGGCGGGCAACGTCTGGTCCTGGACCTTCGACACCCGCCACCGCGCCCTCACCAGCACGGACCCCGACACGGGCACCGTGAGCTACGGCTACGACGACGCCGACCGCCGGACCACCGCGACCGACGACCGGGGCACCGTCCACACCTCGTACGACGTGCTCGGCCGGATCACGGCCGTGCGCACCGGCGGTGCGGAGTCCGCGCCGATCCGGGAGTTCACCTACGACACCCTGCCCGGCGCGCTGGGCAAGCTGGCCTCCTCCGTCCGTCACGACGCGAGCGGCGACTACGTCAACCGGGTCACCGGCTACGACACCGAGTACCGGCCCACCGGCCGCGAGACGGTGATCCCGGCCAACTCCCTGACCACCGGGCTCTCCGGCACGTACAAGTACGCCTTCGCCTACACGCCGACCGGCAGGCTGCTGAGCACCACGCTCCCTGCCAAGGGCGGGCTCGCGGCCGAGAAGGTCGTCACCCGCTACAACTCCGACGGCCTGGCGGAGAGCACCTCGGGTGCCAGCTGGTACACCTCCGACGTCACCTACTCCCCGTACGGGGAGCCGATGCGCACCACCAGCGGTGCCCAGCCCTACCGGGTCTGGACCACCAACTTCCTCAACGACTACACCGGTCAGCTCCAGCGCACCGTCGTGGACCGCGAGTCCTCGACCTCCCCGCGGGTGAGCAGCACGCACTACTCGTACGACTACGCGGGCAACATCACCTCGCAGGCGCGCAAGCTGACCGACAACGGCACGTCCGTGTGGGACACCCAGTGCTACACGCACGACGTCGCCGGGCAGATGGTCCACGCGTGGACCTCGAACATCACCCCGACGCTGGCCAGCACCGGCTGCAAGAGCGCGGACGGCTCCACCTGGGGCCCCCGCACCGACCAGCGGGCGATCCGCGGGCCGATCGCCCGAGCCGCGGACAGCGTCACCGACACCACCGCCCCCGACAGCACCCTGACCGCATCCCTGCAGGCCAACGCGCCCGCTGCGGGCACGGTCGCGGGCGGCGCCACGGGCTACTACGACAGCTACACCTTCGACGTCATCGGCAACCGCGCCACCCAGGTCAAACACGACGCGACCGACCCCACGAAGGACGTCAAGCTCACCTTCGACTACGGCAGGACGGTCACCGGAAACGGCACGTCGGCCCCGACCGAAACCCAGCCGCACACCCTGACCTCGGTCGTCTCCGAGCCGGGCACCGGCAGCTCGTACGCGTACGACGCTTCGGGCAACACCACCACCCGCACGCTGCCGAGCGGCACCCAGGACCTCGTCTGGACCCGGGAGAACCGCCTCGACACGATCAAGGCGGGCGGAGTCACCACCCGGTACGTCTACGACGCCGACGGCAACCGCCTGCTGGAGAACACCCCCTCGGGCAGCGTGCTCTACCTAGGCGAGATGGAGCTGACCACCACCGCGGGCACGATCACCAAGGCGAGCCGGGTCTACACGCACGCCGGCGCGCCCACCGTGGTCCGGTCCACCCTCAACGGCGCCACCACGGGGCACAAGCTCGACGTCCTGATCGGCGACCAGGTCGGCACCGCCACCACGGGCATCGCCCTGGCCTCCGGCCAGGCGGTCACCCGCCGCTCCTACAAGCCCTTCGGCGAGGTGCGCGGCACGAAGCCGACCTCCTGGCCGAACAAGCGCGGCTACCTGGGCGTGGGCATCGAGGACCCCTCGGGCCTGACCCATCTGGGTGCCCGCGAGTACGACCCGGCGATCGGCCGGTTCGCCTCGGCGGACGCGCTGATCGACTTCGCCGACCCGCTCCAGGTCAACGGCTACGCGTACAGCCACAACAACCCGGTCACGCGCAGCGACCCGTCGGGCTTCTACGACCCGGACGAGCGGGCCTACTGCACCGACACCCCCGGCGACTGCTCCGGCGGCCGGTACGTCGGCGAGGGCAAGGGCACCGACCAGGGGTCGGGCAAGGGCTCCGGCGACGGCGACTCCCCGGGCGACAAGCGGCCCACGTACTGGGACGAGCAGCACAAGTACGACAGCGACCGTGCCGAGATCCTGCGCAAGGCGCGGCTCAAGCAGATCATGGACCAGCACAAGTTCAACGTCGGCCGGTTCCTCGACAACGTCGAGGACATCGACCGCCGCACCTGCCGCCACATGGGCCCGGAGAAGGCGGGCTGCTACGGCGCGTCCCGAGGCACCCAGTGGATGGTCGCGAACTACCTCGAGGACATCCTCGAGCTGATCGACGAGTCCTGGAGCAAGTCCACGGACGGGTCCAAGCCGGACAAGGAGCAGCGGCGGGGCAAGGACGGACCGCATTTCGCCTTCAACGACGACGAGTTCGAGCTGGCGCTCTACCTCGCGGGCAACGGGCAGGAGGTGAAGTCGCGCAACGACCAGCCGGGCGGCAGCGGCAAGCACTTCGACGCCTGGGTCGGCGGGTCCGCCGCCGAGTTCAAGGTCCTGAAGTCGAATTCCGCCAGCACGGTCCAGACGGCCATCAAGGCCGGCCGTGGCAAGGGTGCCGACGTCGTCATCATCGACGGCCGGAACGCCGACATATCCTTTGACACGGCCAAGAAGGGGCTCGACTCGTTCGCCTTCAACAGCACCTCGCACGACTTCTCCCATGTGCGGCTGATCGGCTACGGCTACGACAAGACCTTCCACGTGCGCTGAGGCTGACAATGAGCGAATACGACATCCACGCAGGGTTCCGCGGGCAGGAGACGCCCGGGACCGTCCTCGCGGAGGCCCTCTGGGCCGACCTCGAAGCGGCCTTCGGCATCAGGTTCACCGACAACAGCACCAGCTACGGCCCCTCCTTCACCTGGGGAGACCAGGACCGCTGGCTGAACGTGTACGTGTCGGTGCCCCCGGACCTGGACGAGCCGTCCCGCTCGCACCCGGCCCGGGTCACCGCCAACCAGCCGGACTCGGACGCCTGGGCCAACCAGGTGTTCGAGGCCCTGGACTCGACCGGCCGCTACTCCCTGTACACCGTCGAGGACGACTGGAACCTCGTCCGGACCAACTCGGAGCTCGCCCGCGCCCAGTGGGAAGAGCGGCAGGGCTGACGTCCCCGAACCACCGAGAGGCCGGTGGCCCCGTGCGATCCGCACGGGGCCACCGGCCTTTCCGTTCCTCCGCGGTCGGGCGGACAGCTCGGAGGCCGCCCCATCCTCCCCACCGGCAGCTGCCGCCCGTCAGCGCTCGGTGATGTTCATGTCGCGTCCGGCCAGGTAGACGCGGCCTTCGTCGGAGGCGTGGGCCTCCAGGTGCTGGGAGCCGATGCCCTGGGCGTCGCCGGCGGCGGTGTTGGGGGGTGTCCGTGGCCGTCGCCCCGACGAGCGTCGTGCTCGCCGCCTCTGCCACCACGATCGGATCCACCGCGTCCTGAGTGGCCCCCAGGATAGGACCGGCGGGCCGGGCGGGGCAGGGTTATCGGGCCGTCATAGGCTCTGGCCGCATGACCGTCGCACGTTCCGTCGCCCTGTTCGCCGTCGCCGCCCTCTTCGAGATCGGCGGCGCGTGGCTCGTCTGGCAGGGCGTCCGGGAGCACCGGGGCTGGGTGTGGGTCGGTGCCGGTGTGATCGCCCTCGGTCTGTACGGCGTGGTCGCGACGTTCCAGTCCGACGACCACTTCGGGCGCATCCTCGCCGCGTACGGAGGCGTGTTCGTGGCGGGGTCGATCGCCTGGGGCGTGGTCGCCGACGGCTACCGGCCCGACCGGTGGGACGTCGTCGGCGCCCTGGTCTGCCTCGCCGGCATGGGCGTGATCATGTACGCGCCCCGCGGCCACTGACGGCCGGTCCCGGCCGGGGTGTCGCCGTCAGGGAGTCACTGACAGGCAGTAGTCGGTGTGGCTCGTTTCGGTCCAGGGGAGGCTCTCCGGCTCAAACGTGTAGGCGGGGCCGCAACCCACGCGGTTGTAGAGGGTCTCGGTGATCTCGTCCACCCTCAGTTGCGAGAAGGCGCTGACACAGGGGTGTGCCGTCCAGAGAACGTCCGCGGGGAGCAGGCCCTTGAAGCCCTCCGTGGTGTCGAGGCAGTCCCCTTCGCGCACGTTCGGGCTGACGCACGGGCCTTGCGCCCCGAAGCGTTCGGCCGGCCCGCCGTCGGCCGGGCAGGAACCGTTCGCCCCGGGGACGGCCGTGACGGCGAAACGGGCGGCCGATGCCGAGCAGTCGACCGCGTCGGCTTCGGCGGGGCTGAAGGTCCCCGGAGCCGTGCGCGTGTTGGAGAGGCAGTCACCGACCCGCACCACCTCGTCGCCGCCGAGTTGCCCGTAGGCCACATAGCCACCGACCAGCATTGCCGCGGTGAGCGCGGCGGCCAGGGGGATCCAGAGCCGGCGTGCACGTGTACCTGCGCCTGCGCCTGTACTCGCGTCCGTACGTCCCGGCTCCTGGTCCGGCGTCGGCGTCGGGATCGGCCGCGGCGCCGGAGCGGGTGACGGAGCGGCGGGAACCGGCGCGGGCGGCCGTACCGGAGCGGGAGACGGAGCCGGCACCGGTGGCGCGTCCCGCTCCGGGCGGGCCGTACGGGTCGTGGCCTGGTGCACCGCGCGGGGATCGTCGGTGGCCTGGAGGTCGTCTTCCGGCTCGGGGGCGTCGTCGGGACTCGGGCCGCCGTCGGGCAGGGCCGGGGGAACGTAGTCGTGGTGGGCGCGGATGAGGGACGTCCAGGCGGTGGGCAGGAGTTCGCTGCCGCCGGTCGGTCGGCGTTCGAAGGCGGCGAGCACGTCCGCGGGGGTGGGGCGGGCGGCCGGGTCGAGGCGGAGGAGGGGCGTGATCAGGTCGTCGATGCCGGAGGGCAGGTCGGCGAGGGTGACGTCGGCGTGCTGGACGCGGGCCAGGAGCCGGAAGGCGTCGGCGCCGGGCTCGTACGGCGGGCGGCCGGTCGCGAGGTGGAAGAGGGTGGCTCCCGTCGAGTAGACGTCGGAGGCCGGGGTGGAGTCCTCGCCGCGGGCCTGTTCCGGCGAGGTGAACGCGATGGTGCCGAGGGTCAAGGAGGTGCGGGTCAGGTCGAGGGCGTGCGAGATGCCGAAGTCGATGAGCCGCGGACCGGAGTGGGGCAGGAGGACGTTGCCCGGCTTCACGTCGCGGTGCACGATGCCGGACCGGTGGAGGTCCACGAGGGCCTCGGCCATGCCGGCGGCGATCCACCGGACGGCCGCGGGCGGCAGGGGGCCGCCGTCGCGGACCAGTTCGGCGAGCGAGGGTGCGGGGACGTACTCGGTGGCCATCCAGGGCCGGGGCCCGTCGGCGTCCGAGTCGAGGACGGAGACGGTGAACACCCCCGTGACACGGCGGGCGAGCGCCACCTCGCGGGCGAACCGGCGCCGGTCGGGCTCGCTGACCTCACCCTCCGCGAGGAGGGTCTTGACCGCGACGAGGCGGCCGCTGACGGTACGGCCGAGGTAGACCCGGCCCATTCCGCCGGCCCCGATCCGGCCGATCAGCCGGTACGGCCCGAGCCGCTCCGGGTCGTCTCCGCGCATCGGCCGCACCTGCGGCGTACCCGTCATCGCTCTCCCGCTCCCCTGGTCCCGAAGCACCGACCGTACGGGATACGCCGAGGTCACCTGGGTACAGTCGGGAATCAGAGGGGTTCGGGCGCCTTCGGACGGCGTTCGGAGGGTTTGAACCGTTCGGAGCGGTTCGGGCGAGGCGAGCAGGGACAGAGGAGGCCGGCGGACGATGGCGGTGGACGAGCTCGACACCAGGATCCTGCGGTTGCTCATCGAGCAGCCGCGGACGAGCGTGCGCGAGTACGCGCGGATCCTGGGGGTGGCGCGGGGCACCGTGCAGGCCAGGATCGACCGTCTGGAGCGGGACGGGGTGATCACGGCGACCGGGCCGGTCCTGTCCCCGGCCGCGCTCGGGCACCCGGTGCTGGCGTTCGTGCACGTCGAGGTGACGCAGGGGCACCTGGACGAGGTCGGCGACGCGCTCGCCGGCGTGCCGGAGATCGTCGAGGCCTTCTCCATCACCGGCGGCGGCGATCTGCTGACCCGGGTGGTGGCGCGGGACGCGGGGCACCTGGAGGACGTCATCCAGCGGCTCATCCGGCTGCCGGGAGTGGTCAGGACCCGCACCGAGATCGCCCTGCGCGAGCGGGTCGCGCACCGGTTGCTGCCGCTCGTCGAGGCGGTAGGACGGGGGTCGGGAACCGCCCGACCGTGAACGCCGGGAAATTCGGGGGCGGTCGGACACGGCGTGTGGCAGGGTACGAGCGCCCTACTGCCGTCCGATCCGGAGCGCCTGATGTCCGTACCCGCCCGACTCGCCCCCCTGCTCGCCCAGTTCGACTTCGCGCGGCAGCGGCTCACCGACCGGATGGCGGGCCCGGTGATGGACAGCGGGAACGGCACGGAGGTGCAGGTCGGTCCGATGACCGACGCGGAGTACCTCTGGGAGCCGGGGCCGGGTTGCTGGTCGGTCCGCCGGCACTCCGACGGACCGGGGCCGGGCGCGACCCTCCTCGTGGGCGCGGGTGAGTTCGGCCGGGACACGACGCCGCCGCCGCACCCCGAGCCGGCGCCGTTCACGACGATCGCCTGGCGGCTCAGCCACCTCGCCGAGATGCTCGCGCTGCGCGCCGACCACACGAACGGCAGCCGCCGTCTGACCCGCGACGACTACGATGTCAGCGGGGACGTCGCCACCGCCGTCAAGGCCTTCGACACCGCCGCCGACGCCTGGCGGGACGCCCTGCTGTCCGCCGACGACACCGCCCTCGACACCGTGGGGCACTGCACGTACCCGCACGGCGGCGACCCGGAGGAGCTCTTCCTCGACGTCGTCTGGTGGATGAACCAGGAAGTCCTGCACCACGGCGCGGAGATCGCCCTGCTCAGGGACCTGTACCGGCTCGGGCGAGCGGGAGCCTGACCCACCGCCCCTCCCCGTGGGGCAGTTGGGCCTGCGTACGCGGGCTCAGCGGGTCCTACGGGCGATCAGCATCGCCACGTCGTCCTGGGCGGGTCCCGCGAGGAGCCGCCCGAGGACCTCGTCGCACAGCGTGTCCAGTGGCCGGCCGACGGGCCGCAGTGCCTGGGCCAGTTGGCTCATGCCCTGGTCCAGGTCGCGGTCGCGGGCCTCGATCAGGCCGTCCGTGTAGAGGACGAGCAGTCCGCCCTCGGGCAGGCTGACCTCCTCCGTGCCGAAGTCGTGGGCTCCGGTGCCGAGCGGGGTCCCCGGCGGGCCGTCGAGGAAGGTGACGGTGCCGTCGGGGGTGGCCACGGCCGGCGGCGGGTGGCCCGCGCGGGCGATGACCCAGCCGTCGGCGGCCGGGTCGTGGACCGCGTAGACGCAGGTCGCCATCTCGTCCTCGCCCAGGTCGGCCACGACGGCGTCGAGCGAGCTGAGCATCCGGGCCGGCGGGATGTCGTGGCGGGCCAGGGTCCGCACCGCGGTGCGGAGTTGGCCCATGACGGCCGCCGCGTGGATGCCGTGCCCCATGACGTCGCCGATGACCAGGCCGGTCCGGCCGCCGGGCAGGGCGATGACGTCGAACCAGTCGCCTCCGACGTCATGGGCGCTCGCGGGCAGGTAGCGGCCGGTGAGTTCGAGCCCGGTGACGTCCGGGAGTTCGCTGTTGGTGAGGCTGCGCTGGAGGGTGATCGCCGCCTCCCGCTGGGTGGTGTAGAGGCGGGCGTTGTCGATGTTGAGGGCGGCGCGGGCGACGACCTCGTCGATGAGGACGCAGTCCTGCGTGTCGAACGGCTCACGGGTCCGCAGCCGGGTCACGGTCACCGCGCCGAGCACCTGCCCGCGGGCCACCAGGGGCACCAGGCGCGCCGAGCCGATGCGGGTGGCCAGATAGGTGCGGAGCGCCTCGGTGCGGGGGTCCGTGAAGAGCTCCGGGAGGTCGGTCGAGTAGAGGTTCGTCGGCCGTCCCCGGAGGACGACCTGCTCGTACACCGAGTCGAGCGGGATCTGGAAGGTCTGCCCCGGGGCGAGGAGGGACGTCGGCGCGGTCGGGTCGGGGAAGCGGGCCGCGAGCCGCCGGAGGACCCCCCGGGTGGAGGCCGCCGGATCGTCCGGTTCGAGGACGGACTCCAGCATCTGTACGTCGGCGGAGTCGGCGAGCTGGGGCACGAGGAAGCGGACCGCCTCCTCGGCCGTCTGCTTCAGGTCGAGCGTCGTGCCGATGCGGGCGCCGGCCTCGGCGAGGAGGGCGAAGCGGTGCCGGGCCCGCTCGACCTCGATGTGCGCCTCCTGGCTCTCGGTGATGTCGACGAGGGAGGCGATGAGCCCCAGGGACCGGCTGTCCTTCCGGTCGAGGAGCGGCGCGTACGAGCAGGACCAGATGTGGTCCCGGCCGGGGTCCGCGGGAGTACGGCCCACCCGGCGGGCGTCGACGACGGCGGTCCCGCTGTGGAGGACCTGGCGCATCAGCGACTCCAGCGAGGCGGCGTTCACCCCCGGCACGACCTCCGTGAGGCGGCGGCCCACGTGCTCCGCCGCCGGCATCCCGTTCATCCGGGCGAGGGTGTCGTTCACCCGCAGGAAGCGCAGGTCGGGGCCGAGGAGCGCGAGCCCGATCGGCGACTGGGTGAAGAGGCTCTCCATCGCCGCCAGGTTCTCCCGCATCCGCAGGACCTCGGAGGTCTCCACCGCGATCAGCATCGCGCCGGGCCGCCCCTGCGGGTCGGCGGCGGGCACGATCCACATCTCCATGGCGATCGTGTGGCCGTCCCGGTGCCGCACCGGCAGCGTGCCGACCATGGTCTCGCCCGCCTGGACACGGTCCGTGAGCCGTTCGGCGAGCTCACGGTTGGCGTCGGGAACGAGGAGCGGGGCGGCCAGCCGGCCGAGCACGTGCTCGGGACGGTGTCCGAGGAGGTCCTGGGCGGCGAGCGACCACTCGACGATCCGGCCGTCGGCGTCCTCCCGCCACAGGGCGATCGGCAGCAGCTCGCGGAGCACGCCCGCGTCCCCGACGGCCGCCCGGGGCGGCTGCGGAACCCTGCTCGACGACTGGTGAGTCTCCAACGCATCGACCTACGCATCGGCCTGGCCCCAGGGGGCGCAATCCCTGTCGATTCACCCTAGCCGAGACACCGGCGGCGGGCCCTGCGCAGTGCGGCCGATCGATGGAGCGCGCGGTTCCGTAGTTCTACGGATGTGCGGAGCCGAGCGGGCCTGCGAGAGTCGGTCCGACCTCTGCGTAGGCCCCGGTCCGGGGCCGTACGCGGGCCCGCGTCCCCCATCCGTTCCCGGCCCCGTGGCCGTATCCGTGCTGCCCCGCCCCCCTTTCCCCGGAGCGCTCCGCATGACCAGCCGCTCGCCTGACGAGGTCCGCCTCGGCGTGCCGCCGTACGGCCGGGGGCCCGGCGCGGGCGGCGGCCCGGAGGACCCTCGCGGCCTGCTGCACCGGGCCCGGCGGCTGACCGCCGAGGGGCACCCCGCGGCGGGCGGGGCGTGGGAGCGGGCGGCGGCGGCCCTGCGGCGCGCGGGTGGGACGATCACGCCGGGGGATCACGCGGACGCCCTGGACTCGACCGCGCTCGACTGCGGGGGCAGGGCGCGGCCCGCGGCCGGTCCGCTGTTCTCCTGGGCGGCCGAGTTGCACGAACGGGCCGGGCGGCCCGGCAAGGCGCTGGTCTCCCGGGCGCGGGCGGTGCTGGCGGGCGAGGCCGTGGGGGACGCGGCCCGCGTCGAGCTCACGGGGCTGTGCGAGCGGGCCGCCGGCCTGTACCGGAGCGGGCGGGCCGGCGTCGCGCAGGCCACGACCGTGTTCCTGCTGCGTGCCAGGGCGCGCGCCGATCTCCTCGACACCGCGCCCGACCCGGCGGCCGGGGCGGCGGGGCTGCGCGAGGAGCTCGGGCGGCTGATCGCCTTCGCCGCGCCGCACCGGTCGGACCCCGCCGTTCCGGGCCCGCTCTCCGACGTCCGCTGTCTCCTGGGCCGGCTCACCGCGCCCGACGACCCGGCCGCGGCCCTCGTCCACCTGAGGGCCGCCGTGGCGGGCCACCGCTCCGGGGGACGGCCGTGGGGCGCCGTGGAGTCCGAGTTGCTCCTCGCCGGGGTGCTGCGCTCCACCGGCGCCCGCGCGGAGGCGGCCGCGCTGCTCCGCTCCGCCCTTCCGTCCGACGGCTCCGGCACCCCGCTCCGCGGCGGCGACCGGGCCCGTCTCTGTCTCGCGCTCGCCCGGACGGTCGAGGGCGTGCGCGGGGCCGGTGGCGCACCGGGCGGGCGGGGCGGGCTGCCCGCGGAGGTGCCGCTCCTCACGGAGGCGGTCCGGCTGACCGGCGGGGCGGCGGTGGATCCGTGCCTGGGCGCGCTCGCCCGGTTGCGGCTCGGCTGCGTGTACGCCGGGGCCGGACGTCTCCGGGAGGCGGCGGCCCTGCTCGAAGAGGCCCTGTCGGGGTTCACGGCGGACGGCGACGAGGCGGCGCTCGTCCGGGCGGGGGCCTGGCTGGCCCACTGCGCGCTGGGTCTGGGCGATCCCGGGCGGGCCGCGCGGGAGTTCGCGGTGGCGGCGGCGCGGGCCGGGCGGTGGGAGGATCCTCGGCACGCCGAGGCCCTCGGCCGCCGGGCGGCGCACGCGCGTGCCGCCGCCGGGACGGCGGAGCAGGGTGCCGCCGGGTCGGCGAAGGAGGGTGCCCCCGCCGGTGAGGTGGACGGCTCCGGTGGGTACGGTCCGTGGTCGGCGCTGTGCGGGCTTCCGGAGCCGTACGGGCCGCCGGGGAGCTATCAGGTGAACGTGTACGGCGACGTGGGCTTGTCCGGGCCGGACGCCGGAGTCGCCGCGAGGACCCGAGTACAGAGGTGCGTGTGAACAGAGTGATCGACGGCCGCTTCGAGCTGGTGGAGCGGCTCGGCGGCGGTGGCATGGGAACGGTCTGGCGCGCCCGCGACCTGGCGCTCCACCGTGACGTGGCGGTGAAGGAGGTCCGTCCTCCCGACCCCGCGATGGCCGAACACGACACCGAGGGCGCCCGGACGCTGCGCGCCCGGGTGCTGCGCGAGGCGCGTGCCCTGGCCCGGATCGACCACCCCAACGTGGTGACGATCCACCACATCGTGGACGCGGGCGAGGGAACGTACCCGTGGATCGTGATGGAGCTCGTCACCGGCGGTTCGCTCCAGGACCGGCTGGACCGGGGCACGATGACCCCCGGCGAGGCGGCCGGGCTCGGCCGCGAGCTGCTGTCGGCCCTGCGCGCCGCCCACGAGCGGGACATCGAGCACCGCGACGTGAAGCCCGCCAACGTCCTGCTGCGGCCGGACGGCCGGCCGGTGCTCACCGACTTCGGCATCGCGGCGATCCGCGAGTCCACCGCCCTGACCGCGTCGGGCTCGATCATCGGGTCGCCGGACTACATGGCCCCCGAGCGGATCCGGGGCGGCACGAGCGGGCCGGCGGCCGACCTGTGGTCCCTCGCCATGCTCCTGTACGTCGCCGTCGAGGGCCGCCACCCCCTGCGCCGCGAGAACACCCTCGCGACCCTCGCGGCCGTCCTCTCCGACGACGTGCCCCCTCCGCTGCGGGCCGGCCCGCTGACCGGCGTGCTCGAAAGCGTGCTGGTGCGCGACCCGTCGGCGCGCCCCGACGTGGAGGCATTCGACCGGGCACTCGCCGCCGTCGCGGCGGCGGATCCGACGGCGCGTCAGGAGGCGGCCGGAGCAGGGGACGCGGTACGACCGCCCGCGGACGCGGCGCGGTACCCCGGACCTGTGGCCCCGGGCGGGGCGGGCCGCGGAGCGGGGACGGGGGACGCGACCTCGTTCCATCTGGCGCCCCCGTCGCCGCCGGTGCCCGTCACGGCTCCCGCAGCGGCGCGGACCACCGGCGGGCGGCGCGGCGGGCGGCGGTTCCTGCGCGCCGCGGCCGTGGTGGTCCTCGTCGTCGGCATCCCCGTCGGAGCGATGGCCTGGGACTGGAAGCCGGGTGAGAAGGGAGACGGGCACACCGCCGCTCCTCCCGCGCAGTCGGGCCCGTCGGCCGGGCGGACGTCGGCCTCCGCCACACCGGCGAAGACGCCGACGACCCGGGAGCCGCGCGATCTGCTGACCCCCGACGGGATCCGGGCGGCCGTCGCCGCGGTGCAGGCGGCCACGGGCGGAGCCAAGGTGACCGGCTTCGTCGTGTACCCGGAGTACGCGGTGGCCGAGGCGGTCGTCAAGGGCAGTACGAAGCGCTACGACCGGTACGTCTACCGGGGCGAGGACGTGGCCGTGAAGGAGGGCCCCGGCGGCACCGCTTTCCCCGGCACGGTGCCGACCGACCTGGACGCCTTCGACTGGGACGTCCTGCCGGCGCTCATGAAGCGCGCCGACAAGGACCTGGGGGTCGACGAGCCGACGAGCCGCTATCTCGTCGTCAACCCGCCCTCGACCCTCCTCGGCAGCGGTCCCGGACTGAGCGTCTACCTGTCCGACTCGTACGGCTCCGGCTATCTCAAGGCCGACGCGAAGGGCCGGGTGATCACCACCTATCCGCGCGAGAACTGACCGCCTCCCGTCCCGGCCCGCACCACCAGCGAGGCGAGACCGGCCCTGGTCTCCACCCCCGTCTTGCGGTAGACCCGGGCGACGTGGCTCTCGACCGTGCGCGGGCTGAGACAGAGCCGGTCGGCGACGGCCTGGTTGGTGAGCCCCTCGGCGACCAGGGCCGAGATCTCCCGCTCGCGCGGGGTGAGGACGGCGAGCCGCCCCCCGGCGGCGCCCTCCGGCGCGGCCGGCCGGGTGCGGTCGGCCAGGTCCACCAGCATCCGGGCCCCGCCCTCGACGGCGAGTCGGCGGCCTCTTCGCCACACCGCGGCGGCCTGCGGTCCGTCGCCCGCCGCGTGCAGTTCGGGGGCCGCGAGCAGCAGGCTGTGGGCCTCGCGGACGGCGGCGCCCGAGCGGGCGCTCTCCCGCGCCGCGTCGATGAACGCCCGGGCGGCCGCGGCCGGTTCACCCCGCTGGGCGAGGACCCGGCCCAGGGCGCGCTGGGCCGCACCCCGCTGGACGGGCAGGCCGAGCCGGTCCGCCTCGGTCAGGGCGAGCCGTGCCGCGCGCTCGGCCTCCGCGGGGTCGCCGGCGGCGAGGGCCGCGCCGGCGAGGAGTTCGAGGTAGCCGGGCCTCAGCGAGGGCTGGAGCCGGGAGAGGTCCCGGTCGCCCCCCGCCCGGAGCAGCACCTCCCGCACCCGGTGCGGGTCCTGGGCGAGCGGGACGCTGTAGCCGAGCAGGCAGCGGGCCTGGGTGGCCCACCATCCGTCCGCCGTCCCCACGGTGGCGGCGGCCTCCTCCGCCGCGGCCAGCGCCTCGGGGTCGCCGAGGGGGCGCGCGTGGAGGAGGACCGTGGCTCTCATCGCCCGGCTGAATCCGAGGAGTTCGGCGCCGCCGAGGGCGCGGGCCACGGCGACCGACTCGTCCGCCAGGTCGAGCGCGGCACCGATGCGGCCGGTCAGGAAGTGGACGTACGCCGAGCACAGGAGGAGCTGGGACAGCGCGAAGGGGCGGCCTGCGCGGCGTGCCATCCCGACGCCCCGGGTGGCGTGGCGTTCCGCCGCCCCGTACTGCTCCAGGAAGACCTCGGACCAGCAGAGGCGCACCAGCGACTCGGCGTGGCCGGCCAGCGCTCCGTCGGTGAAGGCGTCGGTGAGCGCGGCGGCCTCCGCTGCGTGGACGCGGGCGGCGGCGGTCTCCCCCTCGTACACCTCGCCGAGTGCGGCCAGGGTCAGGACCTCGGCCGTGCCGGGCTCGTCACCGCGCCCCCGGGCCTCGTCGAGGGTGCCCGCGACGAGGGGGCGCACCTCCGGGTAACGAGCGGCGAAGAGGGCGCGGCATCCCCATTCCACGACGAGCCAGGTCCGCAGGTCGGACCGGGGTCCGGGGGTTCGCTCCAGCTCGCGGCGGAGGAGGACGTCGGCCTCGGGGTAGCGGCCGAGGTGCCGCTCCATGAAGGCGCAGAGGAGCACGGCGGAGGTCCGCAGCTCGGCCGTGGCGGCGGAGTCGTCGCCGTCGCCGCGGCGCGCGTCGGCGGGGTCTTCGCCCGGCCCGCGGCGCGCGTCAGCGGGATCGTCGTCCCCGCCGCGGCGCTCGTCAGCAGAGCCGTCGTCCCCGCCGCGGCGCGCGTCGGCGCGTCCGCCGCCGTGGCCCCGGTCGGCGTGTCGGTCGGGGCGGCAGGAGTCGATGAGCCGGTGGAGGAGGTCCCGGCTCTCCGCGACGCGGCCGGCCGATCCCAGGGCGCGGGCCCGTCGGAGCATCAGGTCCCGCCGGGCGGCCCGGTGTTCGGGGGTGTCGGGGAGCAGGTCGAGGACGGCCGCGAGCCAGGCGGCGGCGCGCGCGGGGTCGGCGGCGCCGATCAGGTCGGCGGCCTGGACCAGTTCGGCGGCGGTGGCCGGGTCCCATGCGGTGGTGGCCCGCACGAGGTGCGGGGCGCGTTCGGTCAGAGGGGCGCCGGCTTCGGCGAGGGCGGTCGCGGCCCGCCGGTGCAGTTCGCGGCGCCGCCAGGGGTCGAGCGCGCCGCTCACGAGTTCCGGCAGGGCGGGGTGGCGCAGCCCGAGGCGGCGTCCGTGCTCGTCGTGCCGGACGAGGTCGCGGCGGGCGAGTGCTCTCAAGGCCCCGTCGACGTCCTCCCGGTCCATGCGGTGGGGGGCGGCCGGGGCGACGGCCGCGACCAGTTCGGGCGTCGCCCGGTCGCCGAGTACGGCGACGGCCTCGACGACGGCCCGTTCCGCCGGGCCGAGCGGGGTGAGTTCGTCGAGGAGCACCGCCACCGGTCCGGTCCGGGCCGCCTCGCCCCGGGAGGTGCGCGCGACGGCGAGCGCCCGGTAGTAGAGCGGGACGCCGAGGCTGGCGCGGTGGACCTCCCGTGCCGCTTCGGGCGGCAGTCCGGGGGCGAGTACTTCGGCGCACTCCTGCGGTCCCAGCGGCCCGAGGGCCAGCGGGGAGGCGGCCCCCGCGTCTGCGGCGCGCGCGAGGACCGACGCGAGGTCGGGCGGCGTCTGGCGTTCCCTGCGTGCCAGCACGAGCAGGACAGGGGCCCGGCTCGGATGCCGCAGGAGGTGGTCGACGAGCTCCACGGAGGCCGGGTCCGCGCCGTGCAGGTCGTCGAGGACGAGCACGAGCCCGGGGTCCGCGACCCGCCCGAGGGCGGCGGCGATCCGGCGCACGTGGTGCGTCCGTCGGGTCGGGTGGTCGTCGGTCGCCGCCGCTCCCTCCGGGGCCGGGTGGAGGAGCGGTTCCACGAGGTCGGCGAGGGCGGCGAGGGCCGGTGCCGCGGCGCGGTCCCGGTGGTCGAGGTCGGCGAAGGCGTCGGCGAACACGTGGAAGGGGGCGCCGGGATCCGCGCCGGGCCCGGAGCGGCCGTGCAGGACGATCGTGCCGCGGCGGCGGGCGCGTGGCGCGAACTCGGCGAGCAGGCGGGTCTTGCCGATGCCCGGGTCGCCGGTGACGTCGACGGCCACCGGGCCCTCTCCCCCGGCCCGGTGGCGCAGCAGCGCGTCGAGCCGGTCGAGCTCCCGGGTCCGCCCGACGAGGGGCGCGCGGCCGGCGCACCCCCGGTCCCCGAATGTCTCCACGTACCAGTCCCCCTCGTACGGTCGTACGTCCTGCGGTGTACCGTCCCGCTTTTCCCCGGTTCCAGTTGTACGGCACGCCACCGACAGCGGGGCCGCCTGTTCACGGCGAGGGGTTTCGGCGCGGCTACGGCCGGTGACGGTCAGCGCCGGGGCAGGGGGTTCCGGCGCGGTCGTCAGGGGTGCATGCGGGCGCCCTTGAGGACCTTGTCGACGGCGTTGCGCGGCCCGTGGACGGCGATTCCGGCGAGGTCGAGGTGGTCGGTTCCCACGGCGCGTACGGCCGCCCGGTTGTCGCGGTCGTTGCCGGTGGTGAAGAGGTCGGTCGTGAAGACCGACCGGGGCAGCGAGCGGGAGAGGGCGCGGGCGTGGGCGGCGGTCAGCGTCTCCTTGGTCCCCTCGAAGACCAGGACGGGCTGGCGGAACATGGGCAGGTACGGGACGCCGTCGGCGTCGGCGTACGGTTCGCCGATCACCTCGGGGAGTTGCGAGCCGAGGCCGCTGACCAGGAACGCGGTGACGTTGAGCCGCTGCCAGGTCTCCAGGTCCTCGCGGAGCAGTACGGCGATCTTGGTGTCGAATCGGACGGGCGCGGTATCGGTGGTCGTCATGGTCCGAGAGTGCCGACCGGGCCCCCGCGCCGTCTTGTACATTCTTTGCATGCCCGCCAGGCAAGAGGTCTCGGCGTGGCGGCCGCACGTGCCGGGGGTCGTGGAGGTCTTCCACGCGCACTTCACCGAGCACGCGTACCCGATGCACGTCCACGACGTGTGGACGCTGCTGATCGTCGACGACGGCGCCGTCCGCTACGACCTGAACCGGCGGGAGCGCGGCACTCCGGACGACACCGTGTCGCTGCTGCCGCCGCAGGTCCCGCACAACGGCTCCCCCGCCACCTCGCGCGGCTTCCGCAAGCGGGTCCTCTACCTGGACCTGAGCCAGCTGGACGAGAGCTTCATCGGTCCGGCGGTGGACGGCCCCGACCTGATCGACCCGCTGCTGCGGCGGCGCGTCGGGCAGCTGCACACCGCGCTCGCGGACCCCGGCGGCGCGCTGGAGGCGCAGAGCAGACTGGCCCTGATCGGCGAGCGGCTGCGCGACCACCTGCGGCCCCGGCTCGTGGCCGCCGCCCGGCCCGCCGATCCCGGCGTGGCCCACGACCTGCGGGACCTGCTCGACGAACGGCTCCCGCAGGGGCTGTCCCTGGACGAGGCCGCGGGGCTTCTGCACGCCCACCCCGCCCATCTGGTGCGGGCGTTCAGCGGAGCCTTCGGCATCGCGCCCCACCAGTACCTGACGGCCCGCCGGCTCGACCGCGCCCGACGCCTGCTGCTCGACGGCCGGGCGCCCGGCGAAGTCGCCGCCGCGACCGGCTTCTACGACCAGTCGCATCTCACGCGTGCGTTCAAGCGCCTGGTGGGCACCACTCCCGGGCGCTTCGCCCGGGAGAACACCGGCGGGGTGCCCGTACCGCCGCCCGGCGGGGTGCCCGTGTCGACGACCGGCGGGTCGCCCGTACCGCCGACCGGCGAGGTGCCCGGGCCGCCGACCGGCGGGTCGCCCGGGTCGACAACTGCCCACGCCTCACCGGCCGTCGGGGCCGAGATCGGGACGGGCCGGAATCCGGGCGCTCGAACCGGGAATCGCCGGAGCCCCGTCGCGGGTTGACCGGACGTACCCCGAGGAAGCCGGCTCGGGACGAGGTCCATCGGAACGGCCGGCCGGAGCAGAAGGAAGCACCATGAAGATCGGCATCATCGGCGCCGGCAACATCGGCGGCAACCTGACCCGTCGCCTCACCGCCCTCGGGCACGAGGTGTCCGTGGCCAACTCCCGCGGCCCCGAGAGCCTCGGCGCGCTCGCCGAGGAGACGGGGGCGACGCCGGTCGCCGCCTCCGAGGCCGCGCGGGGCGCCGAGGTGGTCGTCGTGACCGTCCCGCTGAAGAACGTGCCCGACCTGCCGTCCGGGCTGTTCGACGGCGCCGCCGACGGGTTGGTCGTCATCGACACCGGCAACTACTACCCCCGGGAGCGCGACGGCCGCATCGCCGCCATCGAGGACGACGGTGTGACGGAGAGCCGCTGGACCGAGCGCCAGATCGGCCACCCGGTGGTCAAGGCGTTCAACGGCACCTACGCGCAGGACATCCTCGACCGGCCGCTCCCGGCCGGCGACCCGGGGCGGCTCGCCCTGCCGGTGGCCGGGGACGACGCGGCGGCGAAGGAGCGGGTACGGCTCCTCATCGACGAGCTCGGCTTCGACACCGTGGACGCGGGCGGCATCGACGACTCGTGGCGCCAGCAGCCGGACACCCCGGTGTACGGGCTCCGCGAGGGCGTGGACGCGGTGAAGAAGGCCCTCGCCGAGGCCTCGCCCGAGCGCCCCGAGGGCTTCCGCGGCTGACCTCGGGCTCCGGGAGGGGACTTCCCCGTTACTGGATTCCGCGTCCAATTACGGGGAGTCACCCCTGCATTAGGGTGTCCGGCATGTCCCCCAAGCAGCAGCGTGGCGAGGCCACGGTCGAGCGCCTGCTGACTGCCGCCCTGCGGGTGTTCGCGGAGTCCGGCCGGCAGGGCTTCACGGTGAACGCGGTCTCGGCGGCGAGCGGCGTCAGCCTCGGCAGTCTGTACCACCACTTCGGCAGCTTCGACGGCCTCGCCGCCGCCCTGTACATCCGGTGCACGGAGCGGTTGTGCGGCGAGGTCGTCACCGCCCTGGCCCGCGCGAGGACCGCCCGCACCGGGGTGCGCGCGGTGATCTCCGCGTACCTCCGGTTCACCGAGGAGCACCCGGACGCGGCGCTGTTCCTCCACGCCTCGGCGTGCTCGGGCTATCTGGTCGCCCATGCCGACCGCATCCGGGAGGCGAGGGAGCCGCTGCTTGCCGCGATCGGGGCCTGGATGCGGCCGCGCGTCGAGGCGGGCGAGATCGCGCCGATGCCCGGGCCGGTGATCGAGGCCCTGGTGATCGGCCCGGCGGCGGAGACCGCCCGCCGCTGGCTCGCCCGCACGCACGACGTCGACCTCGCCGAGGCCGCGCGCATCCTGCCGGACCGCGTCTGGCGCTCGCTCAGCGCGGAGTGACCGCCGGGGGCGCGGTGAACGTGACCGCGGCGGCGGGCAGGGTGACCTCGGCGTCGCTGCCGAGGGCGTAGGCGGCGACGCGGGAGACCGTGGCCGCCGGAACGAGCTCGCTGACCCCGGGCACGGCGGGGCAGTCCTGGGTGGCGTGCGCGTCGTGCGGCACGACGACCCGGTATCCGCGCGCCAGGGCCGTACGGGCCGTCGCCTGGACGCACATCTCCGACATGACGCCGCAGACGGCGAGCGCCCTGACCCCCGCGTCGCCGAGCACGCCGCCGAGCGGGGTCCCGTGGAAGCCGTCGTCGCGGGGCTTGCGGATCACCGTCTCCCGCGGGCCGGGCTCGACGGGATGGTGCAACTCCCAGCCCGGCGTGTGGGGTTCGTCCTCCGAGCCGGGCGGGCCGTCGTTCTGGAGGTGGACGACGAGCGCACCCGCCCCGCGGGCCCGGGCGATCAGGTCCGCCGTGCGGTCGACGAGCCGGGCGGCCGCGGGCACGGCCCCGTCCCCGGTGACGAACGCCGACTGCACGTCCACGACGATCAGGGCGTCCACGGGCTCCACGGGTTCCACGGGCTGGGTCATCCGACCATCATCACGCCTCCGGCCCTCCGCCGCCACGGAGTTCCGGCGCCGCGACCGGCCGAAATGCCCCGGCGCGCGCTCCGTGCCGCGGGTTAGCCTGGCGCCGACCAGGAGTACCGGCGGGGTGGGGATGACAGGCATGGAAACGTCCGAGTGGTGGGAACTGCTGCCGGCCGGGATACGCGAACAGGTCGACGGTTACGTCCTCCAGGACGCCCGCATGCGCGCGGTCCGTGCCGTCCTCGAGGTCGGTCGCGCCCGCGGTCTGGGAATCCACGACGCCGAACTCGTCGTCCACCACCGCTATCTGCACCACGGCGACCGGGTCGCCCGCACCCCCGACAGCCCGCTCGACCAGGAGTCCCTGGCGGCCCGCGCCGCCGGCTGCCCGGGGCGGGTCGTCGCGATCGAGGCGGTGTGGGACGGCGACACCGTGCACGACTGGTTCGTGGAACTCCTCGCGATCACCGACGGGCCCGCCGGGGAGCGCACCCTGGCAACGATCCACCACGGGACGGCCGTACGGCACCTGGGCGACGGCGGCGCGCGGACGCCGCGCCACCCGTCGGCCGTCGTCGCGGAGGAGGTGGGCCGGACCCTGGCCGCCGGCCTGGCCGTGCCCTTCCATTTCGCGAGCCCGGACACCCCGGACGACGGAGCCCCGCGCTGGCGCCCCTGAGCACGGCGCGGAAGCCGCCGGCACCCGCCGGGTGCTCGTAGCGCCCCGGCGCCCTCAGGTGCGTGTCGCGCTCCGGCTCCCGTCAGCTGCCGGGGGCTCCTCCTCCCCTCAGGTGCCCTCGGCGCTCCGGCGGCCGGCCCGGGACAGGAGCCACTGTCCCGAGATCCCGGTGGCGAACAGGCCGGTGACCAGGGCCGCCAGGGAGATCCCGGGGCCCGACGCCCAGTCGACGGAGCCGGCGTGCACGGCGAGGACGACCGCCGTGGCGAGGGCGACGGCGGGGACGGCGCGGAGGGCGGGGCGGGTGCGGGCGAGGTCGTCCTCGGCGAGGGAGGCGAGGACGCCGACGCCGAGGGACAGCGCCCAGACCCCGAGGCCCTGCGCGTCGGCGCGGTTCACCGTCCAGGGGAGCAGTGGGCCCCAGAAGTCGGGGAAGGCGAGGAGGCCCGCCCCGATGCCGAGCCAGGCGGAACCGAGGACCGCGAGCGGGGGCTTGGACCAGCCGGGCAGCGGCGCGGCCGGACGGGCCGGTGTGCCGCCGGTGTCGTTTCCCGTGTCCGGTTCCCCGGCCCCGCGTACGGGCCGGAGCGGCTTGCGGTACTGCGCGGCGAGGCAGCCCACGGCCGCGAGGGCGAGGGCGCCGAGGGTGGCGACCCAGCCGAGGCTGAACAGGGCGAGGAAGATCGGGCCGCCGTGGAAGGCCTGGAGGCTGTCGGCGTTCAGCAGGCTCACGGCGAAGAGCCCGACGAGGACGGTCGCGAGCGGCAGCGCGAGGCTCCGCACCTCCTCCCAGACGCGGGCCCGGCCGATCGTGAACAGCGCGGGTGCCACGCCCAGCATGGCCGCGCCGACGAGTCCGGGGCTCAGCGCCTCCGGCGACACCCAGGCTCCCGCGCGGTAGCCGAGGACGCTCGTCGCGGCGAGCAGCCCGCCGACGGCGAGGCTGATGCCGCCGACGACGCCGCTCAGGATGACGACGGCGGGCGAGAGTTCCCGGCCTTCCATCGTGTCGCTCATGCCTGTCGTCCTTCCGTGGCGGTGGCGGGGGTCGCCGGTGCGCCCTCGGCCGGGCGGGTCGGCAGGTCGGCGAACGCCTGGCGGCGCTTGAGGAGTTCACGGGCGTGCAGGACGCGGAGGCTCACCACCGTGACGGCGGCGTAGGCGAGCATGCCGCCGCCGATGCCGACGCCCGCGATCAGGGCCGTGGGCCGGTCGAGGCCCATGGAGCGTTCTAGTACGGGCACGGTCACCGCGGAGAACGCGGGGGCCAGGCAGAGGGCGGCGAGGTGGAGTCGCCATTCCTCGCGCGCCCAGTGCCCGCGGGACCGGACCGCGCGTACGGCAACGACGGCGTACGTCACGGCGTACGGGACGAGGTAGGCGACGAGCAGGCGCCGTCCCGCGGTCCCGCCGTCGAGGAACGCGGCCGCGATCCAGCCGAGGCCGGCGGCGCCCGCGAGGTGGGCGGCCGCCTGGACGGGCGCGGGGCACCAGGTGCCGGTCAGGCCGGGGACGGTGTCGCGGCGGTCGAGGGCGCGGGAGGCGAGGAGCGCGCCGAAGGCCACGAGCGAGCCGAGGTGCATGATCGCGACGCGGTTGATGTCGAGGATGCCGAGGCCGGGGTAGAGGGAGGGGAGGAAGCCCCATTCGAGCCGCAGCAGCGGGGCGGTCATGAGGAAGCCGTAGCAGAGCAGCAGCCAGCGCTGGTGCAGGTCGGGGAAGCCCCGGAGGGCGGCGAGGACGCCGAAGGTCACGCTGCCGACCGTGCCCACGAGGATCGTGGCGAGGACGATCCAGAACGCGGCCCCGCTGAAAGCCTGTTCCGGCGGGGTGCGGACGAGGTAGAGCGCGGCGCCGGCCATCGACGCGTACACGGTGACCGCGAAGACAGTGCCGGTGATCCGGTGCAGCCGGATGCGGCGGCGCACGGCGGACAGCAGCTGCACCGGGCCGAGCAGCATGAGGAGGCCGCCCAGGACGGAGTGCACGATCAGCGGGAGCGGGCTGCGCCCGTACGGTCCCATCCGGTCCCGCACGGCCTCGGCGACGAACTCCGGGGACACGGAGCGGCCGAGGATCCACTCGCCGATTGCCGGGGCCCCGGGGCTCGCGTAGGGCCAGAGTTCGGTCATGGCGATCGGCGCGTACGCCAGGCAGACCACCGTCACCGCGACGGTGGCGGCCCGGCCCCACCTCGTGCTCGTCGGACGCCCCACGGTGGTCCCCCTCCTCCGCACCCGCATAGTCCTGTCTGGACTATGGAGGAACGTAGGGCGGGGCCGGGACGAGGTCAACCGGTCGGTAACGAACTCAGGGTTCGCGGCGCTCGACCCACTGCCAGAAATCGACCATCATCCGCTCATAACGGATGCCGAACTCCAGCGCCTCGCGCTGCCCCCGGGTCAGCAACTCACCCACGTCCCCGGCCAGTTCCTCGTATCCGTCGAGGGTCCTGCGGTGCTCCTCCAGCTGGACCGGGGCGTGCACCCGGGGGCTCGCGCCGAACCACAGTTTGAGGATGCCGCGTTCGCGGGCCTCGACCGGGACGAAGGAGGGGTCCGCGAGCCAGCCGCGCAGGGCCTCCGCACCCTCCTCGGTGAGCCGCATCAGGCGCCGGTTCCGGCCGCCCGTCTGCCGGACCTCCGACAGGAGCCCCGCCTCCAGGAGCCGGTCGCACTGGGCGTAGACCTGCGCGTGCGGCATCGACCAGAACGGCGCCACGGTCCGCGCCGCCTCGACCTTCACGTCGTACGGGCTGGCCTCACCCAGCTTGTCGATGATGCCGAGCACGAGGAAGGAGGGCGTGGTCAACCGGACTTCAGACATGCCGCCGACCGTACCGCGCTGTCCGGCCGAAGTCCCTGGTGAGGCGACCATCCGCCACCCCCGCCCGTCATGAAACCGCCACGTGCGCGCGGCCGGCCGGGAGCCCCTCGCGGCGACCGCCCGCCACCCCTACGGGACGCGCCCCGCGGCGCCGGGCCCCGACCATCCGGGCCCGACGGAGGGCGCGGGGACCACGGGGAACGGCGGGAACGCGGAGTCCGGCTGCGCCGCGGGCCCGTCCGGCGGCGCGACCTCCGGGCGGAGCAGCTCGCCGAGCCCGCTCAGGCGGATGAGCCGGAGGATCCAGGGCTGGTCGCAGAGGAGTCGCCAGCGGGTGCCACGACGATGGGTGCACCCGGCGCAGTGGGCGAGGAGGCCGAGCCCGGTGGCGTCGCAGAAGGTGAGGCGCCGGATGTCGACGGTCAGGGCGTCGGACTCCCGCACGAGGGCGTCGAGCTCGGGCCGCAGGTGCCGCACCAGGACGAGGTCGAGCTCACCGCGGAGCGCGGCGACGGTGACACCGTCGGTCGAGCGGACGACGAGGTACGGGTCGTGACGGGGGATCAGCTGCATCGGACGCTCCACAGGGTGGCTCCATGTGTCACGTCGAGGGTGGCCGCGCCCCGCAATGAAGGGACGTTTCGCCTTGACCGCAATCACCTGAATCGGTGAACTCGCCACCCTTTCGGCCCCGCCCGCACACCCGAATCCCGAACTAGCGCTCGCTCTCCGGCATCCCGCTCGCGCCGATCGGCATCCCGGCCGCGCCGATCGGCATCCCGCTCGCGCCGATCGGGATCCGCCGGAACTCGACGGTCTCGTAGGGGCTCGCGGTCCCGGTCTCGTGGAGGAGCCCGACCGTTCCCCCGTCCAGGCGCACCAGGTCCGAGTAGGCGGCCTTCCGCCGGGAGAGGACGAGCGCCCGGCGGAACGTCCGGCCGCCGTCCGTACTGCTCCACAGGGCCGGGTCCGCGCGGTCGGTCGGTACCGAGGGGGCCGAGAAGAGCAGGGTGCCGTCCGCCCCGCCGACGTACAGCAGGCTGCCCTGCACCACGGGGACGCCGTCCAGGCTGCGCTGGGGCGCGAAGGGGCGCGCGAGGGTGGCGCCGCCGTCGTCCGACACGGCGTCGGCCCGGTTGCCCGGGTCGGTGCCGAGCTGGTCGCGCGAGCTGAAGTAGAGGCTTCCGTCGGGGAGTTCGGCGACGGCGGACTCGTTCGTGTTGACGAGACCGTCGTAGGTGTCGTCGACGAAACCCAGGCGCCAGGTCCGCCCGCCGTCGTCGCTGAGGAGGGCGTGCGCCCCGTAGTGGCGGGGCTCGCGGCCGGTGTCCCCTGAGCCCGGGGCCGGCGGCGCGGAGTGGTTCGCGGGGACGACGAGGCGGCCGGCGTGCGGGCCCCGGGTCAGGGCGAGGGCGTGGCCGGGGCCGGTGGCGTACCACCGCCACCCGGGTCGCTTCACGGACGCCGTGATCTCTCGCGGCGCGGAGAAGGTCCGGCCGTCGTCGGAGCTGCGCTGGACGAAGACCCGGCGGCCCCGCGCGGCGGGGCCCCCTCCGCTCAGGATCCGCGCTTCCGTGGCCTCCCCGCCGTTGTACGAGCTGACGAGGACCACGTCGCCGGAGCGCGGGTCGACGACCGGCGCGGGGTTGCCGCGGGTGTCGCCGGCGCCGTCGGCGGCGACCGACTGCGGCCCCCAGGTGCACCCGCCGTCCTCGGACCGCCGCACCACGATGTCGATGGCGCCGCTGTCCCCGCCGCCGCCGACCCGGCCCTCGGCGAACGCGAGCACGGTGCCGGCCCGGGTCCGCACGACGGCCGGGATGCGGTAGCCCGCGTAGCCGCCCGTGCCGGAGGCGTACGGGACGGACGACGTACAGCCGGCGCCGGGCCCCGCACGGCCCGGCGCCGGTTCCCCCCGTCCGGATGGTCCGGTGCGGGCCGCGGCGAGCAGCGCCGCCGCGGTCACGACGAGCGCCGCGACCACGCCCACGGCCGCACGTCTCACGGGTCCTCCTGCCGCTCCACCGCTGTTCCGCCGGTCGAAGGTCGCCGCCGGAGGAGGCGGCGACCTGAACGCGGGGACAACGCCGGGTTCCGCGCGGGCGAAACCCGTGGACGTCCTCCGGGGCGTCAGCCGGCGAACCGGGCCATCCACGCCTCGACGTCGTCCGAGGACCGCGGCAGGCCCGCCGACAGGTTCTCGTGGCCGTCGTCGGTGACCAGGAGGTCGTCCTCGATCCGGACGCCGATGCCGCGCCACTCCTCGGGCACGGTCAGGTCGTCCGGCTGGAAGTACAGGCCGGGCTCGACGGTGAGGACCATGCCCGGTTCGAGGGCGCCGCCGACGTACTCCTCGGTGCGGGCCTGCGCGCAGTCGTGGACGTCGAGGCCGAGCATGTGGCCGGTGCCCGCCATGGTGAAGCGGCGCTGGAGGCCGAGCTCGTAGGCGCGGTCGACGGGGCCCTCGATGAAGCCCCACTCGACCAGTCGGGCGGCCAGGTGGCGCTGGGAGGCCTCGTGGAAGGCGCGGTACGGGGCGCCGGGCTTCACCGCGGCCATGCCGGCTTCCTGGGCCTCGTACACCGCGTCGTACACCTGGCGCTGCACGGGGCTGAAGGTGCCGCTGATGGGGAGGGTGCGGGTGACGTCGGCGGTGTAGAGGGAGTGGGTCTCCACGCCGGCGTCGAGCAGGAGCAGCTCGCCGGGGCGCACCGGGCCGTCGTTGTCGGTCCAGTGCATGATCGTGGCGTGCTCGCCGGCGGCACAGATCGAGCCGTATCCGACGTGGTTGCCCTCCAGACGGGCCCGGCGGAAGAACGTGCCCTCGATCCACCGCTCGGACGAGGCGACCGCCCGGGACAGCTCGCCGACGCAGTCGGTGAAGCCGCGGACGGTGGAGTCGACGGCCTTGCGCATCTCGCCGATCTCCCACGCGTCCTTGACGAGCCGGAGTTCGCTGAGCGTGCCGTCCAGTTCGGTGTCGCGCTCCTCGTCGGTGGTGACGGCGGCTTCGAGGGCGGCGTCGACGCCCCGGACGATCCGGGTGGGCACGCCCGCGCCGGCGGCCAGGTCCTCGGCGAGGGAGCGGACGTCGCGGCAGGCGACGCCGAGGACGACCTCGGACTCGGCGAGGGTGCGGCGGCGGCCCATCCACAGCTCCGCCGTGTAGCCCATCCAGAACTCGTCGCTGTCCCGGCTGTCGCGGGGCAGCTGGTAGCAGTAGGCGTCGTGGCCGCCGTCGGCGCGGGGTTCGAGGACGAGGGCGCAGTCGCGGGCCTGGTCACCCGTCATGTGCACGTAGCCGGAGTACGCGCGGAAGGGGTACGTGTCGTCGTTGGAGCGGGTCTTGAGGTTGCCCGACGGGATCACCAGGCGCTCGCCGGGGAAGCGGGCGGAGAGCTCCGCGCGGCGGCGGGCCGCGTGCGGGGCCTGCTCGTCGGCTTCGAGATCGTGCCGCTCGGTGTCCGCCCAGCCGGTCCTCATGAGGGCGGAAAGCTCCTCGGAGACGCCGTTGTAGAGGCCGTTCTTGCGACCCTTCGCCACGTCCTGCACCTTCTTCCGGGTGAGTTCTCAGGCCACCGGTGGTCGGTGGCATCCGGACGGTACTGCGCCGCGCGGCCGCCGGGTGCCCAGGACCGCCAGTGGCACTGATCGGCCACATCGGGGGTGGTGGGGGACGATAATGCGGTCCATGGCGAACGCGAAGCTCAGTGAGGCGCTCCGGCTGCTGGGGATCGGTGACGAGGCCGGCCGGGTCTATCTGAAGCTCCTCGAACTCGGTCCCGCGCCGCTCGGCGCCATCGGGTCAGCAGCCGGTCTGACGGGCGCGGGGCTCGCGGCGGCGTACCGGGAGCTGGTCGACGCCGGTCTGGCGAGCGCCGCCGAGGAGGGGACCGAGGTGGTGGCGCCGGTGCCGCCGGCCGCCGGTCTGGAGATCCTCGGCCGGCACCGGGCGGCCGAGCTCGACGAGTCCCGGATCACCGTCGGCGGGGCGTTCGAGACGTTCCGGCGGCAGCGGCTCGCCTCGCACGGCGACCACCTCGTGGAGATCGTCACCGGGGACGCCGTGGGGCTCCGGATGCGTCAGGCGTGGACGAGCGCGCGCGAGCAGATCCGGCAGCTGGACTCGCCGCCGTACTTCCCGCTGCCGGGCGCCACCGAGGACGCGCTGGCGACGCTCGCCCGGGGGGTGACGCAGCGGGTCGTGTACTCGCGTGAGTCCCTGGAGGTCCCGGGAAACCTGGAGGCGGCGATCGAGCCGTGCATCGAGGCCGGGGAGCAGGCCAGGGTCCTGCCGTCGGTTCCGGTGAAGCTCGTGATCATCGACGAGGCGTACGCGATGGTGTCCCTGTCGATCAAGGAGTCGGACGTCCACAACACCATGCTGGTGGTCCAGCCGTGCGGGCTGCTCTCCGCGCTCGTGGCCCTTTTCGAGCAGGCCTGGCAGAGCGCGCTGCCCTTCCACGGCCGCACCACCCGGCCCGCCGGGCTCCTGCCGGCGGACCGCCGCCTGCTGCGCCTGCTCGCGGGCGGCGCGGCCGACGAGGTCATCGCCCGCGAGCTCGGCGTCAGCCGCCGTACGCTCTTCCGCCGCATCCAGGTCCTGATGGCCAGGCTCGGCGCGACGAACCGGTTCCAGCTGGCGCTCCAGGCCCAGCGCTCCGGCTGGCTGTGACCCGGAGCCCGGGTCACAGCCGCCGCGTCAGGTGAGGTGCCGCCGCAGGAAGGTGTACATCAGGGCGCTGTTGTGGGCGGCCTGCTCGTTGTCGCCCGCGCCCGCGTGGCCGCCGCCGGTGTTCTCGTGGAAGAGCACCGGATGGCCGAGCTCCCTCAGCCGCGCCGCCGTCTTCCGGGCGTGGCCGGGATGGACGCGGTCGTCGCGGGTCGAGGTCATGAGGAGGACCGGCGGGTACGGCCGGTCGGCCACGAGCCCGTGGTACGGCGAGAGTTCGAGCAGGTGCGGCAGGTCGGCCTCGTCGTCCGGGTCGCCGTACTCGGCGATCCAGGACGCGCCCGCGAGGAGCTTGTGGAAGCGGGTCATGTCGAGCAGCGGCACCTGGGCGACGATCGCGCCGAACAGCTCCGGGTAGCGGGTGAGCATCGCGCCCATCAGCAGGCCGCCGTTGCTGCCTCCCGCCGCGCCGAGCGCGCCCGGTGTGGTGATGCCCCGGGCGACGAGGTCCTCGGCGACGGCCGCGAAGTCCTCGAAGGCCCGCGGCCGCTCGGCGCGGAGCGCGGCCTGGTGCCAGTCCGGCCCGTACTCGCCGCCGCCGCGGATGTTCGCGATGACGTAGGTGCCGCCCTGTTCCAGCCACGCCCGGCCGGTCACCCCGCCGTAGTAGGGGGTGAGGGACACCTCGAAGCCGCCGTAGCCGTAGAGCAGCGTGGGCCCTGGGCCGGTGGCGGCGTGGTCGGGGCCGATGACGAAGTACGGCACGCGGGTGCCGTCCCGTGAGGTCGCGAAGTGCTGCGCCACGGAGAGGCCGGCGGTGTCGAAGCGGTCCGGGGCCTGCTTGAGCGTCTCGGAGTCGCCGCCGATCCGCCCGCGGTACAGGGAGGACGACTGGAGGAAACCGGAGACGTCCAGGAAGTACTCGTCGGAGACGTCCGGGTCGGTGTCCACCACGCTGACGGCGGACAGCTCGGGGACCCCGACGAGCGGTTCACGGGTCCATCCGCCGTCGGGGGCGGGGGTGAGCACCTCGATGCGGGTGCTGACGTCCCGCAGCGTCTCCAGGATCAGATGGCCGCGGGTCCAGGCGTGCCCGGCCAGGGCCGTCCGCCCGTCGGGGGTGAACAGCGCCTCGTGGGTGCGGTCGCCGGCCAGGAAGGCGTCGAAGTCGAAGGCGAGCAGGGAGCCCGTCGGCTGCCCCAGCCAGTCGGACTTCAGGGTGACGATCAGGTGCCTGCGGTGCGCGTAGACGAGTGCGTCGTCCGGTACGTCGATCCGGACGAGGGTGCCGTCCGGCCGGAGCAGGTGCGTCTCGCTGCGGAAGAAGTCCAGCGAGCGTCCGACGAAGTCCCGCTCGAAGCCCGGCGTGCTGTCGTGCTGCCCCCAGGCCGACACGTCGTCCTGCCCGGCCTCGAAGACGAGCTCGGCCTCGGCCACCGGGGTGCCGCGCCGCCATCTGCGGACCTGGCGCGGATAGCCGGAGTCGGTGAGCGAGCCGGCGCCGGTGTCCGTGCCGACGAAGACGGTGTCGGCGTCGATCCACCCGATCCGCGTCTTCCCCTCCGGCACCCGGAACCCGTCCGCGACGAACGTGCGGGTGGCGAGGTCGAATTCGCGGACCACGACGGCGTCCCCGCCGTCCCGCGACAGCCGGATCAGCGCCAGGTCGTGGTCGGGGCGGCGCACCCGCGCCCCGTCCCACACCCACTTCTCGCCCTCGGCGTCGGCGAGCGCGTCGAGGTCGAGGAGGACGTCCCACTCGGGGGCGTCCTTGCGGTACTGCTCCAGCGTCGTGCGCCGCCACAGGCCCCGCACGTGCTCGGCGTCCCGCCAGAAGTTGTAGAGGTGCGGGCCGCGGCGGACGGTGTACGGGATGCGGTCCGAGGCGTCGAGCACCTCCCGCAGCCGCTTCTTCAGCGGGTCGAAGCCGGGGTCGGCGGCGAGCGCCTCGGCCGTCTCGGCGTTCCGCTCGGCCACCCACGCGAGCGCGGCCTCGCCGGACACGTCCTCCAACCACAGGTACGGGTCGACGTCGGTCTCTTCTCCCATGTGCTACTTCCCGTCCTCACGTCGCAGCTGTGCCGAAAGGTGGTGGCGCAACGGCTGCCCGACCGCGGCGAGGTCGTGGACGAAGTCGAGCGTGCCGTCGTCCGCGAGCGTATAGCGGCGACGGGTGGCCTCGACGTCCTTCGCCGTAGGAGCGAGGGCGACCGTATGCGTGGCGAGGTCGACCGCGCCGCCCTCCGCCCGGCCGACCATGATCTCCGCGATGCCGGTCGGCTGGGTGATCAGCGCCTCCACGCCGCCGTCCGGCTTCATCCGCCACCAGCCGCTCTCCCGCGCCGCCGGGCGCAGCGGGGTCCCGTCCCCGTCGACCAGCCAGGCGCGCGCCTCGTAGTGGAGGAAGGGCCGCCCGTCGTGGCTGAACGTGACCTCCTGCTCGTACGCGAACTCCTCGGCGAGCGTCGGGTACTCGCCCCTGCCGCGTCCGACCCATGTCCCGAGCAGGCCGGTCACGGGGGCGAGCAGCTCGTGCGGTGTGGGCGACTCCTCCGGTCCCAGGGCGTCGGGATAGGGGTACTGGCGCTCGCGGTCGATCATGTGGTGCGCTCCTGGGTCGGGTTCCGTGCCGGATCGCAGCTTAGGCGTGTCCCGTGGATCCGGAGGGGCTCGCGGGTCCGGGCTTCGAGACGGCCGTTGACCCGGCGGGGGGCGGCGGCTACGTTCGCGCCATGTCGCGTTCAGCCCTGCTCACCTCGCGCGGTCACATCGACCTGCTCCGGGTGGCTTCCGCCGCGTGTCGCCGCGGACGCTGACGCCCCCTCACCCTCACCACCCTCCTCTCGCCCCGTCCCCGTGCGCGCGTGACCCCTCCGTGCCCGCGGGCGCCGAGGCGCACCCTCGCGTGGTCCTCGGCCCCGGTGGCCGCGGCACGTCCACGGAAAGGCCTCCTGATGACCGTTCACCTGCACTGGTTCCTGCCGACCGGCGGCGACGGCCGGACCCTCGTCGACCGGCACGCCTATACGGACGGGGGGATCACCCGGAACGGGAGCGTGTCCGGCGTGCGCGCGCCGGACGTCGACTACCTGGTCCAGATCGCGAAGGCCGCCGAGCGGCTGGGCTTCGAGGCGGTGCTGACACCGACCGGGACGTGGTGCGAGGACGCGTGGCTGACGACGGTGGCCCTCGCCCAGCACACGGAGCGGCTCAAGTTCCTGGTGGCGTTCCGGCCTGGGGTGATCTCCCCGGTCCTCGCGGCGCAGATGGCGTCCACGTACCAGCGGATCACCCGCGGCCGGCTGCTGCTCAACGTGGTGACCGGCGGGGACGCGGCCGAGCAGCGACGGTTCGGCGATCACCTGGACCACGACCGGCGGTACGCGCGCACGGCCGAGTTCCTCGCGGTGGTGCGGGGCGTCTGGGGCGGCCGGCCGTTCGACTTCGAGGGCGAGCACTTCCGGATCGACGGCGGGCTGACGGCCCTGCCGCCGGACCCGCTGCCGGAGATCTTCTTCGGCGGCTCGTCCGCGGCGGCCGGGCCGGTGGCGGCGGAGCACGCGGACGTCTACCTCAGTTGGGGTGAGCCGCCGTGGCAGGTCAAGGAGAAGATCGACTGGATCCGGGGGCTCGCGGAGGAGCGCGGCCGGACGGTCCGGTTCGGGATCCGCATCCACACGATCTCGCGCGACTCGGCGCGCGAGGCGTGGGCGACGGCCGACCGGCTGCTCTCCGACCTCGACACCGGGACGGTCGCCGCCGCGCAGGAGGCCCTCGGCCGCACCGAGTCCGTCGGCCAGCGGCGGATGCTTGCCCTGCACCGCGGCGGCTCGCTCGACCGGGACAAGCTGGAGATCGCGCCGAACCTGTGGGCGGGGGTCGGCCTGGTGCGGGGCGGGGCGGGGACGGCGCTCGTCGGCAGCCACGCCGACGTCGCGGACCGGATCGAGGAGTACCACGACCTGGGCGTGGAGCACTTCGTGCTCTCCGGCTACCCGCACCTGGAGGAGGCGTACTGGTTCGGCGAGGGCGTGCGACCCGAGCTCGCCGCGCGCGGACTGCTGCCTGCGGGGTAGCCGTGGGCGGACTGCTGCCTGCGGGGGCGGGGCGCGGGGTGGGCGCGGGCGCGGAGGGCGGGGTGCGGGGTGGCCGGGGTGCGGGAAGATCCGCGCCTCGGCACCGGTTGGTAGAAGCGTGAACGATTTCGAGGTCGAAGAGGCCGGAGCCGGGGAACGGGTCGCGGCGGCCCGCACGGTGGACGTCGTCGTCATCGGCGCCGGACAGGCCGGCCTCTCGGCCGCCTTCCACCTCCGGCGCGCCGGCCTGGAGCCGGACCGGGACTTCGTCGTCCTCGACCACGCCCCGCGCGCCGGCGGCGCCTGGCAGTTCCGGTGGCCCTCCCTCACGTACGGCAAGGTCCACGGAATGCACGCGCTGCCCGGCATGGAGCTGACCGGCGCCGATCCCGCGCGGCCTTCATCGGAGGTGATCGGCGCGTACTTCGACACCTACGAGCGCACGTTCGACCTGCGGGTCCACCGGCCCGTCGGGGTCCACGCCGTCCGGGAGGGCGAGGACGGGCGGCTGCGGGTGGAGACCTCGGAGGGGGTGTACGCGACCCGCGCCCTGATCAACGCCACCGGCACCTGGGACCGCCCGTTCTGGCCGCGCTATCCGGGCCAGGAGACGTTCCGGGGGCGCCAGCTGCACACCGCCGGCTACCCGGGCCCCGAGGAGTTCGCGGGGAAGCGGGTGCTCGTCGTCGGCGGCGGCGCCTCCGGAACGCAGCACCTGATGGAGATCGCCGAGGTCGCCGCCGAGACGTTCTGGGTGACCCGGCGCGAGCCCGTCTACCGCGAGGGGCCCTTCGGGGAGGCCGAGGGGCGGGCCGCCGTCGCGCTCGTCGAGGAACGCGTACGGCGCGGGCTCCCCCCGCGCAGCGTCGTCTCGGTCACCGGGCTGCCCCTGAACGACGCGATCCGCGCGGCACGCGAGCGCGGGATCCTCGACCGCCTGCCGATGTTCGACCGCGTCACCCCGACCGGGGTGGCCTGGGACGACGGCCGGACCGCCGACGTGGACGTGATCCTCTGGGCGACCGGCTTCCGGGCGGCGATCGACCATCTGACCCCGCTGCGGCTGCGGGAACCCGGCGGCGGCATCCGGGTCGAGGGGACGCGCGCGGTACGGGACGAACGCGTCCACCTCGTCGGCTACGGCCCGTCGGCCTCGACGATCGGCGCCAACCGGGCCGGCCGCGCGGCCGTCTCCGACATCCGCCGCCTCCTCACCCGCGAGCGGACCGGCGTCACCGCCGGCTGAGACCAGGGGTGAGCCGGGCCGTGGCGCGGGCGAGGCTCGGGAAGGCACCGACATGGCGTCGGGCGTGGCGCGGGGTCAGGCGTGGCGATGGGTCGGGCGGGACACGGGGGCAGGCGTGGCGCGATGGGTCGGGCGTGGCACGGGGTCAGGCGTGGGCCGGGTGGGCGTGGGCCGGGTGTGTCACGGGTGGGCCGCGCTCCGGTTGGCGTTGAACTCGGCCACGTTCGCCCGGTGGGCTTCGTAGTCGGCGGTGAAACGGGTGTCGCCGGGGGCGACCGTGACGAAGTAGAGCCAGTCGCCGTCCGCGGGGCGGAGCACGGCGTCCAGTGCCTGGTCCCCCGGGTTGCCGATGGGCGTCGGCGGGAGGCCCTTGCGCTCGTAGGTGTTGTACGGGCTCGTGCTCTTCGTGTCCTCGTACGTCGTGTCCACGGTGGTGCGGCCCAGCGCGTAGTTGAGGGTCGAATCCATCTGGAGGGCCATGCCCCGGGCGAGGCGGTTGTGCACGACCCGGGCGACCTTGGCCATGTCCTCCGGGTTGTCGGCCTCGGCCTGGACGATGCTGGCCGCGATCACCGCCTGGTGGACGCTCAGCCCGTGCGCCCGCGCCCCTTCGGCGACCCTCGCGGCCCCGAAACGCTTGCCGGCGGTGTCCACCATGAAGCGCAGCAGCCCTTCGGGCGAGGTGGCGGCGAGCACCGGATAGGTCGCGGGGAAGAGGTAGCCCTCGGGGTTGCCGCCGGCCTCGGCGGGCAGCGGCAGGGCGGTGGCGCGCGCGGTCGCGGTCTTCCGCGCCGTTCCCGCGGGCAGACCGAGGGCCCGGTCGACGGCGGTGTACACCTGGCCGGCCCGCCAGCCCTCGGGGACGAGCAGCATGCGGGGCTGTTCGACGGCCGGTTCGTCGGGGGTGAGCAGCAGCGGGACGGAGATCACGGCGGCCACGGTGAGCAGGGCTCCGAGCAGCAGCGCGAGGCGGCCGCGCCGGGTGAGCCGCGGGCCGCGGGTGCGTCGGGGAGGCCGGGGCAGCGAGGGACGGCGGGGGCCCAGCGCGCGGCGGGGACGGCGCGGGGGTGCGTACGGGGATGGCGACCGATAGGTCATGGCCGCACGCTAACCCGGCCCGTACGGGAATCCCGGGAACCCGCGCACGCGGCGGCGCCGCCGGTTCCCTGGGACGGGGAACCGGCGGCGCCGGGCACTGCGATCGTCAGACGAGCCAGCCCAGGAAGTGGAGGACGCCGGCGAGCAGGTTGGTGATGACGTTCATGGTGGTGCTTCTCCTCGTACAGGTTCTTCAGTGGGACGGTGCGGTCGCGGTCTGCAGCACGTCGCTCGCACTCCGTAATCATCCGATGCCGTACGGGAGTTGGGCAACGATTCCCGGCACGATCACACGTTCTGGGGAACAACCGCTCCCACGTTCGCCTGTTCGGTGCGGGCGTCCCTGCGGAGCAGGGCCGCGTACCTTCCGTCCAGGGCGAGCAGCTCCTCGTGCGTGCCGCGCTCGGCGATCCTGCCGTCCTCCAGGACGACGATCTGGTCGGCGTCGCGGACGGTGGAGAGGCGGTGCGCGATGGTGATGGTGGTGCGGCCCTCGGACAGGGAGTCGATCGCTCGCTGGACCGCGTGCTCCGTCCGGGTGTCGAGGGCGCTGGTCGCCTCGTCGAGGATGAGCACGGGCGGGTCGCGCAGGATGGTGCGGGCGATGGCCAGGCGCTGCTTCTCGCCGCCGGAGAAGCGGTAGCCGCGCTCGCCGACGAGGGTGTCGTATCCGTCGGGGAGGGAGGCGATGTGGTCGTGGATCTGGGCGGCGCGCGCGGCGGCCTCTATCTCCTCGCCGGTGGCGTCCGGCTTGGCGAAGCGCAGGTTGTCGGCGACGGAGGCGTGGAAGAGGTACGTCTCCTGGGAGACCACGCCGACCGCGCGGGCGAGCGTGTCGAAGTCCAGGTCGCGCACGTCGACGCCGTCGAGGGTGACCCGGCCGCCGGTCACGTCGTACAGGCGGGGCACGAGGTAGCTGAGGGTGGACTTGCCGGAGCCGGTGGGGCCCACGACGGCCAGACTGCCGCCGGCGGGGACGGTCAGGTCGATGGCGTCGAGGGTCGGGCGGCCCGTCGCCTCGGGGTCGTAGCGGAACTCGACCTTCTCGAAGGAGACCTCGCCGCGGACCTGCGGGAGCGGGACCGGCTCGGCGGGCTCGTCTATGTCGACGGGCAGGTCGAGGTACTCGAAGATGCGCTGGAAGAGCGCGAGGGAGGTCTGCATCTGGACGCCGGTCGACAGCAGGCTCACGGCGGGCCGGAAGAGGCCCTGCTGGAGCGTGACGAAGGCGACGAGCGTGCCGAGCGAGATCGTGGCGCCGCCCGGGCCGAGCGCGATGCCGGCGGCCCAGTAGATCAGGGCGGGCATGGCGGCCATGACGATGCTGATGGTGGACATCCGCCAGCGTCCGGCCATGGAGGAGCGCACTTCGAGGTCGACGAGGCGCTCGGACTCCGCGGCGAAGGACTTCGTGAGGGAGTCGGCTCGGCCCATGGTGCGGCCGAGCAGGATGCCGCTGACCGAGAGGGACTCGGTGACGGTGGCGGCCATGGCGGCCATCTGCTTCTGGCGCTGGGTGGTGATCTGCTTGCGCTCGCGGCCGACGCGGCGGCTGATCCAGACGAAGACGGGCAGCAGGAGCAGCGAGACGAGGGTGAGGCGCCAGTCGAGGGCGAGCATGGCGACCACGGTCGCGACGACGGCGGTGAGGTTGGAGACGAGCGAGGTCGCCGTCGAGGTCACGGTCGCCTGCATGCCGCCGATGTCGTTGGCGATGCGGGACTGGACCTCGCCCGTGCGGGTGCGGGTGAAGAAGGCGAGCGGCATCCGCTGGAGCTGCTCGTACACCCCGGTGCGCAGGTCGTGCATGACGCGCTGGCCGACCGTGGTGGAGATGAGGGTCTGGAGGACGCCGAACACGCCGTTCAGCACGGCGGTGGCGATCATGCCGAGGGCGAGCAGGCTGAGCAGCCCGGTGCGGCCCTGCGGGATCGCGGTGTCCAGGACCTCCTTCAGCAGGAACGGCGAGGCGACCGAGACGAGCGAGGCGGCGCCGACCAGGAGGCCGACGAGCGCGAGGCGCGCGCGGTAGGGACGGAACAGCCGCAGGATGCGCCGCAGCTGGGCGGGCTCCTTCGGCCGGGTGGAGTCACGGGACGGTGGCGTCCAGTCGGACTGGTCGTGGGGGCGCATGGGCTCCTTCGGAGGATCGATGATTCCAGCAGAGCATAGCTCATTGTTACCTATACTCACAATGAACGTGGTCCTGATATTGTTCCCGCATGACCATCTCCGACCGTACGGGCGCGCCCGACCGCACGAGCGACGGGCCGGACGGCGGACCGGGCACGCCCGACGCCGACGGGCTCCTCGCCGAGCAGCTGCTGCGGCTCACCCGCCGTCTGCACCGCATCCAGAAGCACCACCTGGAACCGGTCGGCATCACCCCCGCCCAGTCCAGGCTCCTGCGCACGGTCGCGCACTTCGGCGAGCCGCCCCGGATGGCCGACCTCGCCGCCCGCCTCGAAGTCGTCCCCAGGGCCGTGACCAGTCTCGTCGACGGTCTTGAGGCGGGCGACCGGGTGCGCCGGGTGCCCGATCCGAACAACCGCCGGGTGATACGGATCGAGCTCACCGACGCGGGACGCGCCACGCTGCGGGAGCTGCGCAGCGCGCGCCGGGCGGCGGCAGAGGACATCCTTGCTCCATTGACCGTCGAACAGCGCGAGGTGCTCGGAGGTCTGCTGTCCGCCCTGGTCGACCGCGGCCCGGAGAGCGGCTGCTGATCCACCCGGCCCGGGGACGCGCCGAAGGGGAGCCGTGCCATGCCACTCCTTGAGCCGAGCCCGCAGGCCCTCCGTTCCAGGACGAAGCGGACTCCGGCACCGGACCGGGTGCCGGAACTCCAGGCTCGGGGCACGCCCCGGGCGCTGCGCGAGGAGCTGACCGAGCTCCTCGGCCCGGACAAGGTCCTGTCGAAGATCTCCGACCTGGTGCGGTACGCCTCGGACGCGAGCCCGTACCGCTTCGTGCCGCAGGTCGTCATCGTCGCCGAGGACATCGACGACATCTCCACGGTGCTTTCGTACGCGCACGGCAAGGGCCGCGAGGTCGTGTTCCGGGCCGCAGGGACGAGCCTCAACGGCCAGGCGCAGGGCGAGGACATCCTCGTCGACGTCCGCCGCCACTGGGTGGGCGTCGAGGTCCTGGACGACGGCGCCCGCGCCCGCATCCGGCCCGGCACCACGGTCGTCCGGGCCAATGTCGCGCTCGCCCCGTACGGGCGGGTGCTCGGGCCCGATCCGGCCAGCGCGGTCGCGTGCACGATCGGCGGGGTCGTCGCCAACAACGCGTCGGGCATGACGGCCGGGACGACCCGGAACTCGTACCGGACCGTCTCCTCCCTCACCTTCGTGCTGCCGAGCGGCACCGTCGTGGACACCGGCGCCCCGGACGCCGACGAGGAGCTCGCGCACGCCGAGCCGAGGCTGTGCGCGGAGCTGCTCGCGCTGAAGGCCGAGATCGAGGCCGACGCCGAGCTCACCGCCCGGATCCGGGCCAAGCACGCGATCAAGAACACCAACGGCTACCGGCTCGACGCCTTCCTCGACGGCGCCACGCCCGCGGAGATCCTGCGGGGCCTCATGGTCGGCTCCGAAGGCACCTTCGGCTTCATCTCCGAGGTCGTCTTCGACACCCTGCCGCTGGACCGCGAGGTCTCCACCGGGCTGCTCTTCTTCCCCTCGCTGCCGGCCGCCGCCGCGGCCGTGCCGCTGTTCAACGAGGCGGGGGCGCTCGCGGTCGAGCTGATGGACGGCAACACCCTGCGGGCCTCGGTGCGCGTCGCGGGCGTGCCCGCCGACTGGGCGGACCTGCCGAAGGAGACGGCGGCGCTCCTGGTCGAGTTCCGGGCCCCGGACGCGGCGGCCCTCGACGCGTACGAGCGGGCGGCCGGGGCCGTCCTCACCGGGCTCGGCCTGGTCGCGCCGGTCCCGTCCGTGGAGAACGCGTTCACCAGGGACCCGAAGCGGATCTCCGGGTACTGGAAGGCACGCAAGGCGTTCGTGACGGCGGTCGGCGGCTCGCGCCCCTCCGGTACGACGCTGATCACCGAGGACTTCGCGGTGCCGCCGGACCGCCTGGCGGAGGCCTGCGCCGCACTGCTCGACCTCCAGTCCCGACACGGCTTCGACGCGGCCGTCGCCGGTCACGCCGCCCACGGCAACCTCCACTTCCTGCTCGCCTTCGACCCCGCCGACCCGTCCGACGTCGAGCGGTACGCGGCCTTCATGGACGAGTTCTGCAAGCTGACCGTGGAGCGCTTCGACGGCTCGCTGAAGGCCGAGCACGCCACCGGCCGCAACATCGCGCCCTTCCTGGAGCTGGAGTGGGGCACGCGCGCGACGGATCTGATGTGGCGGGTCAAGGAGGCCGTCGACCCCGACGGGGTGCTCGCCCCGCGGATCGTGCTGGACCGGGACCCGCAGGCCCATCTGCGCGGCCTGAAGTCGATCCCGACCGTGGAGCGGATCGCCGACCCCTGCATCGAGTGCGGCTTCTGCGAACCGACCTGCCCCAGCGGCGACCTGACGACCACTCCGCGCCAGCGGATCGTGCTGCGCCGCGAGATGATGCGCCAGGCCGACGGCTCCCCCGTCGAGGCGCGCCTCCTGGAGTCGTACGGCTACGACGCCGTCGACACCTGCGCCGGCGACTCCACCTGCAAGCTGGCCTGTCCGGTCGGGATCGACACCGGCGCGCTGATGAAGGAGTTCCGGCACGAGCGGCACTCGGCGCGCGAGGAGCGGATCGCCGCCCTGGCCGCGAGGAACTTCCGAGCGGTGGAGGCCTCCGCCCGGCTCGCGCTCGCCGCGGCGGACCGGATCGGCGACCGGGTCCTGGAGTCGGCGACGGGCCTGGCGCGGCGCGTGGTGCGCCCCGACCTCGTCCCGGAGTGGCTGCCGGAGATCCCCGGCGCGGCGGCCCGGCGGCTGCCCCGCACGCACCGGCCGGCGGCCGTCGCCGTCTACTACCCGGCCTGTGTGAACCGCGTCTTCGCCGGCCCCGACGGGCACACCGGCCCGTCGCTGCCCGAGGCCGTCGTCGCGGTGTCGGCGCGGGCCGGGAAGCCGGTGTGGATCCCGGACGACGTCGCCGGTACGTGCTGCGCCACGATCTGGCACTCCAAGGGGTACGAGCGGGGCAACGAGGTGATGGCGAACCGGATCGTCGAGGCGGCCTGGGGGTGGACGGCCGGCGGGAAGCTGCCGCTCGTGGTGGACGCCTCCTCGTGCACCCTCGGCATCGCGCACGAGGTGGTGCCGTACCTCACGGACGACAACCGGGAGCTGCACGCCGAGCTGACGGTGGTGGACTCGCTGGTGTGGGCGGCGGACGAGCTGCTCCCCCGGCTCGACGTGCGCCGCCGGGTCGGCTCCGCCGTGGTCCATCCGACGTGCTCGATGCGGCACCTGGGCGACGAGGACCGGCTGACGGCGGTCGCCGGGGCCTGCGCGGAGGAGGTCGTGGTTCCCGCCGACGCGGGCTGCTGCGCCTTCGCGGGTGACCGGGGCATGCTGCATCCGGAGTTGACGGCGTCGGCGACGGCCCGCGAGGCGGCCGAGGTCACGGCCCGCCCGTTCGACGCGCACCTCTCGGCCAACCGCATGTGCGAGATCGGGATGGACCGGGCGACGGGCCGGAGCTACCACTCCGTGCTGCTGGCGCTCGAACACGCGACGCGCCCCTGACCCACCGTCACGCACCGGCCGCCACGGCCGGTCGAAGGACCCCTCACCCCGGCCGGTGAGGGGTCCTTCGTATGTTCGGGTGATGATCGCCGGTCGCTCCGGCCCGGTGCGATATCCGGAACAGTAAGGTCCGACTACCCGTCGCAAGAGTCCTATCGGCGCCCTTGCGCACCATCGGCCACCGGGGCCAGGGTCCTGTGCGGGATTCATGAAACAGCCGTGCACACAGCTCCGGGAGGTTCCATGAACGAGCAGTCACCGCCCACCCCCAGCCGCCGCAAGGTGCTCCGGACCACCGCGGCGGCCGGCGCGGGCATCGGCATCACCGCCGCGGGCGCCCAGACCGCCGTCGCGTCCACCGTCTCCGCCCCGGCCGCGACCACCGTTCCCCCCGCCGCCGCGGCCGAACCGCGCCGCCGCGCCGCCGCCACCATGGCCGGGGTCCCCTTCGAGCGCCGTTCCACGGTCCGCGTCGGGCTCGTCGGCCTCGGCAACCGGGGCAACGCCATGATCGGCCTCTACCTCGCCCTCCCCTGGGTGCGGGTGGTCGCCGTCTGCGACCCGGTGCGCGAGAAGGCCGAGCGGGCCACCGCGAAGGTCGTCGCCGCGGGCCAGCCCGCCCCGGCCGTCTACACCAACGGCGAGGAGGACTACGAGAACCTCTGCGCCCGCACCGACGTCGACTTCGTCCATGTGGCCACCCCGTGGGACAGCCACTACGCCATCGCCCGGGCGGCGATGCTGAACGGCAAGCACGTCGGCGTGGAGTGTCCGGTCGCGATGCGGCTCGACGAACTGTGGTCGCTCGTCGACCTGTCGGAGCAGACCCGCCGGCACTGCATGCAGCTGGAGAACTGCTGCTACGGGCGGAACGAGATGCGGGTCCTGCGGATGGCGCACGCCGGCAGGTTCGGCGACCTGCTGCACGGGGCCGGCGCCTACAACCACGACCTGCGGGCCCTGATGTTCTCCCCGACGTACTACGAGGGGCCCTGGCGCCGACGGTGGCACACCCGGCTGCGCGGCGACCTCTACCCCAACCACGGCTTCGGGCCCGTCGCCAACTACATGGACGTCAACCGGGGCGACCGGGCGGTGAGCATCAGCAGTTTCGGCACCCCGGCGCTCGGCCTCGCCGAGTACCGCGCGGAGCACATGCCACCCGGCGACCCGAGCTGGAAGGAGACGTACATCCAGAGCGACCGGACGATCAGTCTGGTCCAGACGGCCAAGGGCCGGGTGATCCGGCTGGAGCACGACGTCTCCACCCCGCACCCGTACAGCAGGGTCAACAGCCTGGGCGGCACGCGGGGCGTCTTCGAGGACTATCCGGCCCGGATCTACCTGGAGCCCGACCACAAGGACGACCAGTGGGGCGACTTCTCGGCCTACGCGGCCGAGTTCGACCACTGGCTCTGGAAGGACCACGCCAACCCGCCCGGCGGCCACGGCGGCATGGACTACATCATGGTCTACCGGCTGATGCAGTGCGTGCGGCTCGGACTCGTCCCGGACTTCGACGTGTACGACGCCGCCACCTGGACCGCTCCGGTGCCGCTGAGCCACGCCTCGATCAAGGCCAAGGGCGCGCCGCAGGAGATCCCGGACTTCACCCGCGGCGAGTGGACCAAGGCCCGTTCGGGCGTGGACTCGGTCAGGCCGGTCTGAGCGACGGGCGCACGGCCCCCACGGACGGGGGCCGTGCGCCGTCGCCGGTTCAGCAGCGGCGCAGGTCCTCCGTGAGCGTGCCCTGAACGGTCGTCAGGCTCCGGTCGTAGCAGCCGTCGGAGCCGTACAGCCGGTAGCGCTCGGTCGTGGTGCCGACCGCGTGCCGCTGGTCGCGCGGGACGCCGGAGGTGTACGTGGCGTCCCCGGTGTACGCGTCGTCGAGGCGCGACCAGGACAGGCGACGCCCGTCGCGTACGACGAGGGTGTCGGCGCGGTCCCCGAGCGTGAGGACCGTCCGGAGCCGGTCGCCCGCGCCGACCGTCGTCTCGCCGTCCATGGTGGAGGCGCGGCGGACGCTGGTGACGGCCTTTCCGCTGGTCACGGTCTCGTCGTCGGTCCAGCGGGCGGTGTAGGCGTCCGGGTTCTCCCCCTCGCCCCACCGGTGGACGGAGGTGTGGGCGACGGCGCGGACGACGGTGGTGTCGACGCGGCCGTGCGAGGTGTTCAGGTGGCCGGCGACGGTCAGCCGGTGCGCGGCGTCCGTGTCGAGCCGGTGCGGGGTCGTGCCCTCGGAACCCGCCGTGTACACGGACGTGTTGCGCGGGTCCCCCTCCTCGTGGCGGTCGAGGCCGCCGGTGACGACCCGGCTGCCCTCGTCCTGCCAGAGCAGCACGTTGGTGGGGGTGGACCAGCCCGCCAGGCCGGCCGGGACACCGGCGACCGTGACCTCCACGCGGTGGGCGCGGCCGTCGTTGAGGAGGGCGGCGAAGGGGGTCAGGTCGTAGACGATCGGCTGGACGTCGAAGGCGCGGGGCGCGGGGGTGACGTACCAGAGGAACGGGTTGGACCAGCCGCCGGTCCAGACCGTGGGGAAGGGCGCGGCGATGCCGGCGAGCCTGCCGTCCACGGCGACGCGGACCTCGCGGTGCGGGCCGTCGCTCGCCCGGCAGGAGTACGGGGCGGCGTCGGGGGCGGAGAGGTACCAGTACTCCTCGCAGCCGCCGCCCGAGCCGGTGGCGTACACCTCGGCGAGGAGGCGTTCGGTGTTGCGCGGGGTGGTGAGGGTGGAGCCGGTGAGGGGGATCACCCGGTCGGGGGTACCGGCGGCGGGTTTCACCCGGCCTTCGGCGGTGTGGAAGGTGAGGGTGACGCGGACGTCGAGGACGCCGGTGTAGGTCTCGTTCACGACATTGCCGATGAGCATCTCGACCGGCTGCGGGCGGGCGAGGGTGTCGCGGTAGCGGGTGACGTCCTTCTCGACCGACCAGGCGATGCCGTCGGGCGAGGGCTGGGGGGTGGACGTGCGGAGGATCTCCACGCCGCCGACGGTGAGGTAGCCGAGCCGGTCGTACTGGCGGCCCTTCACGTGTCCTTCGAGGCGCAGGACGATCTTGTTCCAGCGGGTGCCGCACTCCTTCGGCGGGGTGTAACTGCCCTGGTAGGGGGTGAAGTCGCGGAACTGCGCGGCGGCGAGGGTGACCTCGCAGCTGCGGGTTCCCGGAGTCGCGACGGGCGGGGCGGCGGTGACCGGGTCGTGCCAGTCGGTGGTGAACTCGGTCGGGGGCGTCGGGCCGTTCGGGCCGTCGGCGGCGGCCGGCTGGGCGGCGAGCAGGGCTCCGGCGGCCAGGATCAGGCCGCTGATCATGCTCATGATCTTGAGTGATCTCATGGGGCAGGAGTGAAGCGCGGCCACCGCGGCACGGTCCAGAGGACGATGAGCGGACATGGCGCGATCTGTTCCCTCATGGGGAAAATCGATTGCCGCGCTCCGGCGAAAAAGCGAACCTTGCACGGTTTCCCCCGCCCGCACCGCCGTCACCCAACCCTGGCGCGCGGTTCCCCAGACACACCCGGAGACCCTGGGACGCCATGCAGATTCGAGACCTTCCGTACTCCGACCCAGGGGTCCCCGACATCCGCTCGGGCGCCCGGTTCCTCGTCTGGCTCGGCCGTCAGCAACTCGGCGGGCAGGTGAAGTCCCTGCTCTGGGGGCTGCTGCACCACCTGGGCATCGCCGGCCTCCCACTCGGCATCGGCATCGCCGTGCAGGCGGTCGTCGAACGCGACGGCGGGCGCCTCGCGCTCGCCGGCGGACTGCTCGTCGTCCTCGGTGCCGCCATCGCCTCCGGTGACGTCATGCTCCACCGCACCGCCGTCACCAACTGGATCACGGCGGCCGCCCGGGTCCAGCAGCTGCTCTCCCGCAAGACCGCCGAGCTCGGCTCCGTGCTGACCCGGCGGGTCGCCGCGGGCGAGGTCGTCGCGGTCTCCACCGGCGACGTCGAGAAGATCGGCTGGTTCGTGGAGGCGCTCTCCCGGTTCGCCGCCGGAGCCGTCGCCCTCGTGGTCATCTGCGTGGGCCTCACCGTCTACCAGCCCGCCCTGGGCGTCGTGGTGGCCGTCGGCGTCCCCGTCCTGGCCCTCGCGGTGCTGCCGCTCCTCCCCCGCGCGACCCGCCGGGCGGACGTCCAGCGCGAGAAGGCGGGCAAGGCCACCGAGCTCGCCTCCGACACCGTCGCCGGACTGCGCGTGCTGCGCGGCATCGGCGGCGAGGACCTGTTCCTCGGCCGCTACCGCGCCGCCTCCCAGGAGGTCCGCAAGGCCGCCGTGCACAGCGCGCGGATGTGGGCGCTGATCGCCGCCATCCAGGTCGTGCTGCCCGGCGTCCTGCTCATCGTCGTGGTCGCGTACGGGGCCCGGCTCGCGCTCGACGGGCGGATCACGGTCGGCGAACTGGTCACGGTGTACAGCGCCGTCGCGCTCACCTACCACCCGCTGCGCAACTTCGAGGAGATCGCCATGGCGTACTCCTTCTCCCGCCCGTCCGCGAAGCGGGCGGCCCGGGTCCTCGCGCTGTCCCGCACCACGACGACCACGGCAGCCGCCGACGGGGACGGGGGACGCCGGGCGACCGGCGACCTGTACGACCCGCTGACCGGGCTGCTCGCCCCGGCCGGCCGGTTCACCGCCGTCGTCTGCGGCGACCCGGACGTCGCCGGACGGCTCGCGGACCGGCTCGGCGGCCACCCCGCCGAACCGGGCCCCGACCACACCTCGGTGCTCCTCGGCGGGGTACCGCTCGACGAGCTGACCCTCGATGCGGCCCGTACGGCCGTCCTCGTGCAGGACAAGGACCCGGTACTGCTCTCGGGCACCCTGAGCGAGCTGCTCGACGTGCCCTCATCGGGTGCGGTCGGCGCCGTGGACGCGCTGGCCGCCGCGCACTGCGACGACGTCCTGGACGCGCTGGCGCAGGCTTCCGTGGACACCGGCGGCGACCCGATGCGCACCCGCATCACCGAGCGGGGCCGGTCGCTCTCCGGTGGCCAGCGCCAGCGGCTCGCCCTCGCCCGGTCCCTGGTCGCCGACCCCGAGGTACTCGTCCTCGACGAGCCCACCTCGGCGGTCGACGCGCACACCGAGTCGCGGGTCGCCGAGGGCGTCAGGGAGCTGCGGAAGGCCAGGACCACCGTGGTCCTCGCCTCCTCGCCGCTGCTCCTGGACCGCGCCGACCGGGTCGTCCTGGTCCACGAGGGCCAGGCCGTCGCGGTCGGCACCCACCGCGAACTGCTCGCCGGGGAGGCCCGCTACCGCTCGGTGGTCACCCGCGAGACCGACGAGGAGCTCGCGGCGGCCGTCGGCCGTGTCGGCGAACTCGAAGCACTGGAAGGGGAATCGGCATGATCGGCCTGGCGCCGCCGGAGTACGACCCGGCGGCCCCGACGACGGCGACGACGCTGCCCGTCGCCGCCACCGCGACCGTCCGCGGCTACGTCCGCGAGCTGCTGAGGCGGCACCGCCGGGCGTTCGCGCTGCTCATCGGGGTGAACACGGTCGCCGTGATCGCCTCTATGGCGGGCCCCTACCTGCTCGGCGGGGTGGTGGACGGTCTCGCGGACGGGGCGCGGGAGCTGCATCTGGAGCGTACGGTCGCGCTGTTCGCGGTCGCGCTGCTCGTCCAGACCGTCTTCGTGCGGCTCGTCCGGCTGCGCGGGGCGATGCTCGGCGAGGAGATGCTCGCCGACCTCCGCGAGGACTTCCTCGTCCGCGCGGTCGGGTTGCCGCCCGGCGTGCTGGAGCGGGCCGGGACCGGCGATCTGCTCTCCCGCATCACCACGGACGTCGACCGGCTCTCCAACGCGATGCGGGAGGCCGTGCCCCAGCTGGCGATCGGTGTCGTGTGGGCGGGGCTGCTGCTCGGCGGCCTCGCGGTCACGTCGCCGCCGCTGGCGCTCGCCGCGCTGCTCGCCGCGCCGCTGCTGATCGTCGGCGGCCGCTGGTACTTCAAGCGGGCGCCCGCCGCCTACCGCTCGGAGTCCGCGGGGTACGCGGCGGTCGCCGCCGCGCTGGCCGAGACGGTCGACGCGGGCCGCACGGTCGAGGCGCACCGCCTGGGCACACGCCGGATCGCCCTGTCGGACCGGCGCATCTCCGAGTGGGTGGCCTGGGAGCGGTACACCCTCTTCCTCCGCTCGGTGCTCTTCCCCGTCGTCAACCTCACCCACATGACGGTGCTGTGCGCGGTGCTGCTGCTCGGCGGGGTGTTCGTGCTCCAGGGCTGGATCGACGTGGGCCAGCTGACGACGGGCGCGCTCCTCTCGCAGATGCTGGTGGACCCGATCGGCATCGTGCTGCGCTGGTACGACGAGCTCCAGGTCGCGCAGGTGTCGCTGGCGCGGCTGGTCGGCGTCCGGGACATCGAGCCGGCCGCGGGCGACCGCGACGTACGGCCCGACGGCCGGGCCGTCCGGGCCGACGAGGTCCGCTTCGGGTACCGGGAGGGCGTCGACGTGCTGCACGAGGTGTCGCTGAAGGTGGCGCCCGGCACCCGGCTCGCCCTGGTCGGCCCGTCCGGCGCGGGGAAGTCCACACTCGGCCGGCTGCTCGCCGGCGTCTACGCCCCGCGCACCGGTTCCGTGACCCTCGGCGCCGCCGAGCTGGCGCGGATGCCCGCCGAGCGGGTCCGCGAGCACGTGGCCCTGGTCAACCAGGAGCACCACGTGTTCGTCGGCTCGCTCCGGGACAACCTCCTGCTCGCCAGGTCGGGTGCCGACGACACCGAGCTGTGGGCCGCCCTGACCGCGGTCGACGCGGAGGCCTGGGCGCGCGGGCTCGGCGAGGGCCTGGACACCGAGGTCGGTTCGGGCGGCCATGCCCTGAGCCCGGCCCAGGCCCAGCAGATCGCCCTCGCCCGGCTCGTCCTCGCGGATCCGCACACCCTGGTCCTTGACGAGGCGACCTCGCTCCTCGACCCCCGCGCCGCCCGGCACCTGGAGCGCTCCCTCGGCCGCGTCCTCGACGGGCGCACGGTCGTCGCCATCGCCCACCGCCTGCACACCGCCCACGACGCCGATCTCATCGCGGTCGTCGAGGCGGGCCGCATCAGCGAACTCGGCAGCCACGACGAACTGGTCGCGGCGGACGGCACGTACGCGGCGCTGTGGAGGTCGTGGCACGGCTGACGCGATGAACCGGGCCGGATCCGGGGCGGTCGGGGTCGAGCTGGACCGGCCCGGGACCGGATCCGGACCGGGCCGGTCCTGCTCGACCCCGGGCCGAGTCGCCGTACGGCGGCCCGGTACGGGGGTGTTCAGTAGCCGATCGTGAAGCGGCGCTGGACGAAGCGGGGCAGCTCCGCCTCGTCGACCAGGGCCACGGCCGCGTCCTCCGCCGAGACGCGGCTGCGGCCATCGGCGTCCCTGACCGGCTGGTCCTCGCCGATGCGGAAGCGGCCGGTGCGCTCGCCGGGTGCGATGTCCTCGGCGGGGCTGAAGTAGGTCCACCGGCGGTTCGAGGTGCGCAGCACGTCCAGTGCGTCCCGGTGGCCGCGTACGGCCGCCGCGTAGGCGCGGGGAAGGCCGACGCCATCGAGGGTCTCGTGGAGTCGTTCCTCCGCGTCGGCGAGGACCACTCCGGGTTCGACCTCCAGGCTGCCCGCGCCGCCGATCACGATCAGCCGGGTCCTCGGGTGGCTCTCCAGGGCCTTGAGCAGGGCCCGGGCCGCGGTGGCGTAGACCCCGGCGTCGGCGATGGAGCGGCGCACGGTGTCGGCGAGGTCGCGGGACGCGTTGCCGGGCTGGAAGGCGCTGACGAGGACGTCGAGTCCGGGCAGGACGGCGGCGACGGCCGCGGGGTCGAGGACGTCGAGGCTCGCCCAGGTGATGTTCTCGCGGGTCTCCCCGGCCGCCGCCCCGGTGGCGTCGCGGCTGAAGGCCCTGATGTGGTGCCCGCGCTCCAGTGCCTCCGCGACGACGCGACTGCCGATGGTGCCCGTGGCTCCGATGACTCCGATGTGCATGACTCTCCCCTGTGATCACACCGACGTGACGGCGTGCAAAAACTATACGCCGTGAAGTGCACGGCGTGCAGTTTCCTCACATCCACCAAGAAAGCGATAGGGTGCCGGGATGAGCGGGACATCGGAGACACGGACGGGGGCGGCTCAGGCCCCCCGGGGACGACGTGAGCGGCTAAGGGCCGAGACCACGGCCGAGATCAAAGGCACGGCCCTGCGCCTGATGGCCTCGGGCGGCCCCGACGCCATCACCCTGCGGGCCATCGCCCGCGAGATGGGCATGACGGCCAACGCGATCTACGGCTACTTCGCCACCCGCGACGACCTGGTCACCACCCTCATCGACGACGTGTACTCGGCGCTCGCCGACGCCGTGGAGACGGCCTGGGCCGTCGCCCCCGCCGATGACCCCGCCGCCCGGATCCTGGCCTGGGCCCGCGCCTTCCGCGCCTGGGCGCTCACGAACCCCGAGGGCTTCCGCCTCGTCTACGGCGACCCCGTGCCGGGCTACCGGGCCCCCGAGGCAGGCCCAGCCCCGGACGCTGCCCGCCGGGTGTGCACCGGGCTCGCCGGCCTCGCGGCGGCGGCCTGGCCCCACGCCGAACCCCTGTACCGGGACAGCGCGTTCACCTGGTCCGACTTCGACGCCGGCCTCCTCGACAAGGTGCGCCCGGCGTTCCCCGACCTGCCGCCCGCCGGTGTCGCGCTCGCCCTGCGCCTCTGGGGACACCTGCACGGGCTCGTGGCCCTGGAGGTGTACGGGCATCTCGGCCGCCAGACGACGAGCCCGGCCAAGCTCTTCCAGGAGGAGCTGGCCCGGCTGGTACGGACGCTGGGCGTCCCCGCGCCCTAGACCCTGTCCGGAGAGTTCGGACAGAACTTGGACGGTGCCTTGCCGATCATGCCGGGCTCGATCGACAGGGCCCCCTTAGATGAACCCGAGCGCCGAGGCTCCGCCGACCCCGCCGAGGAGCATGAAGGCGGGCATGAGGACCTTCAGCTCGACCCAGCTGCCGGCGCGGAAGCGCATGATCTTCGGGGGGCCGATCGGGTACCAGCGCTTGCGGCCGACCGGGATGGGCCACAGGATCGGGCAGCCGGAGACGGTGAGGGCGTCGCCGATGTCGTGGACGAGGGCGCCGAGGACGATCGGCAGGCCGAGCCAGAGGTACTCCTGGCCGGGGCCGGTGAAGAACCAGTCCGAACCGTTGCCGGGCTTGTCGAGGACGCCCGCCAGGATCCAGGCGCTGGTCGCGCCGAGCAGCCAGACGAGGACGTCGCTGGACATCCGGGCGGCCCGCCACAGCAGGCCTTCCACGGCGAGGACGAGGTGGACGAAGAGGATGGCGAGGACCGCCCACCGGCCGCCGGTGACGGCGGCGGCGGAGGCCCCGCCGCCGATGAGGACCGCCCACAGCCAGGTGTGGGTCAGCGTCCTGTGTCCGCCGGACCTGCGGGGGTCCGCGGTGGAGCGGGTGGCCTTGTAGACGGCGTACGACAGCTTGTCGACGATCTCGCAGAGGAGCCGGGAGACGGGACCGAAGGCGCGCGAGATGGTCGCGGACTTGTGGTCGAGGTCGGGGGCGAGGGCGGCGCCCGCGCAGATGAGCGCGCCGACGACGAGGACCGGCCAGGGCATCGGCTTGTCGAAGGCGGCCGCGGCCGCTCCCACGCCCAGCCAGGCCGCCGCTCCGGACAGTGAGTGTGCCGGTCCCATCATGGTCGCTGCCGCCCCGTTTCTCGTGCGCCGGCGCTCAGTTGACGACCGGTCGACGGACGAGCCTATCGCCCGTGATCAAGGCGGCAGGCGGCCGGTTCCCTCATCCGAGCGGAATGCGGGCAAGATGGGGTCGTGACCCTTATCGATCAGCTGCCGCCGACCGCCGACCCCGACGCCCTCTTCGAGGCCTTCTCCTCCTGGGCCGAGGACCGGGGCATCACGCTCTACCCGGCCCAGGAAGAGGCGCTGATCGAGGTCGTCTCCGGGGCCAACGTGATCCTGTCCACGCCCACCGGTTCCGGGAAGTCGCTCGTCGCGGCGGGGGCGCACTTCACGGCGCTCGCGAACGACCAGGTGACCTTCTACACCGCGCCGATCAAGGCGCTGGTGTCGGAGAAGTTCTTCGACCTGTGCAAGCTCTTCGGCACGGAGAACGTCGGCATGCTGACCGGCGACGCGTCCGTGAACGCGGACGCGCCGGTGATCTGCTGCACGGCGGAGGTGCTGGCCTCGATCGCGCTGCGGGACGGCAGGTACGCCGACATCGGCCAGGTCGTGATGGACGAGTTCCACTTCTACGCCGAGCAGGACCGCGGCTGGGCCTGGCAGATCCCGCTGCTCGAACTCCCGCAGGCGCAGTTCGTGCTCATGTCGGCGACGCTCGGCGACGTGGCCATGTTCGAGAAGGACCTGACGCGGCGCACGGGCCGGCCGACCTCGGTGGTCCGCTCGGCGACCCGGCCGGTGCCGCTGTCGTACGAGTACCGGCTGACGCCGATCACCGACACCCTGACCGAGCTCCTGGAGACCAAGCAGGCGCCGGTCTACATCGTGCACTTCACGCAGGCGCAGGCCGTCGAGCGCGCGCAGTCGCTGATGTCCATCAACATGTGCACGCGTGAGGAGAAGGACAAGATCGCCGAACTGATCGGCAACTTCCGCTTCACCACCAAGTTCGGCCAGAATCTCTCGCGTTACGTCCGCCACGGCATCGGCGTGCACCACGCGGGCATGCTGCCGAAGTACCGGCGCCTCGTCGAGAAGCTGGCCCAGGCGGGCCTCCTGAAGGTGATCTGCGGGACGGACACCCTCGGCGTGGGCGTGAACGTGCCGATCCGTACGGTGCTCTTCACGGCGCTCACCAAGTACGACGGCAACCGCGTGCGCACCCTGCGCGCCCGTGAGTTCCACCAGATCGCGGGCCGGGCGGGCCGCGCCGGCTTCGACACCGCGGGTCTGGTCGTGGCGCAGGCACCCGAGCACGTCATCGAGAACGAGAAGGCGCTCGCGAAGGCCGGCGACGACCCGAAGAAGCGCCGCAAGGTCGTCCGCAAGAAGGCCCCCGAGGGCTTCGTCGCCTGGAGCGACACCACGTTCGAGCGGCTGATCGCAGCCGAGCCCGAGCCGCTGACCTCCCGCTTCAAGGTCACCAACATCATGCTGCTGTCGGTGATCGCCCGGCCTGGCAACGCCTTCGAGGCGATGCGCAAGCTCCTGGAGGACAACCACGAGCCGCGCAAGGCCCAGCTGCGGCACATCCGCCGGGCCATCGCGATCTACCGCTCGCTGCTCGACGGCGGCGTGGTCGAGCAGCTCGCCGAGCCGGACGCGGAGGGCCGCACGATCCGTCTGACGGTCGACCTCCAGCAGGACTTCGCGCTCAACCAGCCGCTGTCGACGTTCGCGCTGGCCGCCTTCGACCTGCTCGACCCGGAGTCCCCCTCGTACGCGCTGGACATGGTGTCCGTCGTCGAGTCGACGCTCGACGACCCGCGCCAGATCCTCGCCGCCATGCAGAACAAGGCGCGCGGCGAGGCCGTCGGGCAGATGAAGGCGGACGGCGTCGAGTACGAGGAGCGGATGGAGCGGCTCCAGGACATCTCGTACCCGAAGCCGCTGGACGAGCTGCTCTGGCACGCCTACAACGTCTACCGGAAGTCCCACCCGTGGGTCGGGGACCACCCGGTGTCGCCGAAGTCGGTCATCCGTGACATGTACGAACGGGCCCTCACCTTCACGGAGTTCACCTCCTGGTACGAGCTCGCGCGGACCGAGGGCATCGTCCTGCGTTACCTGGCCGGCGCGTACAAGGCGCTCGACCACACCATCCCGGACGACCTGAAGACCGAGGACCTGGAGGACCTGATCGCCTGGCTGGGCGAGATGGTGCGCCAGGTCGACTCCTCGCTCCTGGACGAGTGGGAGCAGCTCGCCAACCCCGAGGTCCAGACGGCCGAGGAGGCCCAGGAGAAGGCCGACCAGGTCAAGCCGGTCACGGCCAACGCCCGCGCCTTCCGCGTCCTGGTGCGCAACGCCATGTTCCGCCGGGTGGAGCTGGCCGCCCTCGACAACGTCGACGCGCTCGGCGAGCTGGACGCCGAGTCCGGCTGGGACGCGGACGCGTGGGGCGAGGCGATGGACGCGTACTGGGACGAGTACGACGACCTCGGTACGGGTCCCGACGCGCGCGGCCCGAAGCTGCTCGCCATCGAGGAGGACGCGGCGCACGGCCTGTGGCGCGTCCGGCAGACCTTCGCCGACCCGAACGGCGACCATGACTGGGGCATCAGCGCGGAGGTGGATCTCGCGGCCTCCGACGAGGAGGGCCGCGCGGTGGTCCGCGTGACGTCCGTCGGACAGCTGTAGCCACCGCCCGAAGGAGATTCTTCCGTGACCAGCCCCGCCGAGAGGCTCGTGGACCTGCTCGACCTGGAGCAGATCGAGGTCAACATCTTCCGCGGGCGCAGCCCGCAGGAGTCGCTGCAACGGGTCTTCGGCGGGCAGGTCGCCGGGCAGGCCCTGGTGGCGGCCGGCCGCACCACTCAGGGCGACCGGCCGGTGCACTCCCTGCACGCCTACTTCCTGCGGCCCGGCAGGCCCGGCGTGCCGATCGTCTACCAGGTGGAGCGGGTGCGCGACGGCCGGTCGTTCACGACCCGCCGGGTGACCGCGATCCAGGAGGGGCGGACGATCTTCAATCTGACGGCCTCCTTCCACAAGCCGGAGGAGGCGGGGTTCGAGCACCAGCTGCCGCCGCGCCACCTGACCGACCCGGAGAGCCTGCCGAACCTCGCGGACGAGATCCGCGAGCACCTCGGCGTCCTGCCGGAGGCCCTGGAGCGCATGGCCCGCCGCCAGCCCTTCGACATCCGCTACGTCGACCGCCTGCGCTGGACCCAGGCGGAGGTCAAGGGTGCCGACCCGCGCTCCGCGGTCTGGATGCGGGCCGTCGGCCCGCTGGGCGACGACCCGCTCGTCCACACCTGCGCCCTGACCTACGCCTCGGACATGACGCTCCTCGACGCGGTGCGCATCCCCGTCGAGCCGCTGTGGGGCCCGCGAGGCTTCGACATGGCCTCCCTCGACCACGCGATGTGGTTCCACCGCCCCTTCCGCGCGGACGAGTGGTTCCTCTACGACCAGGAGTCCCCGATCGCCACCGGCGGCCGGGGGCTCGCCCGCGGCCGCATCTACGACCGCGAGGGCCGGCTCCTGGTGTCGGTGGTCCAGGAGGGCCTCTTCAGGAAGCTGTGACTCCCTCCGGTCACTCGTACTCGGTGGCGCCCTTGCGGGTCAGGTAGGCCGGGCTGACCGCCTTGGCGATGGCGCGGCCTCCGGTGACCGGGCTGTACCGCTCGGTCGCCGGCCGGATGACCACGCCCTCCCGCAGGTGCGTCTCCCGGCCGGAGACGGTCTCCCGGCCGCTCGCGTGCGCCAGGACCGTGTCCAGGTCGTACGGGCCGGCGTACAGCCGCGGCACGAGCGGGACCTCGCCGGGCTCCAGGACCTCGGCGGGGTCCAGCCAGCGGACCTGGCCGTCGATGTCGGCGGACACGTCGAAGAGCGCGTATCCGACGGTCTCGGAGCGGGCGTCGGCGCCGTAGGCGAGGTCCTGCACGCCGGAGCCGTACACCTCGCCGAAGAACCCGACCCGGCGGGCGCCGAGGCGTTTCGCCAGCCGCTCCGCGACGGCCGCCAGGCCGTGACCGTGGACGGCCCGCCAGTACAGGTTGCGCGGGTCCTCCTGGAGGGCGAGGCCCTTCGCCCCGAAGCCCTTGGAGGACACCTGCACCCGCCCGTCCTCGGCGCCGTAGGTCACCAGGCAGGCGGTGCCGTGCAGCTTCTCGGTGAGGACGACGGGCTCGCCGGGCTCGAAGATGTCCGGGTAGCGCTGGAGGTTCTCGATGTCGACCCACGGCAGCAGGTCGGGCGCCACCTCCACGTCACCGCTCATGGTCGGCGGGATCGGCGGCACCCACTTCACGATCCCGAGCCGCTCCGCGAAGTCGGTCCCCTCGGCCGCCGCCCGCTCCAGATCGACTCCCGCCAGCTCCCCCGGCCTGCAGACGATCCCCTGCGACAGCTCCCCGCGCAGCCGAACCGCCTTGACCCGGTCCGCGTTCCCCCCGGCGAGCCGCCCGGTCAGCCCCAGCTCGTCGATCAGCCCTGCGGGCAGCACGGCCTGCTCGGGGATGTAGACGGCGGCGTCACCCGTCGCGTACGCCCCCTTGGCGACGACCGCCCGGTAGAGGCCCACCTGGGCCAGCTCCAGGGCGTCGGCGTTGGGGTGCGGATGCACGGTCAGGACTTCGGCGGTCACGCGCAGGGTCGACATGTTCGGTTCTCCGGTCGCTGGGATCTCGGTCTCATCGCCGCCCACTGTGCCGACCCGTTTCCCCCTGGGCGATCGATTTGTGGCCTGGTAGCGTCATCCGGCTCCGGTCACCGCGCCGCCTACGGCTCCTGGTCGATCCCCGGGAGCGTGTCCTGTGTCACCTCGTGGCGGCGGGTGCGGATGTCGGGGGCCGGGGGGTGGAGTTTCGCGTCGCAGGTGGGGCCGAGGCCGGTGCGGCGGGAGTCGGCGCCCGTGAGGGGCCGGCCGCAGAGACGGCAGGGCACGCGGCGGGGTCGCCCGTCCGGTGCGGAATCGATCGCGATTGCCAGTGGTTCGTCTCCCATGTTGAGATCAAACCCTATTCCGACGAGGAGCAGCCCATGAGTCTGTACGACATTCCGCTGAAGAGCCTGACCGGCGAGCCGGTCTCCCTTGCCGACTACAAGGACCGCGCGGTCCTGGTGGTGAACGTCGCCTCCAAGTGCGGCCTCACGCCGCAGTACGCCGGTCTGGAGCGGCTGCAGAAGGAGTACGGCGAGCGCGGCTTCACCGTGCTCGGTGTGCCTTGCAACCAGTTCGCGGGCCAGGAGCCCGGCAGCGCCGACGAGATCGCCACCTTCTGCTCGGCGACGTACGGGGTGTCCTTCCCGCTCCTGGAGAAGACGGACGTGAACGGCGACGCCCGCCACCCGCTGTACTCGGAGCTGGTGAAGATCGCCGACGCCGACGGCGAGGCCGGCGACGTGCAGTGGAACTTCGAGAAGTTCCTCATCGGCCGCGACGGCGCCGTCACCCGTTTCCGCCCGCGCACCGAGCCGGAGGCCCCGGAGGTCGTGGCCGCGATCGAGGCGCAGCTTGTCTGATACGGGCGTCGGCACGGGGGTCGTCGAGCGGCTGCGGGCCGCCGGCTGCGTGTTCGCCGAGGAGGAGGCGGAGATGCTGCTCGCCGCGGCGGCGGACCCCGCCGAGCTCGACGCGATGGTCGAGCGGCGGGCCGAAGGGCTGCCGCTCGAACACATCGTGGGCTGGGCCGAGTTCGCCGGGCTGCGGATCGAGGTCGACGCCGGGGTCTTCGTGCCCCGGCGCCGTACGGAGTTCCTCGTCGGGCTCGCGGTGGAGCGGGCCCGGCCGGGGACCGTCTGCGTCGACCTGTGCTGTGGCTCGGGAGCGGCGGGCGCGGTGCTCCTGGACCGGGTCGTGGGCGCGGAGGTGCACGCCTCGGACGTCGAGCCGGCGGCGGTGCGCTGCGCCCGCCGGAACGTCGAGCCGCGCGGCGGCCGGGTGTACGAGGGCGACCTGTTCGCGCCGCTGCCGGCGGAGCTGAGGGGCCGGGTCGGCATCCTGGTCGCCAACGTGCCCTACGTACCGACGGAGGAGATCGGACTGCTGCCTCCCGAGGCCCGCGACCACGAACCGCGCGTCACGCTCGACGGCGGTTCGGACGGTCTCGACGTGCTGCGGCGGGTCGCCGCCGGGGCGCCGGAGTGGCTGGCGCCGGGCGGGCACCTGTTCGTGGAGACGAGCGAGCGGCAGGCCGAGTCGGCCGCCGCGGTGATGTCCGCGTCCGGCCTGGTGCCGGAGGTCCTCACCTCCGACGAGTGGTGGGCGACGGTGGTCGTCGCGACCCGGCCGTAGCGAGCGGTTCCCCGACGGAAGCGGTCCGGTCCCCCGAGCGGGAGCCGGACCGTTTGCGTGCCGGGGGTGCCTACGCCGTCCTGGGCACCAGGCGGCAGCGGGCCGGGCCCTTCGCGAAGAGCGTGATCGCGGAGCCGACGGGCACCTCCGTGTCGACGGCCTCGAAGTCGTACTTCTGGAGCAGCATCGCCAGCGCGATCACCGACTCCAGCATCGAGAAGTGCTGTCCGATGCAGGCGCGCGGGCCGCCGCCGAAGGGGTACCAGGCGTACCGGGGTCGGGCCGCCTCCGCCTCGGGGGTGAAGCGGTCCGGGTCGAAGCGCTCCGCGTCCTCCCAGTAGGCGGGGTGCCGGTGGGTGACGTAGGAGGCGACGATGACGTCCGCGCCGGCCGGGATGGTGACGCCGTCGACCACGGTGGCGGCGACGGCGCGGCGCCCGATGGCCGGGGCGGCCGGGAAGAGGCGCATGGTCTCCTTGAGGACCTGGGTGACGTAGGGCAGCGCGTCGAGGTCGGCGGCGCCGGGGGTGCGTCCGGCGAGGACCCGGTCGACCTCCTCGTGGGCCCGCTTCAGCACCTCCGGGTGCTTGCCGAGCAGGTGCAGCGCGAAGCCGAGGGAGGTGGCGGTGGTCTCGTGCCCGGCGAGCAGGAAGACGAGGACCTGCTCGCGGAGCTCGGTGGCGTCGAAACTGCCGTCCTCGGCGCTCTCGGCCTCGACGAGGAGCGTGAGCAGGTCGTCGCCGTCGCCGGGGGCGCGGTCCGCGGCGCGCCGCTCGGTGATGATCCGGTCGCAGACCTGGTAGAGCGCCTCGTGGACGGCGGCGGCCTTGCGGTTGGCTGGCGTGGGCCAGTCGCGGGGGAACTTGAGCGGGGCGTAGCCGCGGCTCAGCACGTAGGCGGCGAGTTCCGGGAAGCTGCGCTCGACGATCTCGACGGCCGCGTCGACGTCCGTGCCGAAGAGGATGCGGGCGACCGCTCGGAGCGCGAGGCGGGTCATCTCGTGCAGGACGTCGACGGTCTCGGCCCCGCCGTCCCGCCATTCGCCGGTGAGGGTGGCGACCTCGGCCGCGACGGCCGCGGCGTAGCCGTCGACGCGGCGCTTGGTGAAGAGGGGCTGGACGAGCCGGCGCTGGCGCAGGTAGTCCTCGTCCTGGCTGGTGAGCAGGCCGTTGCCGAAGGACTCGCGGATCTCCTGGTAGAAGGCGTTGTCCTTGCGGAAGTTGGCCGACTCCCCGGCGAGGACCTGCTGCGCCCCCTCGGCGGAGAAGACGCCGTAGACGGTGGCGCGGACGCCGGGCGGTCCCGCGGTGATCCGGACGACGTCGCCGTGTTCGCGCCGGGCGCGCAGGAAGGTGCCCAGTGCGTCGTTCTTGAGGTCGAACATGGAGCCGAGCAGCGGGAGTCCCGCGAGTTCGGGTGCTTCGGTGCCTGTGGTGTTGGCCATGAACGGTTCCCCCTCGATCGTCACCTGCGCAGCGATTCTCCCCGACGGGGTGACGCACGGGTAGGGATGATCGAACAGTGGACCGAATCTGGCCTGTTGGCTCGAACGGGCCCGCTCCATCGGGTCGACTGTCGGCGCCGTCTGGCAGGCTCGACCCATGGAACGCCCCGAGTTGACCCTGCAGCTGACCATCGACTGCGCGGACCCCCGGCGCCTGGTGCCATTCTGGCTGGACGCCCTGCGCTACGTCCCCGAACCGCCGCCGGCCGGGCACGCCACCTGGCGGGCGTACTGGCGGGCCGTCGGCGTCCCCGAGGAGGAGCTGGGCGACGACGCCGGGGAGCTCCCGGAGTCCATCGTCGACCCGAAGGGCCTCGGCCCCCGGGTCTGGTTCCAGCGCGTCCCGGAGCCCAAGACCGTCAAGAACCGCCTCCACCTCGACCTGAAGGTGGGCGGCGGCCGCGAGGCCCCCCTCGCCCTCCGCCGCGCACGCGTGGACGGCGAGGTGGCCCGGCTGACGGCCCTCGGCGCCACCGTCCTGTACGCGATGGACGAGCCGGACGGCATGGACTACTACGCGGTGGTGCTCCAGGACCCGGAGGGCAACGAGTTCTGCCTCGTGTGAGGGCGGCTACTTCGCGAGCGCGCGGCTGATCACCATGCGCTGGATCTCGCTGGTGCCCTCGAAGATGGTGTAGATGGCGGCGTCGCGGTGCATGCGCTCGACCGGGTACTCGCGGGTGTAGCCGTTGCCACCGAGGATCTGGATGGCCTGGCCGGTGACCGTCTTGGCGACCTCGCTGGCGTACAGCTTGGACATGGAGCCCTCGGCGGCCGTGAAGGGCTTGCCGGCGGTGGCCATCCAGGAGGCGCGCCAGACGAGGAGGCGGGCGGCGTCGATCTGGGTGGCCATGTCGGCGAGCTGGAAGGCCACGCCCTGGTTCTCGATGATCGGGCGGCCGAACTGGACACGGGTCTTCGCGTAGTCGAGGGCGACCTCGTACGCGGCGCGGGCGGTGCCGACCGCCATCGCGCCGACCGCGGGGCGGGAGGCCTCGAAGGTGGCCATGGCGGCGTTCTTCACGCGCTCGCCGCCCGCCTTGGCCTTCTCGCGGGCGCGGGCGAGGCGGTCGTCCAGCTTCTCCTTGCCGCCGAGCAGGCAGTGGCCGGGGACGCGGACGTCCTCCAGGACGACCTCGGCGGTGTGGGAGGCGCGGATGCCGTGCTTCTGGAACTTCTGGCCCTGGGAGAGGCCGGGGGTGTTCGGCGGGACGATGAAGGAGGCGTGCCCCTTGGAGCCGAGCTCCGGGTCGACGACGGCGACGACGACGTGGACGTTGGCGATGCCGCCGTTGGTCGCCCAGGTCTTGGTGCCGTTCAGGACCCACTCGTCCTTGGCCTCGTCGTACACGGCCCGGGTGCGCATCGAGGCGACGTCGGAGCCGGCGTCGGGCTCGGAGGAGCAGAAGGCGGCGACCTTGACGTCGTCGGCGTCGCCGTACATCTGCGGGACCCAGGTGCCGATCTGCTCCTCGGTGCCGTTGGCGAGGACGCCGACGGCGGCGAGGCCGGTGCCGACGATGGAGAGGGCGATGCCGGCGTCGCCCCAGAAGAGCTCCTCCATCGCCATCGGGATGCCGAGGCCGGTCGGGTCGAAGAACTGCTGGGCGTAGAAGTCGAGGGAGTAGATGCCGAGCTTGGCGGCTTCCTGGATGATCGGCCAGGGAGTCTCCTCACGCTCGTCCCACTCGGCGGCCGCGGGGCGCATCACGTCGGCGGCGAAGCCGTGCAGCCAGTCGCGGACCTGCTTCTGGTCCTCGTTGAGTTCGAGCGTGAACTCGCCCATGTGCCCTCCCAGCGGTACGTTACTTGCGGTAACAGCAGTCTGTTACCGGTGGGTAGAGGCTGTCAACCAGCAGCGGAGCACTTCGGCCCGACCGGCACCGGATCCCGGCCGGGTGTTACGTTGCGACAGCCTCACGGAATCGCACGGGCGGGGAGACACGCTTATGGACATCGCACACCGGACCACCGACCGGCAGACGCCCGCCGAACAGCGACGCCGCGAACTGCTGGAGGCGGCGGACCGGGTGGTGCTCCGCGACGGCCCCAAGGCGTCCATGAACGCGATCGCGGCGGAAGCCGGCATCACCAAGCCCATCCTCTACCGCCACTTCGGCGACAAGGGCGGCCTCTACCGCGCCCTCGCGACCCGGCACACGGACGCGCTCCTCGCCGCCCTGCGGGCCGCGCTCGACGCCCCGGCCGACCGGCGCCGGCGCGTCGAGGCCACCCTCGACACCTACCTCGCCTCGATCGAGGCGATGCCCCAGGTCTACCGCTTCCTCATGCACCCGGCGGAGGAGTCGCACCAGGCCGAGCAGGGCTTCGACGTCGGCCGCCACTCGGCCCCGCTGCTCCGCCGCATGGGCGAGGAGCTCGGCCAGGTCATCGCCGAGCGCGTCGACCTCGGCCCCGCCGCCGAGGCCCAGGCCCGCATCTGGGGCCACGGCATCGTCGGCATGATGCACGCCGCCGGCGACTGGTGGCTCGGCGAACGCCCCTGCTCCCGCGCCGACCTGGTCAAGAGCCTGGCCGACCTGCTGTGGGGCCGCCTGGCCGAGGCCGACGACCTCCCGGGCGGGCCCGGGTTCTGACCGCACCGGGCCGGGGTTCCCGGCCGGGCCGACCGGTCAGCCCGGCCGACCGGTCAGTCCTCCAGAACGGACGCCCGGCCGCCCCACGACTCCTTGCGGATCGCCCGCAGGAGACGTGACTTGCGCCACCCCGTGACGTGGTCGGCGTATACCCCGCCGTCGAGGTGGTCGGCCTCGTGCTGGAGGCAGCGGGCGAAGAATCCCGTGCCCTCGATCCGTATCGGGGTCCCGTCCAGGCGTACGCCCTCGACGACCGCGCGGTCGTACCGGGGCGTCGGCGCCTCCAGGCCCGGCAGCGAAAGGCAGCCCTCGGGGCCTCTGATCACATCGCCGTCCGCCTCGACCAGGCGCGGGTTCACCACATGGCCGAGGTGACGGACCTCCTCGTCGTCGGGGCAGTCGTACACGAACACCCGCAGGCCCACGCCGACCTGGTTCGCCGCCAGGCCCACGCCGTTCGCCGCGTACATCGTGGCGAACATGTCCTCGACGAGCCGGGCCAGTTCGGGTCCGAAGTCGGTGACGGGCGCGCAGGGGGTGTGCAGCACGGGGTCGCCGAGCAGGGTCATCGCTCGGACGAGGCCGGAACTGCCGGGGATGGGGCGGTTTCGCATGGCCGTAAGGGTACGGTCCCTGTGACCTCCCGGTTTCGGGCGGGCGCTCGACGGTGCCGCTGTTCGGGCTGCTGGCCGGATCTCGATAGGCTGAGCCCGGACCGACGCAAGGAGGAACAGGAACGATGTCAGGACACCCCGGTAATCCAGAGCCGCTGTCGCCGCGCGCCAAGCTGGCCGTGACGGCGGGCAAGGCCGCGGCCGCGGTGTCGCGTGCGGCGGGACGCGGCAGCGGATCGGTGATCGGCGGCCGGGTGGCGCTGAAGCTCGACCCGGACCTGCTCGGTCGGCTCGCGCAGCATCTGGACGTCGTCCTGGTGTCGGCGACGAACGGCAAGACGACCACGACCCGGCTGATCGCGGAGGCCCTGCGGGCCGCCGGTCCCGTGGTCTCCAACGCACTCGGCGCCAACATGCCCGCGGGCATCACCTCGGCCCTGGCCGGCGGCTCCGAGTCCAAGTACGGCGTCATCGAGGTCGACGAGAAGTACCTCGCCGGCGTCGCCCGGGACACCACGCCCAAGGTGATCGCGCTGCTCAACCTCTCGCGCGACCAGCTCGACCGCGCCGCCGAGACCCGGATGCTCGCCGAGAAGTGGCGCGAGGGCCTCAACGGCACCAAGGCCGTGGTCGTCGCCAACGCCGACGACCCGCTGATCGTGTGGGCCGCCTCCTCCTCCCCCAACGTGGTGTGGGTCGCCGCCGGCCAGGAGTGGAAGGACGACGCCTGGTCGTGCCCCGCCTGCGGCGGTGTGATGCAGCGCCCGGGCGACGACTGGTTCTGCGGTGAGTGCGGCTTCCGCCGTCCCGCGCCGAGCTGGGCGCTCAGCGGCGACCACGTGCTCGACCCGCACGGTTCGGCCTGGCCGATCCGCCTCCAGCTGCCCGGCCGCGCCAACAAGGCGAACGCCGCCACCTCGGCCGCCGTCGCCGCCGTCTTCGGCGTGCCGCCCCAGGTCGCCCTGGAGCGGATGTACCAGGTGCAGGCCGTCGCCGGACGCTACGACGTGGTCTCCTTCCAGGGCCGCGACCTGCGTCTGCTGCTCGCGAAGAACCCGGCCGGCTGGCTCGAAACGTTTTCCCTCATCGACGGGCCGCCCGCCCCGGTGATCCTCGCCGTCAACGCGCGCGGCGCCGACGGCACGGACACCTCCTGGCTGTGGGACGTGGACTACGGCCGGCTCGCCGGCCACCCGATCATGGTGATCGGCGACCGCCGGCTCGACCTGGCGGTCCGCCTGGAGGTCGCGGGTGTCGACTTCCGCGTCTGCGACACGCTGGACGAGGCCGTCATGATGGCCCCGCCCGGGCAGATCGAGCTGATCGCCAACTACACCGCGTTCCAGGACGTCCGCCGCCGCGTCGGCAACTGACCCGTAGAGGACTTGCAGCATGAGTGACAGCAGCCTGCGCCTGGTCTGGGTCTACCCGGACCTGCTCAGCACCTACGGCGACCAGGGCAACGTGCTCGTCGTCCAGCGCCGCGCCGAGCAGCGCGGCCTCAGCGTCGAGCGCGTCGACGTCCGCAGCGACCAGCCGATCCCGACCTCCGGCGACATCTATCTGATCGGTGGCGGCGAGGACCGGCCGCAGCGGCTCGCGGCCGAGCGGCTGCTCCGCGACGGCGGTCTGCCCCGGGCCGCCTCCAACGGCGCGATCATCTTCTCGGTCTGCGCCGGCTACCAGATCCTGGGCCACGAGTTCATCAACGACCTCGGCGAGCGGCAGCCGGGCCTCGGCCTGCTCGACGTCACCACCACCCGCGGCGAGGGCGCCCGCTGCGTCGGCGACGTCCTCGCGGACATCGACCCGCGCCTCGGCCTCCCCCAGCTGACCGGTTTCGAGAACCACCAGGGCATCACCCATCTCGGCCCGACGGCCCGGCCGTTCGCCCGGACCGTCTTCGGCAAGGGCAACGGCACCGGCGACGGCACCGAGGGCGCGTACAACGACACCGTCTTCGGCACGTACATGCACGGCCCCGTCATGGCGCGGAACCCGCAGATCGCGGACCTGCTCCTGAAGCTGGCCCTCGACGTGAACGCGCTGCCGCCGACCGACGACCGGTGGTACGAGGCGCTGCGCGCCGAGCGCATCGCGGCGGCGACCCAGCCCGCCTGAGTCACCCCGGGGGCCGCTCCCGGTCCCTCGTACGAAGGTACGTTGTCCACTGTGCGGACATCCGGTTCGGCCCCGCCACGCTGCGGCTATAGGGTGGCGGGGATCCAGCCGGACGACGTGGTCCGGGAGTCGGCCCACGTTGCAAAGGTTTTTGGGCTATGCGCATTGGCGTGCTCACCTCCGGCGGAGACTGCCCCGGTCTGAACGCTGTCATCCGTTCCGTCGTGCACCGCGCCGTCGTCGACCACGGCGACGAGGTCATCGGCTTCCACGACGGGTGGAGGGGCCTCCTGGAGTGCGACTACCGAAAGCTCGACCTCGACGCGGTCGGCGGCATCCTGGCCCGGGGCGGCACCATCCTCGGCTCCTCGCGGGTCCAGCCCGCGCACCTCGTCGGCGGCGTCGAGAAGGCCAAGGGCCACGTCGCCGACCTGGGGCTCGACGCGATCATCCCGATCGGCGGCGAGGGCACCCTGAAGGCGGCGAACCTGCTGTCCGAGGCCGGTCTCCCGATCGTCGGCGTCCCGAAGACGATCGACAACGACATCGCCTCCACCGACGTCACCTTCGGCTTCGACACCGCCGTCACCGTGGCCACCGAGGCCCTCGACCGGCTGAAGACCACCGCCGAGTCGCACCAGCGGGTCCTCGTCGTCGAGGTCATGGGCCGCCACACCGGCTGGATAGCGCTGCACTCCGGCATGGCCGCCGGCGCGCACGCCGTGGTGGTCCCCGAGCGCCCCTTCGACATCGACGAGCTGACCGCCCGGGTCGGCGAGCGCTTCGAGGCCGGCAAGCGGTTCGCGATCGTGGTCGTCGCCGAGGGCGCGAAGCCGGCCGAGGGCTCGATGGACTTCAAGACCGCCGGCACCGACATCTACGGCCACGAGCGCTTCACCGGCATCGCCAACCAGCTCTCCGTGGAACTGGAGCGGCGCCTCGGCAAGGAGGCCCGACCGGTCATCCTGGGCCACGTCCAGCGCGGCGGCACCCCCACCGCGTACGACCGCGTCCTCGCGACCCGCTTCGGCTGGCACGCGGTCGAGGCCGCGCACCGGGGCGAGTTCGGCATGCTGACCGCGCTGCGCGGCACCGAGATCACGATGGTCCCGCTGGCCCAGGCCGTGGAGACCCTCAAGACGGTCCCGGCCGACCGCTACGCCGAGGCGGAGTGCGTGCTCTGACGACTCCCGTACGTGACATCCGCCCCCGGTCGCGGTCGCGACCGGGGGCGGTTCTAGTCTGGTGCGGACAACAAGCGCGAATCGGGCTCCAGGAGTGTACGGATGGATCACAGCGGGCACGGCATGACCACGGATCTGCCGCCGTTCACGCTGGGCCGGGGCCTGGAGTTCTCTCCCGACCTCTTCTTCCTGATCGGCTGCCTCGCGGCACTCGGTCTGTACGGGTGGGGCGTGGCGCGGCTGCGGCGGCGCGGGGACGCGTGGCCGGTGAGCCGGACGGTGTTCTTCACGGTCGGCGTGCTGTCCGTCGCCCTGATGATGTGCACCAAGCTCAACGACTACGGCATGGTCATGTTCAGCGTGCACATGGTGCAGCACATGGTGATCTCCATGCTGTCGCCGATCCTGCTGCTGCTCGGCGCGCCGGTGACGCTCGCGCTGCGGGCGCTCCCGGTGGCCGGCCGGGGCTCGCTCGGACCGCGTGAGCTGCTCCTGAAGCTGCTGCACAGCCGGTACATGAAGGTGATCACGCACCCGGCGTTCACGATCTCGATGTTCGTCGCGAGCCTCTACGGGCTGTACTTCTCCCCGCTCTTCGACTTCCTGATGGGCTCGAAGGCGGGGCACATCGGCATGATGGTGCACTTCCTGATGGTGGGCCTGGTCTTCTTCTGGCCGATCATGGGCGTCGACCCGGGCCCGCACCGGCCGGGCTACGTGATGCGGATGCTGGAGCTGTTCGCGGGGATGCCGTTCCACGCCTTCTTCGGCATCGCGATGATGATGGCGACCGGGCCGCTGGTGGACGCGTACAAGAACCCGCCGGCCTCGCTCGGGATCGACGCGCTCGCCGACCAGAACGCGGCGGGCGGCATCGCCTGGGCGTTCAGCGAGATCCCGTCGGTGATCGTCCTGATCGCGCTGGTCTACCAGTGGTACCACTCCGAGCAGCGGCAGGCCGTCCGCAAGGACCGGGCCGCCGACCGCGACGGTGACAAGGAGCTGGAGGCGTACAACGCGTACCTGGCCTCGCTCCGGAGTCGCTGACGGCGTCGCCGACTCCCCCGCGGACCGTTTCCGGGTCCGGTGCCGTTCTCGGCGCCGGACCCGGTTCGCGTACCGGCGCACGCCGGAGCGTCCGGGGAGTAGCGCGCGCCCCTCTCCCGGGGTCACGATGGCAGGGACGGCTTCCACGGCCCCCGGTCGGGAGGAGGGCGGACACATGTCCGGTCCCACGAAGACGATGACGGTGCTCACCTGCGCGGCGCTGGTGCTCACGACGGCCTACACGGTGGCGCTCGGCAGCAGCGGCTGGCTCTGGTTCGGCCTGGTGCTGCTGATCGTCGCCACGATCGGCATGGCCGCGGCGGACAGCTCGGAGACGCCCGCCCCGCACGCCCGCCCACCGGGACGCCCCGGCCCGACGCAGCCCTGAACGCCTCCGGGCGCATCCGGATCCGATCCGCCCGACCGGCCTCAGGCCCGCGGGGCGAGGACCACCCAGACCTGGCCGGGGGCGAAGGGCATGGGCGCACCGGCCGGAGTGGTGAACGTGGTGCCGGAGGAGGCCGTGGGACGGGACCAGCGGGCCTCGTGGGCGCGGCCGTCGCGCAGCACGAGCGCGGTGCCGCTGCCGACGGTCTCGCTGTACGGGGAGACCGATCCGAACCGGTCGTGGAAGCGGGACGGCCGGACGGTGACGCGCTGGACGACCACCGTGGCGGGCCCGAGCGGTCCCGTGTCGGTGGCGCGGGCCTCGCGGCCGTCCATGGCCACCCGCCAGGCGCGGTCGGCGGCGGACCAGGTGAAGGTGTAGCGCGCCGCCGGGAAGCGGACGGTCGAGGTCTCGACCGGCGTGCCGCCGGCCGGCGCCGGCCCGAAGCGGAAGCCGATGTCCGGTGCGTCGTCGGCCCCCGGGGCGGTGGCGAGCGCCCGGGCGGGACGCAGGTAGAGGTTGTGCGGGGCGGCCCGGGCGGGCGAGCGCCGGAAGGCCTGGGGCGCGGTGGTCTCCGTGACGAGGTCGAGGGGCGCGGCCCGCAGCAGGGGGTTCAGGGCGGACTGCGCGCCGGAGTAGGCGAGGACGGGCCGCCCGAAGTCGCCGAGCAGCGCGATGTCGGACTCGCGGGCGCTGCGAACGGGCCCGGTGAGCTCGGGAAGGCGGGAGGAGTAGACGGCCAGGAGGCGGGTGACTCCGCCCTCGACCTGCTCGACGTAGACGAGGTCGGCGGCGCCGAGCCCGGTGTGGGGACGAGCCGCGGGCACGTTGTCGAGCTTCACGGCCAGGACGGGGGCGGGGCGCGCGGGCAGCCCGGTGAACGGCGACCGGCCGGTGGACGCCGGGGGCGGGGACGTGGGCGCCGCCGGGGACGTGGTGGCGGGCGGGGGCGTCGGCACGGGGCTCGGCTCCGGCGGGCCCGAGTCGGAGCAGCCGTACAACCCGGCCGCCGTCACCGCGCACAGCAGCGCGGTGAGGACGCGGCCGGGGCGCCTGGCTCCGCGCTCGCCTGTCATGGTGACGCTCCCCCACCAGTGGACCACGGGCCCGCGCACGGATACAACGGGTCGTGACGGACGACGAACGGGGGTCGCGGGTGTTCTACCACCTGATGAAGCACGTACTGCTCGGACCGCTCCTGAGGCTGTTGTTCAGGCCGCGGATCGAGGGGCTCGAACACGTCCCGGAGGAGGGCGCGGCGATCGTCGCGGGCAACCACCTCTCCTTCTCCGACCACTTCCTGATGCCGGCGGTGCTCGACCGGCGGATCACCTTCCTCGCCAAGCAGGAGTACTTCACCGGTCCGGGGCTCAAGGGGCGGCTGACGGCCGCGTTCTTCCGGGCGGCCGGGCAGATCCCGGTGGACCGCTCCGGGAAGGAGGCCGGGAAGGCGGCGATCCGCGAGGGGCTCGGCGTGCTGGCCAAGGGCGAACTGCTCGGCATCTACCCGGAGGGGACCCGCTCGCACGACGGGCGCCTCTACAAGGGCAAGGTGGGGGTGGCGGTGATGGCGCTGACCGCCGGTGTGCCGGTGGTGCCGTGCGCGATGGTCGGCACGTTCGAGATCCAGCCGCCGGGGAAGGTCGTGCCGCGGATCCGCCGCGTCACCATCCGGTTCGGCGCGCCGCTGGACTTCTCCCGGTTCGCGGGTTCCGCGGACGAGCGGGCCGTGGTGCGCGCGGTGACGGACGAGATCATGTACGAGATCCTGCGCCTGTCCGGGCAGGAGTACGTCGACGACTACGCGGCGGTGGTCAAGGCCGCGGAGGCGCCGGACGACGGAGATCCGCGGAAGTTCCCCCGCGGGGAACGCTGAGGGCGGATCCGCGCACGGCGCAATCGCTTGGGCCGCGGGTCCCGGCGCCTCTAGCGTCGCGATCATGACCAAGGGAAACGCGTTCGTGCTGGGTGCGTCGGGACAGGTGGGGCGGGCGGCCGTACGGGCCCTCGTCGCGGACGGCTGGGAGGTGACGGCCGCCTCGCGGGGCGGCGGCAGGGACGGGCGGTGGCCCGACGAGGTCCGTACGGTGCGGCTCGACCGGACCGAGGAGGGGGCGCTCGCGGCGGCGCTCGGTGACGGCTGTGACGTGCTCGTCGACATCGTCGCCTACGACCGCGCGCACGGAAGGCAGTTGACCGGACTCGCCGGCCGGATCGGCTCGGCCGTCGTGGTGTCGAGCGGCGCGGTCTACGAGGACGGGAAGGGCCGCAGCTTCGACACCCAGGACCGGCCGGACGGCTTCCCCGCCTTCCCGGTGCCGGTCGCGGAGGACTGGCGTACGGTCGCGCCCGGCGACTCCACGTACAGCACGCGGAAGGTGGCCCTGGAACGGGAGCTGCTCGCGGCGGGCGACGCCCTGCCGACGACCCTGCTGCGGGCCGGCGCGATCCACGGGCCGCACTGCCCCGGTCCGCGCGAACTGTGGTTCGTGAAGCGGGCGCTCGACGGGCGTCCGGTGCGCCCGCTCGCGTACGGCGGTGCCTCGCGGTTCCACCCGGCGCACGTGGACAACCTGGCGGAGCTCGTCCGGCTCGCGGCGGCGCGGCCGGGCAGCCGGGTCCTGAACGGCGCCGACCCCGAGGCGCCGACGGTGGCGGAGATCGGGGCCGCGATCGACGCGGTCATGGGGGTGGAGAGCGAGACGGTGCCGATCGCGGGGCCGCCGGAGGGCGTCGTGGGGCTCACCCCGTGGACGGCGGAGCACCCGGTCGTCTACGACATGGCCGCGGCCGGGCGCGAGTTGGGGTACCGGCCGGTGGTGTCGTACGCGGCGTCGCTGCCGGAGACCGTGGCGTGGCTCGTAGGGCACCTGGCGGACCGTGACTGGCGGGAGGCGTTCCCCGGTCTCGCGAAGTACGGGGTGGACTTCTTCGACTACGCGGCGGAGGACGCCTGGTCGGCTTCCTCGGCCCGGTAGCCGGGGGACGGCAGAAGGGGCGGCCGTCGGACGGCCGCCCCTCCCTCAGGTCGCTGTGGCGGGTGCTACGGCTGCGGAGTGGCGTGCGGGGCGCACGTCTGGTCCGTGGCGTCGAGCTTGCCGGTCAGCAGGTAGTCCTCGACCTTGGGGTTGAGGCACGGGTTCACGAGGCCGGTGATGCCATGCGAGCCGGCGTCCTTCTCCGTGATCAGGCGCGAGCCCTTGAAGCGCTTGTGCAGCTCGACGGCGCCCTCGTACGGGGTGGCGGCGTCACGCTCGGACTGGGTGATGAGCACGGGCGGCAGGCCCTTGTTCGTCTCCACCACGACCGGGCGCCGGCTCGGGGCGGCCCAGGTCGCGCACGGGAGGTTCATCCACGCGTTCGCCCAGGTCATGAACGGGTACTGCTCGTGGAGGCGGGAGTTGTCCCGGTCCCACTTCTTCCAGCTGGTCGGCCAGGGGGCGTCGGCGCACTCGACGGCGGTGTAGACGGCGTTGCCGTTCTCCGACGAGATGTTGCCGGCGGTGTCCGTGAGGTCCGCGGCGGCGTTGTCGATCAGCGGCTGCGGGTCGCCCGCGGCGTACGCGCTCCACGCCTCGGCCACCGGGGCCCACATGGAGTCGTAGTACGGGGCGTTCTGGAAGAAGCCGATGAGCTCGGCCGGACCGACCTTGCCGCCGAGGGGCGCCTTCTTGGCGTCGGCGCGCAGGGTGTTCCACTGCTCGCGGACCTCGGCGAGGGTGTCGCCGAGGTGGTAGGTGGCGTCGTGCTGGGCCACCCAGGTCATCCAGTCCGTGAGCCGGCCCTCGAAGGCGATGTCCTGGCCGAGGTTGGCCTCGTACCAGATGTTGCGGGTCGAGGGGTTCACGACGCTGTCCAGGACCATGCGGCGGACGTGCGTCGGGAACAGGGTGCCGTAGACCGCGCCGAGGTAGGTGCCGTACGAGACGCCGACGAAGTTCAGCTTCTTCTCGCCGAGCGCGGCGCGGACGACGTCGAGGTCGCGCGCCGTGTTGGGCGTGGTCATGAAGGGCAGCATGTCGCCGCTCTTCTCGGCGCAGCCCTTGGCGTACTCGGCGGCCAGCTTGCGCTGCGCCTGCTTGTCGGCCTCGCTGTCAGGGACCGGGTCGAGCTTGGGGCCCTTGACGAACTCGGTCGGGTCGACGCAGGAGATGGGGGCCGAGTGGCCGACACCGCGGGGGTCGAAGCCCACGAAGTCGTAGGCCTTGGCGGCGCCCGCCCAGATCTTGTTCTTGGTGGTGACCCGGCGCGGGAAGCGCATGCCGGAGCCGCCGGGGCCGCCCGGGTTGTAGAGCAGGGCGCCTTGGCGCTCGGCGGGGGTGCCGGTGGCGTTGATGCGGTCGACCGCGATCTTGATCTTCTTGCCGTTGGGCTCGGCGTAGTCGACCGGGACGGTGACCCAGCCGCACTGGATCGGCTTCTCCAGGCCCCAGTCGGCGGGGCAGTCCTGCCAGTCGATGCCCGCCTGGGCGGCGCGCGCGGCGGCGACGGCGACGCCGATCGACTCCGCGTCACGCAGGTGCCGGCTGTCGGCGTTCGCCACCGGCGCGGCGATGGCGCCGGCGACCAGCGTGCCGGCTATCAGCGTGCCGGCCGAGCCGAGCATTGCTGTACGTCTCAAATGGTCCTCCCCCAGGGTGGGCGCCATCCCCGTGACGGCGCCGCGTATCGGGTTGTCCGGGGGATCCTTTCGCCCTTGGGGCTCACGATGAAAGAGCGAACGCGCGTTTCTTTGCCGAACCAATAACCGGAGAGGTGTGTACCGCTGAGCGGTGACCTGTCGGAGCCGGTCAGCAGGGGGCGACCTCGGCCAGCACCGAGTCGAGCGCCCGGCGGAGCGCGAGGGCGTCCGGGGCGACGGCCGTGGCGAGCGCGGCGGGCCCGGCGAGCGGGGTGACGACGGCGTGCTCGCCGATCGGCCGGGACTCCACCGGCTTCGCGACGAACGCGGGGTCCACGACGAGGAGTTGGCCGGTGGCCCGGTGACCGCCGAGGACCGCGCCGCCGTCCCAGCCACCCGGCGCGCCCGCGCCGAAGGCCAGCTCCTGGTCGAGCAGCGGACGGCCGGCCCGGCGGACGGTGAGCCGGGTGACGAGGGTGCCGGGCGGTTCGCCGTGCCGGCCGAGGATCTGCTCCTCGCGCAGGACGAGCCGGGCCGTGGGGGCGAGTTCGACCGTGGTCCGCATCCGCAGCTCCGAGCCGTGCACGGAGACCACCTGCTCGGGCAGCCAGCGCAGCACGCCCTCCTCGCCGACGGAGATCCGGACGTCGTACGCGGCCGGCTCGCTGCTCCGGCCCGGCAGGGCGAGGGTGGCGGCGGCCGCGTCGACCAGGAGCCGGGCCCCGTCCCGTACCTCGGTCTCGATCGCGAGCCGGTCACCGCCGAGCGGGGCGCTCATCGCCCCCACGACGGTGACCCGGGTGTACGGTCCCGCCGCTCGGGTGCGGCGCAGGGCGAGGGGCCCGTCGCTCACCAGGAGCGGAAGCCCTCCGTCGGCGGTGGCGGCGATCCGTGCGGTGGCGCTCAGGCTCACGCGGTCCATGCCCCGAGTCGGGCCCGGACCCAGTCGGCGACGGGGCCGATGCCGTTCTCGGCGCGCAGCGAGGTGAAGGCGACGGGCAGTTCGCCGCGCTGCTCCTCGGCGTCGCGGGCCATCCGCGCCAGGTCGGAACCGACATAAGGGGCGAGATCGGTCTTGTTGATCACGAGGAGGTCGGCGGTGGTGACGCCGGGTCCGCCCTTGCGCGGGATGTCGTCGCCTCCGGCCACGTCGATGACGAAGATCTGGGCGTCGACGAGCCCCTTGGAGAAGGTGGCGGTGAGGTTGTCGCCGCCGGACTCGACGAGGATCAGGTCGAGCGGGCCGACGGCGTCCTCCAGTTCCTCGACTGCTTCGAGGTTGGCGGAGATGTCGTCGCGGATCGCCGTGTGCGGGCAGGCGCCGGTCTCCACCGCCTGGATCCGCTCGGGCGGCAGGACGGCGTTGCGGAGCAGGAACTCGGCGTCCTCCCGGGTGTAGATGTCGTTGGTGACGACGGCGAGGGAGAGCGTGTCGCGCAGCACCCGGCAGAGCGCGGCGACGGTCGCGGTCTTGCCGGATCCGACGGGCCCGCCGAGTCCGATGCGCAGGGCGCGGCGGGTGCCGTCGGGGCGGTGGGCGTCGGCGGAGACGGCGCCGTGGTGGGTGTGGTCGTGGTCGAGGTGCATGGGGCGGCTCCGTTGGGTCGGGCGGGTCAGGACGCGAAGAGGCGGACGGGCCAGGCCGCGTGCTGTTCGGCGGTGATGTCGAGGAGGGGCGCGGAGGCGGCGGGCAGCGCGTCGACGCCCTGCCGGGCTGCGGCGACCGCGCGCTCGGCGACCCCGTCCATCTCGGGCGCGAGGCGGGCCAGGACGGCGGTGGCCTGGTAGGGGTCGAGGCCGAGGAGGCGTACGACGGCGGTCGCGGGACCGCCGACGGTCTCGTACGCGACGCAGTGCGCGGCGTCCTCGGGGCCGAGTCCGGCGGCCCTGGCGGTGGCGCCGAGGACGACGGGCTGGTGCGCGCCGCGCGGGAAGGCCGCCGCCAGCGCGTCGAGTTCGGGGCTCGGCCAGGTCGCGCGGGCGGCCCGCATCAGCTGGCGGCCGAGCCGGCGGGCGGCGGCGCGGAGAGCGGGCGAGGGGGTACGGGCGTCGGCGGCCGCGTCGAGCTCGTACGGGTCGAGCCCGTGCGCGGCCCCGGCGGCGAGGGCGGCGGAGGTGAGGCCCGTGGTGTGCAGCCGGCCGCGGCAGAACGCCTCCAGGTCGGCGGCGTCCGTGATGCGGCCGGCCCGGACGGCGGCCTCGGCGCCGCCGGAGTGGGCGTGCCCGCCGGCGGGGAACCGCCCGTCGGCGAGCACGAGGAGAGCCGATCGTGACGTCATCGGAGGCACCTCCTCAGAAGAGGAAGTAACGCTGGGCCATGGGAAGTTCGACGGCCGGTGCGGGTTCCACCGGCTCGCCGTCGATGGTCACCGAGAAGGAGTCGGCGTCGACCTCGACCCGGGGCAGGGCGTCGTTCTCGCGCATGTCGGCCTTGGTGATCCGGCGGGTGGAGCCGATGGCGGTGAACTCCTTGTGCAGCCCGAGCCTGCGGGGAAGGTCGTCCTCGATCGCGGCCTGCGCGACGAAGTTGACCGACCCGGCCGCGGCGGCACGGCCGAGCGCGCCGAACATCGGGCGGGGCAGCACCGGCTGGGGCGTCGGGATGGAGGCGTTGGCGTCGCCCATCTGCGCGTACGCGATCTGGCCGCCCTTGACGACGACGAGCGGCTTCACCCCGAAGAAGGCCGGCTCCCACAGGACCAGGTCGGCGAGCTTGCCGGGTTCGACCGAGCCGATGAGGTGGTCCATGCCCTGGGCGACGGCCGGGTTGATCGTGTACTTGGCGACGTAGCGGCGGGCCCGGTGGTTGTCGGCGCGGCCGTCGCCGGGCAGCGCGCCGCGCCGCTTCTTCATGACGTGGGCGGTCTGCCAGGTACGCATGATCACCTCACCGATCCGGCCCATGGCCTGGGAGTCGGAGGAGATGATCGAGATGGCGCCCAGGTCGTGGAGGATGTCCTCGGCGGCGATGGTCGAGGGCCGGATGCGGGACTCGGCGAAGGCGAGGTCCTCGGGGACGGCCGGGTTGAGGTGGTGGCAGACCATCAGCATGTCGAGGTGTTCCTCGATGGTGTTGACGGTGTGCGGCCGGGTCGGGTTGGTCGAGCTGGGCAGGATGTACGGCTCGCCGACGACGGAGATGATGTCGGGGGCGTGCCCGCCGCCGGCGCCCTCCGTGTGGTACGCGTGGACGGTGCGGCCGGCGATGGCGGCGAGGGTGTCCCCGACGAATCCGGCCTCGTTCAGGGTGTCGGTGTGGATGGCGAGCTGGGCGCCGGTCTCCTCGCAGACGCCCAGGCAGGCGTCGATGACGGCGGGCGTGGCACCCCAGTCCTCGTGGATCTTGAAGCCGAGGGCGCCGCCGCGCAGTTGGGAGTGCATCGCCTCCCGGGACATCGTGTTGCCCTTGCCGAGCAGGCCGATGTTGACGGGGAAGGTGTCCAGGGCCTCGAACATCCGGGCCATGTGCCAAGGGCCCGGTGTGATCGTGGTCGCCTTGGTGCCCTCGGCCGGTCCGGTGCCGCCGCCGACGAGGGTGGTGACACCGGTGGCGAGGGCCTGTTCGACGACGGTCGGCGAGATGAAGTGGACATGGGCGTCGACGGCGCCGGCGGTCACGATCCGGCCGTTGCCGACGATGACCTCGGTTTCGGGGCCGATGACGAGGTCGGGGTGGACGCCGTCCATGGTGTCGGGGTTGCCGGCCTTGCCGAGCGCGGTGATCCGGCCGTCCCGGATGCCGATGTCGGCCTTGACGACGCCCCAGTGGTCGATCACCACGGCGCCGGTGATCACGGTGTCGGGGGCACCTTCGGCGCGCGTGGTGCGCGCCTGGCCCATCGACTCGCGGACGACCTTGCCGCCGCCGAAGACGGCCTCCTCGCCGGCCCGCCCGGGGCCGCCGCAGCGGTCCTCCTCGATCTCGACGAGGAGGTCGGTGTCGGCGAGGCGGATGCGGTCGCCGGTCGTGGGGCCGAACAGGTCGGCGTACACGGCACGGTGGAGGTCAGGCACGGTCGCCGTCCTTGTGCTCGTCGGTGGCGTCGAGGGGGCCCGCGGTCGCTCCGCGCAGGCCGGGCACGATCCGGCGGCCGGCCAGGGGGACGAGCTCGACCTCGACGGGGATGCCGGGCTCGAAGCGGACGGCGGTCCCGGCCGCGATGTGCAGGCGCTGTCCATGCGCGGCGGCGCGGTCGAACGCGAGGCCGGGGTTGACCTCGGCGAAATGGTAGTGGGAGCCGACCTGGACGGGGCGGTCGGCGGCGTTGAGCACGGTGAGGCGGGTGACGGGGCGCCCCTCGTTGAGGGTGACGGGACCGTCCCCGTAAAGGATCTCTCCGGGGATCATCTGCGGCCGCCCGTCAGACGATGGGGTCGTGGACGGTGACGAGCTTGGTGCCGTCCGGGAAGGTGGCCTCGACCTGGACGTCGTGGATCATCTCCGGGATGCCGTCCATGACCTCGTCACGGGTGAGCACCTTCCGCCCGGAGGCCATCAGCTCCGCGACGGTCCGTCCGTCCCTGGCACCTTCCAGGATGTGGGAGGTCACGAGCGCGACGGCCTCGGGGTGGTTGAGGCGGACCCCGCGGGCCCGGCGCTTCTCGGCCACGTCGGCCGCCACATGGATGAGCAGGCGCTCCTGCTCGTGCGGGCTCAGTTGCACTCTTCCACCTCACAGTCGTCGACCGGGACGGAACCCGGACAGCTGCGGACCCTACCGACCGTCAACACCGTGTTGAACTGAGGAGATGCGGTGCGCGGTCAGAGATTGCACGTTAGGGCGGAAGTTTTTCCGGCTCGTTAACTGCGCCTTTGCGTTTGCATGATCATCCGACCGGGTCGGCGCCGCGGGAGGCGTCCACGGCCGGGGACACGGCCGCGCCCGACGGCACGGACATCGAGTCAGCCCGCACAGGCCGTCCTCCAGGACGTCGACGGCGACGTCACCGAAGAGCGCCTGCGCGGGGTCTCCGTCCACACCTGGATGATCAACCGCGCGAAGGCCTGCCGGTCCGCTCCCTTGATTCGCTCCTCCAGGCAGAGCCGGAGCACCGCACCGAGGAGGACGTCGGGGGTGGGCGGCGGGGTGGCAGGACAGGGCGAGCGCGATGGCGGCGGCACCGGCGATGGCCGAAACGGGGGGGGCGGGTCCGCGACGTATACGGCGCCGTGGCCGTCACCCCCGGCGGCACGCGGCTCCTGACCGCGTTCGCGGGGAGCCCCCGTCGTCGGCTACTGCGCGAGGCGGTCGCGGCACAGCGACGGCGGGGCGCCCCGGTTCGCGGGCCGGGCCCTTCCCGAGGCTCCCGCGTTCACGTTGCCCCTCAGGAGGCGCCCGGGTCGCGGTGGTGGGCGGCGATGCCGAAGCGGCGCTGTTCGCCGGGAGCGGAGTCGACCGCGTGGAGTCCGGAGACCGAACTGACCACCTGCTCGTCGGCGGGCTTCTCCGCGGCCTCGAGTTCCTCCAGGTCAGCGGCGGAGACGAGGGCGACGAGCGGCTTCCCGTGGCGGGTGACGACGACGCGCTCACCGCCGTACACGACGCGGTTGATGAGGTCGGCGAGCTCGGCCCGGGCTTGCGTCACCGGGATCTCGTAGGTCATGCTCCACAGCTTACGGTCTGTACATCCTGTACATTTTTTACAGATGGAGGTGCCCGCCATGGACGCCCGTTACGTCCTGCCCGAGTTCACGGAGCGGACCCACTTCGGAACCCGGACCCTCGACCCGTACTCCAAACTCCTCGAATCGAGGATCGTCTTCCTCGGCACCCCGATCGACGAGACCTCGTCCAACGACGTCATCGCCCAGCTGCTGCACCTCGACTACGCGGCACCGGGCCGGGACATCTCGCTGTACATCAACTCCCCCGGCGGCTCGATCAGCGCCATGACCGCGATCTACGACACGATGCGGACGCTCTCCAGCGACGTGGAGACCACCTGTTTGGGCCAAGCCGCCTTCACCGCCGCCGTCCTGCTCGCCGCCGGCACCCCGGGCAAGCGCATGATGCTGCCCGGCGCCCGGATCACACTCGAACAGCCCACCCTGGACGAGCCGCTGCGGGGACAGCCGAGCGACCTCGACCTCCAGGCAAGCGAACTGCTCCGGCTGCGGGCCCTGGTGGCCGCGATGCTCACCGAACACACCGGCCGGAGCCGGGAACGGATCGACGCCGACATCGACCGCCTCACGGTCCTGGACGCCCCGGCGGCGGTCGCGTACGGCCTGGTCGACCACGTGCTCACGAGCCGGCGGGGCTCCGCCGGCGGCGCGGCGCGGTGAGGCGGCCGTGGTCCCCGAACTGCCGCCCCTGCCCGCCCTGACGCGGGCCGAGGGCGAATTCGTCGACGCGTACCTCGAAGTCGTCGACCTCCTGGGGAGGATCAACCCATCCAGAAGCTCGCATACTTATGGGGCGCTCCGTGCGGCACAAGCCCTGGTCGGACGCGCCGAGGCGTTGTGCGAAGCCCTGACGCTCATGCATATGCGGGGCGAGAGTGAGGTGCACGCCGAGACATTGGCGCGCGCCCTGCGGGTGTTGGACGGTGAGCGCCGGACCGACCGCGTCACCGTTCCCCGCACTCGCGCGAGTTGACATTCCGGCGTGTCGCGTCAAGGTCCGTACGGCCGACGCGCGCCGCAGAATCCCTCCCCCGTTCGGCGTAGTCGACGAATCGACATGCGACGTGGGCAAGTTGCACAGCAGGTGTACACATCTGGCGGAATCGAACGTTCCATCGCAGGTACGGGGCTCGTCGGCCAAACCTCCAAAGATCACAAAGGCTTTCTGTCCACCCGAACGGATCAGTCGTGAGGAGCCTCACATATCGCCGTTTCAACTCGGTTTTCGCCCATGTAGTGGGTCAAGATCCCTGACGACGACAAGCCCCCGCCGCCGCGGCGGGGCGGTCCGGGCGGACGCCGAGTCCTGCCGCTGTCCCGGACGTCTGGTCGACAGGATTGGATCGGCAGGAGTGGAGGACCCGATTTTTACGGGACGTACGCGCTGTTCCGGCAGCGACGCCGTTCCTTGGGGTGAAGCCGCAGCCGCGGCCGGGCATCTTCGCCAGCCCGAACCCGACAGGTCATCCTTCGCAGGCGGCTGACGAAGGGTTGCGCATGACTGCGCAGATGCACGTCCCGTCCCTGCTGTCCCGGGCCGGAGCCGTCTCGGCTCTCACCCTCGCCGCCGTCGGCGGCACGCTGTTCGCACCAGGAGCGGCGCCGGAGGCCCAGGCAGCGACCACACACGCGAACAAGGCACTGAGCGTCGCCGTATCGAAGAAGGGATCGCCGTACCGGTACGGAGCCACCGGACCCACCCGGTTCGACTGCTCCGGTCTGACGCTCTACGCGTACAAGAAGGCGGGCAAGTGGCTGCCTCGCACCGCGCAGCAGCAGTACAACAAGACCCGGCACATCTCCGCGTCCAGCAGACAACAGGGGGACCTGGTCTTCTTCCACTCCGGTGGAAGGGTCTACCACGTGGGGATCTACGCCGGCGGCGGCAAGATCTGGCACTCGCCCAAGACGGGATCCTGGGTGAAGCTCGACAAGATCTGGTCGTCCAAGGTCTACTACGGCCGCGTCCGCTGACGGCCCCCGGCCACTGAGCCGGGCCCCGGACCGCGGCGAGGAGTGGGGTGGCGCCGCCCCGCTCCTCCACCCGCGCTAGATCGCCACGCGGGCGGCCGTCCAGGGGAGCGTGATCGCGACCGTCTTGCCGCCCTCCTCGGTCGGCGTGACGGAGAGGCGGCCACCGGCCTCGGCCGCGAGGGAGCGGATGATGACGAGGCCGCGGCCGTTGTCCTGCTGGACCGCGGCCGGAAGGCGCCGGGGCCGGCGGGGGTGGCTGTCGGTCACACCGACGTGCAGGAGTTCCTCGCGCACCAGCCGTACGTCGACCGTGAAGGTCGGCGACTGGCCGAAGGTGTGCAGGACGGCGTTGGTGGCCAGCTCCGAGACGATCAGACGGATCGCGTCGGCGGTGTCGCCGCCATCGTCGAGGCCCCAGCCGGCGAGCACCTCCGCGACGTACCGCCGGGCCGTGGGGACCGAGGCGGGTTCGCTCGGCAGCGTGACGGATGCTTCCTGGTGATCTGCCATGGCGACGCTGTCCCTTTCCCGCCGGGAACACTGCCCCGGATTGCGCTTCGCGTCAGAGTGCCACCGATCGTGCCGCCCGGGGCGGGGTTCCACCAAGATATGTCCCCATCTGTCGCCCGAAGCGGTGAACTCTGCGACGTGCGAACGCGCTTGGTCCGCCGACTCAGACGACGGGTGCGCTCCGCAGAAGCGTCGCCACCACGCACTCAGACGACAGGCACCGTCCGCAGGAGCGTCGCCACCGCCCACTCAGACGACAGGCACCGTCCGCAGAATCGTCGGCACCACCCGCTCAGACGACAGGCACCGTCCGCAGAATCGTCGGCACCACCCGCTCAGACGACAGGCGCCGTCCGCAGGATCGTCGCCACCGCCCGCTCGATCTGCGCGTCCGTCAGGTCGGCGCGGGCCGTGAGCCGCAGCCGCGAGATGCCGTCGGGCACCGACGGCGGCCGGAAGCAGCCGACGAGGAGGCCCTGGTCGCGGCAGTCCGCCGCCCACGCCAGCGCCGCCTCCGGGGAGGGCGCGCGGACCGAGACGACCGCCGCGTCGGGCCTGGCAGAGGTGAGGCCCGCGTCGGTGAGCAGCCGGTGCAGGGTGATCGCGACGGTACGCGCCCGCTCGGCGAGGCCCGGCTCGGCGGCGATCAGCCGCAGGCTCGCGAGCGCCCCGCCGGCGGCGGCCGGGGCGAGCCCGGTGTCGAAGATGAAGGTGCGGGCCGCGTTGACCAGGTGCTCGATCACCCGCGCGGGGCCGAGCACGGCGCCGCCCTGGCTGCCCAGGGACTTGGAGAGGGTGAGGGTGGCGACGGCGTCCTCGTCCCCGGCGAGCCCGGCCTGGTGCAGGGCCCCCCTACCCCCCGTACCGAGGACGCCGAAGCCGTGGGCGTCGTCCACGACGAGCCCGGCACCGTGCGCACGGCAGGCGTCGGCGAGCTCGGACAGCGGGGCCTTGTCCCCGTCGACGGAGAAGACGGAGTCGCTGACGACCAGGGCACGCCTCCCGGGGTGCGCCTCCAGCGTCTTGCGCACCGCCTCGGGGTCGGTGTGCGGGACGACGGCCGTCTCGGCGCGGGCGAGGCGGCAGCCGTCCACGATCGACGCGTGGTTGGCGGCGTCGGACACGATCAGCGCGTCCCGGCCGCCGAGCGCCGTGAGCGCCGCCAGGTTGGCGGTGTATCCGGAGGAGAAGACCAGGGCCGCCTCGAAGCCGCAGAAGTCGGCGAGTTCGCGCTCCAGGCGGGTGTGCAGCCGGGTGGTGCCGGTGACGAGCCGCGAGCCGGTGGCTCCGGCGCCCCAGCGCCGTGCCGCCTCGGCCGCCGCCTCGGTGACCTCCGGGCGGCGGGTGAGCCCGAGGTAGTCGTTGCTCGCCAGGTCGAGGAGCTCCGACTCGGCCGCGCGGGGCCGCAGCGTACGGACGAGACCGGCCTCCGCCCGGCGGCGCGCCTCGGCGTCGGTCCAGTCGAACGCGGTCCGGCGCGGGCCCGCGGCCCGTGCGTCGTCGGCCTGTGGCATACGGCGATCCTTTTGTAGGCAGCGCACAGACCCTAACCGGAGCATGCCGAGGTCGGGATGTGGTCATCCACACACCTCAATCGGAGGCGTTTGTTCGGTTCCTCCTTGGCCCGGGGGCGGGCGGTAGGCAAGGATCTGCGGTTATGGACCTGCTGAACACGCTGGTGGAAAAGGGGCTGCGGCGCGAGCTGCCGACCCGTGAAGAAGCGCTCGCCGTCCTGGCGACCTCCGACGACGAACTGCTCGATGTGGTGGCGGCGGCCGGCAAGGTGCGCCGCCAGTGGTTCGGGCGTCGGGTGAAGCTCAACTACCTCGTCAACCTGAAGTCGGGGCTGTGCCCCGAGGACTGCTCGTACTGCTCCCAGCGGCTCGGCTCCAAGGCCGAGATCCTCAAGTACACGTGGCTGAAGCCGGACGAGGCGTCCCAGGCCGCCGCCGCGGGCGTCGCGGGCGGTGCCAAGCGGGTCTGCCTGGTGGCCAGCGGGCGCGGTCCGACGGACCGCGACGTCGAGCGGGTCGGCAAGACCATCGAGGCGATCAAGGAGCAGAACGAGGGCGTCGAGGTGTGCGCCTGCCTCGGTCTGCTGTCGGACGGCCAGGCGGAGCGGCTGCGCGAGGCCGGCGCCGACGCGTACAACCACAACCTCAACACGTCCGAGGCGACGTACGAGGGGATCACCAAGACCCACACCTACGCGGACCGGGTGGACACCGTGCAGAAGGCGCACGCCGCCGGCCTGTCGGCGTGCTCGGGCCTGATCGCGGGCATGGGCGAGAGCGACGAGGACCTCGTCGACGTCGTGTACGCGCTGCGCGAGCTGGACTCGGACTCGGTGCCGGTCAACTTCCTCATCCCCTTCGAGGGGACCCCGCTCGCCAAGGAGTGGAACCTCACCCCGCAGCGCTGCCTGCGGATCCTGGCGATGGTCCGGTTCGTCTGCCCCGACGTCGAGGTGCGGATCGCGGGCGGCCGCGAGGTGCACCTGCGCTCGATGCAGCCGCTCGCGCTGAACATCGCGAACTCGATCTTCCTCGGCGACTACCTGACCAGCGAGGGCCAGGCCGGCCAGGCCGACCTGGACATGATCGCGGACGCGGGCTTCGAGGTGGAGGGCGCCGGCACGACCACGCTGCCGAAGCACCGCGCGGACGCGCTCGCCGCGGCGGGCGGCGGCTGCGGCTCGCACGGCTCCGCCGAGGGCGCCGGCTGTGGTGCGCAGGCGCCCGCCGAGGGCGCGGGCTGCGGCTCGCACGCCGGTGGCGGCTGCGGTCCGTGCGGCGGTCACGCTGAGGCGCCGGCGGAGGAGCCGGCTGTGGCGCCGGCCGCCGAGGCCGCGCCGAACGCCGCCCGGACCGACCTGGTCGCGGTACGCCGCCGCGGTGCCGGCACGGACCTGGCGCCGAATGCGTAACGACGAACTCCTCGCCCTGGACCGGGCGCACGTCTGGCACCCGTACGGCCCCATGCCGGGCCGTGCGGAGCCGCTGGTCGTCGCGTCCGCGTCCGGAGTGCGCCTCCGCCTCGCCGAACCGGTGGAGGGTCAGGACGAGCTGGTCGACGGCATGTCGTCGTGGTGGTCGGCGATCCACGGCTACAACCACCCCGTGCTCAACGAGGCGGTGCGCGGCCAGCTGGAGAAGATGAGCCACGTCATGTTCGGCGGGCTCACCCACGAGCCGGCCGTCCTGCTCGCCGCCCGGCTCGTCGAGATCACCCCCGAGCCGCTGCGGCACGTCTTCCTCAGCGACTCGGGCTCCGTCTCCGTCGAGGTGGCGGCCAAGATGTGCCTCCAGTACTGGCGCTCACTCGGCCGGCCCGAGAAGCAGCGGCTCTTCACCTGGCGCGGCGGCTACCACGGGGACACCTGGCAGCCGATGTCGGTCTGCGACCCGCAGGGCGGGATGCACGAGCTGTGGTCGGGCGTCCTTCAGCGGCAGGTGTTCGTGGACGCCCCGCCGGCCGCGTACGAGGAGTCCTACGCCGAACTGCTGCGGACGGAGATCGGTCGCCACGCGCACGAGCTGGCCGCCGTCGTCGTGGAACCCGTCGTCCAGGGCGCCGGCGGCATGCGCTTCCACGACCCCGGCTACCTTCGGGTGCTCCGCGAGGCGTGCGACGCGCACGACGTGCTGCTCGTCTTCGACGAGATCGCCACCGGGTTCGGCCGGACGGGCAAGCTGTTCGCCGCCGACCAGGCAGGCGTCTCCCCCGATGTGATGTGCGTGGGCAAGGCGCTGACCGGCGGCTACCTGTCCATGGCCGCGACGCTCTGCACGAGCCGGGTCGCCGACGGCATCTCGCAGGGCGAGGTGCCGATCCTGGCTCACGGGCCGACCTTCATGGGGAACCCGCTCGCCTCGGCCGTCGCCCTCGCCTCGCTCGACCTCCTGCTCTCCCAGGACTGGGAGGTCGAGGTCAAGCGGATCGAGACCGGCCTGCGGGAGGGGCTCGCCGCGGCGGGCGACCTCCCGGGCGTGCGCGAGGTGCGGGTGCTCGGCGCGATCGGCGTCGTCCAGCTCGACCACGAGGTCGACATGGAGGCGGCGACACGCGCGGCCATCCAGGAGGGCGTGTGGCTCCGCCCGTTCCGGGACCTCATCTACACCATGCCGCCGTACGTGACCGGTAACGACGACCTGGCCCGCATCTGCGCCGCCGTCCGCGCCGCCGCGTCGGCGGGCTGAACCGACTAGGCCGGCTCAGGGGTCCGGCGGGGCCGAACGGCTCCCCGGGCCCCCGGGCTCGGCAGGATCGAACAGCTCACTGGGCCCCTGGGCTCGGCGGGGTCGAACGGCTCACAGGACCCCCGAACTCGGCGGGCTTAGAAGGCTCACCGGACCGCCGGGCGCGCCGGCCTAGCAAGGCTCACCGGTCAGCCGGGCACAGCGGACTCAAGAGGCTCGCCGGCTCCCGGGGCTCGGCAGGCTCGAAGGGCTCACCGGCCCCTGGGTCGGCGGACTCGAAAGGCTCACCGGCCCCTGGGTCGGGCGGCCTCGAAAGGGGCGCCGGACCCACCGGCTCGGCGGACTCGACAAGCTCACTGGCCCCGGGGTCGGCGGGCTCAACGGAAGGACTGGGCAGCAGTGGGAATCATCGTCGTCAGCGGTACGGGGACGGAGATCGGCAAGACGGTCGTGACCGCCGCGGTGGCCGCCGCGGCCACCGCGGCGGGCCGGTCAGTCGCCGTCCTGAAGCCGGCGCAGACCGGAGTCGGACCGGACGAGCGGGGCGACGCCGACGAGGTCGTCCGGCTCTCCGGCGCCGTGACCTCCGCCGAGCTGGGCCGTTTCCCGGAGCCGCTGGCCCCTGGTACGGCCGCCCGGCGGGCCGGTCTCGCCCCGGTCGGGCCCCGGGAGGTCGCCGAGGCGGCCAGGAAGCTCGCCGCCGATCACGACCTGGTGCTCGTGGAAGGGGCGGGCGGGCTCCTCGTCCGCTTCGACGAGGAGGGCGGGACGCTCGCCGACGTGGCCGCTCTCCTCGACGCGCCGGTCCTCGTGGTCGTTCCGGCCGGCCTGGGGACCCTCAACTCGACGGCTCTGACGGGCGAGGCGCTCCGGGCCCGCCGGATCGAGCAGCTCGGTGTCGTCGTCGGCAGCTGGCCTGCCGAACCCGACCTCGCGGCCCTCTGCAACCTCGCCGACCTGCCCGAATCGGCGGGCGCACCGCTGCTCGGCGCGGTACCGGAGCGCTCCGGGTCGCTCGCCCCGGAGGAGTTCCGGACGGCGGCGGCCGGCTGGCTCGCCCCAGCACTCGGCGGCACCTGGGACGCGGCGGCCTTCGCGGAGGCGGCCGGAGCCTGAGGCGAGGGCCGTGGACTCCGTACGCTGGGGTCCATGCGCGCTCATGTTCAGGAGATCGTCTTCGACTGTGCCGGTCCGGCCGCACTCGTCCGCTTCTGGTCCGGACTCCTCGGCGGCGACCCGGTCGACCGGAGCGACGACTGGTCGTACGTCGACCCGCCGGGGTTCGTCCGACTCGCCTTCCAGCGCGTGCCCGAGGGCAAGTCGGCGAAGAACCGGGTCCATCTCGACCTGGAGGTCCCCGACCCATCCCGGGCCGCAGACGAGGCGCTGCCCTCCGGCGCGGTACGGGTCGGCGGCCTCGTGAAGGACGAGCAGGGCTCCTTCCAGGTCATGCGGGACCCGGAGGGCAACGAGTTCTGCTTCGTGACCGGATGAGGTGCGCACCGTGACGCCGAACCCGACTCCGCGACGGCCCTCCGCCCCGGGACCCCACGTCCATCACCCCCTGTTCGCCCGCTTCTACGCCCGCGTCAGTGTGTCCGCCGACGCCCACGGCGGTCTCGGTGCCCTGCGCGCCGAACTCCTCTCCGGCCTCACCGGCCGCGTGGTCGAGATCGGCGCCGGCAACGGTCTGAACTTCGCCCACTACCCCGCCGGAGTCACCGAGGTCGTGGCCGTCGAGCCGGAACCCCATCTGCGGCGCCTCGCCGAGGAAGCCGCCCACCGGGCTCCCGTCCCGGTGACCGTGCTCCCGGGTACGGCCGAGGCACTGCCGGTCGACACCGGATCCTTCGACGCGGCCGTCGCCTCCCTCGTCCTGTGCACCGTACGGAACGTGCCCCAGACCCTCTCCGAGCTGCGCCGAGTCCTCCGCCCGGAGGGCGAACTCCGTTTCTTCGAACACGGTGCCGCCGACTCCCCCGCACTGGCCCGACTACAACGCGCCCTCGACCGCACGGTCTGGCCCCTTCTCTTCGGCGGCTGCCACACCTCCCGCGCTCCTCTCTCCGCCATCACGTCCGCCGGCTTCACCCTCCTCTCCCACCGCTCCTTCAACCTCCCCGAACAAGGCCCCCGCCTGCCCTCCTCCCCCTGCGTCCTCGGCACGGCCCGACGCTAGGGGTTGTCCTGTCGATCAGGCCGGGCTCACCACCCCTGGCCTGCACACCCCCGAGGGAAAAGGAATTGCCCCGGGGACCCGGCTCGCGTTGGCTGGGCGCCATGACCGAACTCATCACCGACCGCCTCATCCTGCGCCGATGGCGCGACTCCGACCTGGAACCGTGGGCGGCGATGAACGCCGACCCCGAGGTCCGGGAGCACCTGGGCGACCTCCTCTCCCGTGAGCAGAGCGATGCTTCCGTGGCCCGCTTCGAGGCCGACTTCGACCGGCGCGGCTACGGGTGGTTGGCGGTCGAGGTACGGGACACCGGCGCGTTCGCCGGCTTCGCCGGCCTGGACGAGGTGGACGACGGCCTGCCGTTCACAGGCGTGGAGATCGGCTGGCGGCTCGCCCGCTCGGCCTGGGGCAACGGCTACGCCACCGAGGCCGCGCAGGCGGTCCTGGCCCACGGCTTCGAGACGCTCGGGCTACCCGAGATCCTCGCCGTGACGACGGCCACCAACCACCGTTCCCAGGCGGTGATGCGCCGCATCGGCATGACCCGGGCCCCTGAGGACGACTTCGACGACCCCACCGCACCCGAAGGCCCGCTGCGTCCGAACGTGCTCTACCGAATCGCACGCACCTCCTAGGGAGCTCTTGTCGGTCACGGGTCGAGCCAGTAGCCCTTGTGAGCGACCATGGGTGAGGCGGATACCTATTCCGCCCTTGCGTGTACGGGAGCCGCACGCCTGGCCCGCCCGTTCGTGTACGGGAGGGCAGACGGCTGGCCCGCCCGTTCGTGTGGGCAGATACACGGCCCGCCCGTTCCTGTACGGGCCGCCGGGGTTCAGGCGGGGGTGACGAAACCTGACTCGTAGGCGGTGATGACGGCCTGCGTCCGGTCTCGCGCCCCCAGCTTGGCCAGGACCGCGCTCACATGGGACTTCACCGTCTCCACCCCGACGATCAGCTCCCGGGCGATCTCGACGTTGGTCATGCCCTTCGCCATCAGACGGAGGACGGCCTGCTCGCGCTGGGTCAGGGCGGCCCGCTCCAGTGCCTTGCGAGCCTGCCGGTTCCCGTACTCGGCGGCGAGCGCCCGGACAGCGGCGGGGTACAGCAGCGTTTCGCCCTCCGCCACCAGCCGCACCGCGTGCACGATCTCCGCCGGACGAGCGCGCTTCAGCAGGAAGCCGTCCGCGCCGGCCCGCAGCGCCTGATAGACGTACTCGTCGTTCTCGAAGGTGGTGACCACGAGGATCTTCGGCGGTGAGTCGACGGTCCGCAGGACCGCCTTGGTGGCCTCGATGCCGTCGAGCAGCGGCATCCGGACGTCCATCGCGACCACGTCCGGGCGCAGTTGCCGCACGAGCGGGACGACCGCGGCACCGTCGGCAGCCTCACCGACCACCTCGATGTCGGGCTGGGCCTCCAGGACGGCGCGCAGACCCGCGCGCACCAGGGGTTCGTCATCGACGAGCAGCACGGTCACTGACATCCGGTCAGCGTATGCGCTCCAGCGGCAGCCTCGCGCGCACCCTCCAGTCCCCTCTGTGCGGTCCGGTGTCGACTTCCCCGCCGAGCAAGGCGGCCCGCTCTCGCATTCCGCGCAACCCACTGCCACTCCCCCCGGTGCCGCCGGCCGTTGTGGAGGGCTTGTCCGGCAGCGGATTGATCACCTCCAGGTCCAGCCGGTCGGCCACCATGCCGATCCTGACGCGCACCGGCACCGGTCCGCAGTGCCGCAGCACATTGGTGAGCGCCTCCTGGAGAATCCGGTACCCCTCTTGAGTGACCGGCCCCGTCAACTGCTCCAGGGGGCCTCTCAGTTCCGCGTCGACGGTGGCGCCCGAGGCCCTCGCCGAGGCGAGTAGGCGATCGGCCTCCGCGAGCGTCGGCCGCTGGGACGGCCGTTGTCCCGACTCCCGCAGGACGAGCAGAACCCGTTCCAGGTCCTCTAGTGCCGCCCGGCCCGTCTCCTCGATCGCGCTCAACGCGCGGTCGGTGAACTCCGGGTCGCCGGCCGCCCGCGCGGCACCGGCCTGAACCACCGCCACGGTCAGCGCGTGGCCGATCGAGTCGTGCAACTCCCGCGCGATGCGTGTGCGCTCCAGGAGCTGCTCGGTGCGGGCTTCGAGCGCCGTGAGCCGTTCCGCCGACGAAGGGCCCAACAGCCGCCGGGCGATGGAGGTGACCAGCTTGCCCAGCAGGATCACGACACCGACCAGCAGGAGCAGGGGCACGGGGGCCAGCAGCCACGCCGCCCAGGAAGGCGGGGTGAAGGGCAGGACGCTGTCCTCGACGGGCTGTCCGCCCACCCCGACGCGGATCAGGTCGACCGTCGCGACGGGCAGCACCACGCTCGCGCCCACGGTCACCACCGAGAGGAGGAGCCGTATCTCCAGCCACAGGAGGGTCCGCCAGCGGTCGCCCCAGCGCTTGGACGCCACGGTGCTGAAACGGCCGCTGTCGGTGTCCCGGTCGTGCGGCGCGAGGAGGAACTGCGCCTGGAGCCCCTCGGCCAGCCGCATCCAGGGCAGCAGTCCCAGCGGTATGACGAGGAGCAGGGGCATCCACGGCGTGTCGCGCTCTATGAACATCCACACGGCCAGCATGAGCACGGGCACACACAGGTGCACCCAGCGTGAGTAGGTGACGGGTCGGAGAGCTGCACGGAACAGTCGCTGCATGTCCTCATCGTGGCAGTTCACAGCCCTGGGGCGACTCCCCTGCACGGGGGAGACGGAACCCTCGCTCGGGGGAGGTCGACGGGTGCGGCCAAGGGCGAACCTTGAGACATGAACAGCATCGAGATCCGAGAACTGACAAAGGAGTTCGGTCGCACCCGGGCCGTGGACCGACTCACCTTCGACGTCGTGCCCGGCCGGGTGACCGGTTTCCTGGGGCCCAACGGCGCGGGGAAGTCCACCACGATGCGACTGCTCCTGGGACTTGACCGGGTCACGTCGGGGACAGCCACGATCGGGGGCCGCCGCTTCGCCGAACTCCCCGACCCCCTCCACCGGGTGGGCGCCCTCCTCGACGCGAACTCGGCGCACGGCGGTCGCACGGCCAGGGACCACCTCCGCTTCCTCGCGGCGGCCGGCCGCATTCCGCAGACCCGCGTGGAGAAGGTCCTGGAGCAGACGGGGATCGCCTCGGCGGCCCGGCGAAGGATCAAGACCTTCTCCCTGGGCATGCGCCAGCGCCTCGGCATAGCGGCCGCGCTGCTCGGCGACCCCGGCGCGCTGCTCCTGGACGAGCCGACCAACGGTCTCGACCCCGAGGGCATCATCTGGATCCGGGAGCTCATGCGGTCACTGGCTGCCGAGGGTCGCGCGGTCCTCGTCTCCAGCCATCTGATGACCGAGACCGCCGCCCTCGCCGACCACCTGGTCGTCCTGGGGCAGGGCCGGCTGCTGGCCGACACTTCGATGCGGGAGTTCATCGACTCCCGCAGCACCCCGAGGGCGCGGCTGCGCACGGCCGACCCCGTCCGGCTGCGGGAGGCTCTTGCCCGGGACGGCCGCGAACTGGTCGCCGCCGAGGGAGGGCGCTGGACGGTCGAGGGCATACGCGCCGGAGAAATCGGCGCCATGGCCGCCAGGGAAGGCATCCCGCTGCTGGAACTGGTCGACGAGCGGGCGTCGCTGGAGCAGGCCTACCTGGATCTGACCACCGAGCACGCCCCCTTCGCCGCTACCCGCTGACACGAACCGTCAAGGAGGATTCGTCATGAGCACCCCTCTGCTCACCGTTCCCGTCCTGCACTCGGAATGGATCAAGATAAGGTCCCTGCGCGGCACCCTCGCGGCGCTGGTGGCCGTCTGTGTCGCCACCGCGGGGATCCAGATGCTGACGGCAGCCCTGACCGGTGGGGCGGAGTCCGGCCCGATAGGGGACGATCCGCTTCTCGCGGCCTTCTACGGAGCCAACTTCGGCACGATCGCGGCCTTTGCCTTCGGCGCGACGGCGATGTCCTCCGAATTCCACAACGGCGCCCTGCGCACCTCATTGACCGCGGTGCCGAGCCGCGCGCGCTTCTACCTGTCGAAGATCGCGATGGTGGGCGGACTCGCCTTCCTGTCCGGAGAGGTCGGCGGCCTCTCGGCCTTCGTAGGCGGGCAGGCGTTCATGGGGCGCTCCGCCCTCGAACTGGGCGGCGAGGGAACCTACCGGGCGATCCTCGGATGCGGCCTGTACCTGGCGCTGATGACCCTGCTGGCCGCCGGGCTCGCTGCGGTGCTGCGCAGCGCGACGGTCGTCCTGAGCCTGCTCATACCCTTCGTGCTGCTTGTGCCGTTCGTGCTCGGCTCGGCCTCCGAGGGGGCCGCCCGCTTCCTGCCGGACCGGGCGGGCCAGGCGGTCATGCGGATGGAGTCGCCCGACGGCCTCGGCCCATGGACCGGTATCGGGGTCCTGGCCCTGTGGGCGCTGGTCTCGGTGGCCGGCGGATGGCTGGCGGTGCGGCGCCGGGACGCCTGAGGTGTCCCGCCCGGCGGAACTCCGTGGCGGGGTCTCGGTTCCCCGTGATGGGATCCGGCCATGGTCGTTCCGCAGATACGTGCCGCTGTGCCCGCCGACGCCGATGACGTCCTGGCCTTCTGGAAGGAGTCGGCCGAGGGGACCTCGATCTCGGACGATGTGAGCGGGGTGACGCGGCTGGTCGAGCGCGATCCCGAGGCTCTCATCCTCGCCGTGGCGGACGGGCGGATCGTGGGGTCCGTGATCGCCGGCTGGGACGGCTGGCGTGCCTCGCTGTACCGGCTCGCCGTCCTGCCGTCCCATCGCAGGCAGGGCATCTCCATGGCTCTGCTGCGCGCGGCGGAGGAGCGGTTCGCCGCGCACGGCGGACGTCGCGCCGACGCGATGGTCCTGGAGGCGAACGAGACGGGGAGGCTTCTGTGGACAGCCGCCGGGTACGAGCGCGAGGAGCGCTGGCGCCGCTGGGTGAAGCCGCTCGAGGGGTGAAGGAAGAGAGGGGAGGCCGGTCCACCACGGCGCTTTGCCCATCCTTTACCATGGTGTCTCATCCCGACGACCGAAAGGTGTGAGCGTCCGCCCATGGGCGAGCCTCCCAGTAGCACTGGTTCCGACAGCTCCGGCTTCGACAGCCGATACCGAGCGATCCTTCTGCCCCTGACTGATCATGGGACGGAGGTGAACCGATGACCGAAGTGCTTCTGCTCCTCCTAGCGCTCCTCCTCTCCCTCGCGTGCGGTGCCTTCGTCGCGGCGGAGTTCTCGTTGACGACCGTCGAGCGCGGCGAGCTCGAAGCCGCCGCGGAGCGCGGCGAGCGCGGGGCCGCGAGCGCCCTGAAGGCTGTACGGTCGCTCACCTTCCAGCTCTCCGGCGCACAGCTGGGCATCACCGTCACCAACCTCGTGGTCGGCATGCTCGCCGAGCCGTCGGTGGCCAAGCTGATCCGCGGCCCGATCGAGGCTCTCGGCCTCTCCCCCTCGGTCGCGTCCTCCGTGGCGCTGGTGCTGGGTACGGCCATGTCGACCGTCGTCCTGATGGTCGTCGGCGAGCTGGTCCCGAAGAACTGGGCGATCTCCTCGCCCCTCGCGGTCGCGAAGGCGGTGGCCACACCCCAGCGGGTGTTCACCGCGGCCTTCAAGCCGCTGATCAGCCACCTCAACAACACGGCGAACCGCCTGCTGCGCCGAATCGGCATGGAACCGACCGAGGAGCTGGCCTCCGCGCGCTCCCCGCAGGAGCTGGTGGCGCTCGCCCGGCACTCCGCGAAGGAAGGGGCCCTCGCAGCGGACACGGCGGAGCTCTTCGTCCGTACGCTCAACCTGGCCGAGCTGACCGCCGAGAACGTGATGACGCCTCGCGTGCAGGTCACCGCACTGGAGGTGCAGGCCACCGCCGAGGACGTGGCGAACGCGACCCGCGCCACGGGACTCTCCCGCTTCCCGGTCTACCGGGGCAACCTCGACTCGGTCGTGGGCATCGCGCACATCAAGGACGTGCTCGCCATACCGGCGGCCGAGCGGCCGCGGCGCCGCATCGGCGAGATGCTGCGCGAGCCGCTGCTCGTGCCGGAGACCCTGACCGTGGACCGGCTCCTGGACCGGCTCTCCGGCAAGCAGACGATGGCCGTCGTCATCGACGAGTACGGCGGCACCGCCGGCGTCGTCACCCTGGAGGACATCGTCGAGGAGGTCGTGGGCGAGGTCCGCGACGAGCACGACCCGCACGAGACGCCGGACCTGGCACGGGCGGGCGAGGACGCGGACGGGCGCGAGCTGTGGTCCGCGGACGGCGCCGCCCGTACGGACCAGGTGGGGGCGATCGGCCTCCGCGTGCCGGACGGCCCGTACGAGACACTCGCGGGTGTCCTGGCCACCGAGCTGGGCCGCATCCCGACCGTCGGCGACAGCGTGGAGCTGGCCGGCTGGCGGCTGGACGTCGTGGACGCCTCCGGCCGGCGTGCCGCGCGCGTGCTGATGCACGCCCCCGCGCACGGCACCGTGGGCGAGACGGGCAACGAGACCGGGGAGGCCCGTCGATGATCGTGGTCCAGTTGTTGATCGGTCTGCTCACGTTGGTGGTCAACGCGTTCTTCGTCGGCGCCGAGTTCGCCCTGATCTCGGTCCGCCGCAGCCAGATCGAGCCGATGGCCGAGGCCGGGAACCGGCGGGCGCGCAGCGTCATCTGGGGCCTCGAGCACGTCTCCGCGATGCTCGCCGCGGCTCAGCTCGGCATCACGCTGTGCACCCTGGTCCTCGGCATCGTCGCCGAGCCGGCCATCGCGCACCTGCTCGAGCCGGTCTTCGACGCGGTCGGCGTCCCGCACGGCCTCGTGCACCCGATCTCGTTCGTGATCGCCCTGTCGGTCGCGACCTACCTGCACATGCTGCTCGGCGAGATGGTCCCGAAGAACATCGCGCTCGCCGAACCGACGCGTTCCGCGCTGCTCCTCGGTCCGCCGCTGGTGACGCTCGCGCGGGCGCTGCGGCCGGTGATCTTCGCGATCAACGCCTTCGCCAACGCGCTGCTCAAACTCCTGCGCGTGGAGGTCAAGGACGAGGTCTCGGCGACCTTCTCGGACGACGAGCTGGCCCGGATGGTCACCGACGCGGGTGACGCCGGACTCCTCGACGACCGGGCGGCCGAGCGGCTGCACGACGCCCTGGAGCTGGGCCGGCGACCCGTCCGGGACGTCCTGATGCCCGCGGAGAAGGTCGTGTACGCACAGGTCGGCACGACCCCCGAGGAGCTGGAGGCGCTGTCGGCGCGGACGGGCTTCTCCCGTTTCCCGGTCGTCGACTCGGAGCGCCGGATCCTCGGCTATCTGCACGTCAAGGACGCCCTGGACGTGTCGCCACGCGACGTGCCGTTCCCGGTGTCGGCTCTGCGGCCGATCGCCCGGGTCCGTGCGGCGACGCCCCTGGACGACGTGCTCACGGCGATGCGCCGCAGCCGGACGCACCTGGCGGCCGTCCTCGACGAGGACGGCAAGCCGGCCGGCCTCGTGGCGATGGAAGACGTGCTGCGCGAGCTGGTGGGGCGCCCCACGGCGCCGTGACAGCCGTGGCCTGACGGGCGCCCGGAGCAATGCTCCGGGCGCCCCCGGCATGTCAGAGCGCGGTGGCGGCCAGCCAGTCGTCGAGGAGGTCCCGGTCGCCGGCGTGGGTGAACCGGGGGTCGTCGGCCCCATACCTGCGGTGCAGGAGCAGCAGAAGTTCGCCGGCATCCGCCTCGACGCCTGCGGTCGGCTCCGTGCCGCCGTTCCCGCGGGTCCAGACGAAACCGCCCCCACCGAGGGCCAGGGTCCGGACATCGCCGGTGTCCCGAGCCGTGAGCCGGAGGACGGCGCCATCGCGGTCGAGGTGGGCGACGGGCTCCGCGATCCAGGGTATGTACGGGGCGTCGCCGAGGAAGTGGTCGATCGCATCGACGGCCGTACGCGGGTCGATCGGACCCGCGGCGCCGCCGAGCGCGAGCTCGGCGTCCGCGAGGTGCACGACCGCCTCGGAGAGCAGCCGCCGCGAGTAGTACCGGGCGTGCGGGTCCGCGCCCGGCGACCAGACCGGAAGGTCCGGGCCGGCGGCGCGCAACGCCGCCAGGGCCTCCTTGGCACCCGCCATGAGCCAGCCGGCGTACGCGGCCGGATCGCCAGGCAGGTCGAGCGGGAGGTCCCCCGCTCGCACTCGGACGGCGGCCCGGGTGCGTACCAGGTGCTCTGTCCAGCGGTGGAGCGCCCCGAGGTGCCGGGTCAGGTCCGCCACGGTCCAACCGGGACACGTGGCCACCGGAGTGGCGGGATCGGCGTCCCAAACGAGATCGGCGAAGCGCAGCACACGCTCGGCGACGGCGTCGCAGTCGGCGGCGTGGGCGGCTTCGGACGAGCCGGCGAAGCCGGCGGCAGGCGAGACGCTGCGGGCCGCAGCGAGCGACGCGGGGTGCGCACCAGGCCGGACGGGCTGTGCGGCGGCGAGCCAGGCAGCGCCGCCCTCGGAGTGGCCGTGGGGACCCCTGAGCCCGGAGGCCGGGTATTCGACCGGTGAAGCCGCCGCAGGCCCGGCCGACGAGCCAGTGGCCGAGCACTCCATCGGTGAAGCCGCAGCGGGCCCGGCCGACGAGCCACGGTCCGGAGCCGCGGCCGGTGAGACCGCCGCAGGCCCGGACGACGAGCCGGTGGCCGAGCATTCCGCCCGTGAGACCACAGGAGGCTCGGTCGGCGAGCCCGTTGCCTGGGCCGCCGCGGGCTCGACCGAAGAGGCAGGGGCCGAGGATCCCCTCGGGGAGACCACAACAGGCGCCGTCGGCGACGGGGTGGTCGTCGCCGACGGTCGCGCCGACGTGCACGCGGCCGTGGTCCGGTGGGTGGGGGCGCCGAGGTGGCGGGGGACGCGAAGAAGGGCGTCGCGCCGTGGGCCTTCGGGCCGGCGGAGGGCCGCCTGGTGGACGAGGCCGTCGAGGACGTGCCGGTCGGCCGGTGTGAGGCCGGCGAGGGTGCGAGAGGTGCCTTCCAGCCATGACACCGCGATGTCGGGGTCGAGGACCTCGTCGTCCGAGGTGTCGACCGTCGCCACAAGCTCGGCCAGGGCGTCGGCCAGGGCGCTCAGAAGCGCGTCGCTCATCGGGTTTCCCCTCCCGGGTTCTCCACGGCATCCCTCGCATACCGCGCGGTATGATCACTCCGCCATGGAGATCAATGCCACGTACAACAGTCTCGTCGCCGTCGGCGACAGCTTCACCGAGGGTATGTCGGACCTGAAGCCCGACGGCTCCTACCGGGGGTGGGCCGACGTTCTCGCGGGCCGGCTCGCGGCCCGCGAGCCCGGCTTCCGCTACGCCAATCTCGCCGTCCGCGGGAAGCTGATCGGACAGATCGTCGAGGAGCAAGTCGACCTGGCCGCAGCCATGAAGGCCGATGTGGTGACCCTCGTCGGGGGGCTCAACGACACCCTGCGCCCCAAGGTCGACATGGTCCGCGTGCGGGACCTGCTGACCGAGGCAGTGGAACGCCTCACACCGTCCTGCGGGCAGCTGGTCCTGATGCGCAGCCCCGGCCGCAACGGTCCGGTCATGGAGCGCTTCCGGCCCCGGATGGAAGAGCTGTTCGCCCACATCGACGGGCTCGCCTCCCGGCACGGCGCGCTGGTCGTCGACCTCTACGGGGCCGAGTCGCTGGGTGACCCGCGAATGTGGGACGTGGACCGGCTACACCTGACCCCCGACGGGCACCGACGGGTGGCCGAGGCGGTCTGGCAGGCCCTCGGCCTGGCACCCGAGGAGGACTGGCGGATCCCGCTGCCGCCGGCCGAACGGCCCGGCTGGGCGAGCCGCCGGGTCGCGGACGCCCGGTTCGCCAGGGAGCACCTGGGGCCGTGGATCGGACGCCGGCTGACCGGCCGCTCCTCCGGCGACGGCCGCGCGCCCAAGCGCCCCGAGCTGCTGCCGTACGAGGCCCCGGCCGGTCCGTGAGCGGACGGCGGGGGTCGCGATCGTGACGTGCGTCTCGTAGCAAGCTCCACATCGGACGGTGGCGCTGGCCTGCAGAAACCGCCAGTAGAATCTGTCCACGTGACAGCTGTGACTGCGAAGCCCCGCATCCCCAACGTTCTGGCCGGCCGCTACGCCTCCGCGGAGCTCGCCGTCCTCTGGTCCCCCGAGCAGAAGGTGAAGCTGGAGCGTCAGCTGTGGCTCGCCGTGCTCCGCGCGCAGAAGGACCTCGGGATCGAGGTTCCGGACGCCGCCCTCGCCGACTACGAGCGCGTTCTCGACCAGGTCGACCTCGGTTCGATCGCCGAGCGCGAGAAGGTCACCCGGCACGACGTGAAGGCCCGGATCGAGGAGTTCAACGCCCTCGCCGGCCACGAGCACGTCCACAAGGGCATGACCTCGCGCGACCTCACCGAGAACGTCGAGCAGCTCCAGATCCGCCTCTCCCTGGAGCTGATGCGGGACCGTACGGTCGCCGTCCTCGGCCGCCTCGGCAAGCTGTCCGCGGAGTACGCGGAGCTGGTCATGGCCGGCCGCTCGCACAACGTCGCCGCGCAGGCGACCACCCTCGGCAAGCGCTTCGCGACCGCGGCGGACGAGCTGCTCGTGGCCTACGGTCGCCTTGAGGAGCTGCTCGGGCGCTACCCGCTGCGCGGCATCAAGGGTCCGGTCGGCACCGCGCAGGACATGCTGGACCTGCTCGGCGGCGACGCCGGCAAGCTGGCGGACCTGGAGCAGCGGATCGCCGGCCACCTCGGCTTCGCGCACGCCTTCACCTCGGTCGGCCAGGTCTACCCGCGCTCGCTCGACTACGACGTGGTGACCTCGCTGGTCCAGCTGGCGGCCGCCCCGTCGTCGATCGCCAAGACGATCCGCCTGATGGCGGGCCACGAGCTGGTCACCGAGGGCTTCAAGCCCGGCCAGGTCGGCTCCTCGGCGATGCCGCACAAGATGAACACCCGCTCCTGCGAGCGCGTGAACGGCCTCATGGTCATCCTGCGCGGCTACGCGTCGATGACCGGCGAGCTGGCCGGCGACCAGTGGAACGAGGGCGACGTGTCCTGCTCCGTAGTCCGCCGGGTCGCGCTGCCCGACGCGTTCTTCGCGCTGGACGGTCTCCTGGAGACCTTCCTGACCGTGCTCGACGAGTTCGGCGCCTTCCCGGCCGTCGTCGCCCGCGAGCTCGACCGCTACCTGCCCTTCCTGGCGACCACGAAGGTCCTCATGGGCGCCGTGCGCGCCGGTGTGGGCCGCGAGGTCGCCCACGAGGCCATCAAGGAGAACGCCGTCGCCTCGGCCCTCGCCATGCGCGAGCAGGGTGCAGAGCGCAACGAGCTCCTCGACAAGCTGGCCGCCGACGACCGCATCCCGCTGGACCGGGCCCAGCTCGACGAGCTGATGGCGGACAAGCTGTCCTTCACGGGCGCCGCCGCCGACCAGGTCGCGGTCGTCGTAGCCCGCATCGAGGAGATCCTCAAGCAGCACCCGGAGGCCGCCGCCTACACCCCCGGGGCGATCCTCTGACCCGGACTCCCCGGTTCACTCCGCAGGAGCTGGAGGCCGCTCGCCACCGCGTCGTTCCCGACGTGGTGGCGGGCGGCCTTTCGGTGTTGTTCTGCGGGATCAATCCGGGTCTGATGACGGCGGCGACGGGCCACCACTTCGCCCGGCCGGGCAACCGGTTCTGGCCGGTGCTGTACCTGTCCGGGTTCACGCCGAGGCAGTTGCGGCCGGACGAGCAGGAGGAACTCCTGACGTACGGTCTCGGGATCACGAACGTGGTGGCGCGGGCGACCGCGCGGGCCGACGAGCTGAGCCGGGAGGAGTACGTCGAGGGCGGGCGGATCCTGACCGCGAAGGTGGAGCGGCTCGCCCCGCGCTGGCTCGCGGTGGTCGGTGTCACCGCGTACCGCACCGCGTTCGGCGAGCCGAAGGCCGCGATCGGGCCGCAGCAGCGCGTGATCGGATCCACCCGGGTCTGGGCGCTGCCCAATCCGAGCGGCCTCAACGCGCATTGGACCGCGGCGACGATGGCCGAGGAGTACGCCCGCCTCCGGGAGGCCGCCGAGACGCCCGGCACGTAGGCAAGAGCGCTCGCCGAGTGGGGTGACTACCGGCCGTTCCAGCCGCTGGAGGACGGGCCGGGGCTCTCCTGGACCTTCTACCGGTCCCGGCCGGGAGCGCGGGAGGTGCGCACGGGTGGGTCGACGGTGGTGACCACGGCGAGGAGCTGGAACGGCAGCTCCCTGTCCCACTGCGAGACGCCCAGGCCGATCCAGGCGCCGTCGACCGTCCACAGGTAGAGGTCCGGGGTGTGGCCGCTGAGCGTGGACCACGGCTCGGGTATCTGCTCACCCTCCATGGACCGCTCCAGGACGGGTCCGAGGACGAGCCGTCCGGGCGGACCCCAGCGCCCGGTGAGCAGGACGGCGAGCCCGTCCCGTTCCGCTTCGTACTGCTCCTCGACGGCTTCCCGGCGCGTGCCGTCGTCCTCCCAGAACTCCTCGCTGGTGGCCAGTTCGGCCAGGTGGAAGCCCGGGTCTCCGTCGAAGCCGCGGGCGCGGAGTAAGTCGATCGTCGCCAGGTGGCGGGCCGTGGTGGTCATGGAGCCAGTAAAGCCCGCGGCACTGACAGTTGGCGTCGCGTCAGGCGCCCCGGAGGGGCGGCAACGGGGGCGGAGCTCGCCGCGGGCGGGACCATTGAGTACCATCCGCCGAAGAGCTGGACGAGCTGGGAGGACACACTGTGGGGCGGCTGACCGGCGGAGATCCGTCTCTGCTGAGGCGGATCAACTCCGCGGTGGTACTCCATGCGCTGCGCGGCGCCGACGCGCCCACGCTCACGGATCTGACCCGGATCACGGGCCTGTCGCGGCCCACGGTCGAGGGGGTCGTCGAGGGGCTCATGGAGGGCGGTCTCGTCGTCGAGTCGGCGCCCGAGGAGGGCGAGGCCCGGCGGCAGGGGCGTCCGGCGCGGAGGTTCCGCTTCCGCGCGGAGGCCGGTCATCTGCTCGGCATCGAGATCGGACCGCACCGGGTGGCGGCGCTGCTCTCCGGTCTGGACGGCCGGATCATCGGCGCCGGATCCCGCGAGGTGTCGGAGACGGCGCCGGAGGACGAACGCCTGGACAAGGTGCGTACGGTCGTGGCCGACGTGCTGCGCAGGGCCGGGGTCGCCCGGTCCAACCTGCGGGCCGTCGGCGTCGGCACCCCCGGCATCGTCGAGGCCGACGGAACGGTGCGCCTCGGTACGGCGCTGCCGGGCTGGACGGGTCTCGCGCTCGGCGAGCGGCTGCGGCGCTCCTTCCGCTGCCCGGTGATCGTGGAGAACGACGCGAACGCGGCGGCCGTCGCCGAGCACTGGAAGGGTGCGGCGACCGACTCCGACGACATCGTCTTCGTGCTCGCCGGGCTGAGCCCGGGCGCCGGGTCGCTGATCGGCGGCCGGCTGCACCGCGGTTACGGCGGGGCGGCCGGGGAGATCGGCGCCCTGCACCTGCTGGGCCGTGGGGTGACCCCCGAGCACCTGCTCTCGACCACCGACGAGCCGTTGCACCCGCTGGACGAGCAGGCGGTCGCCGAGGTGTTCGCGCTGGCCCGCAAGGGCGACGCGCGCGCGGAGGCGGCGGTGGAACGGTTCATCCAGCGCCTGGTGCACGACGTGGCGGCCCTGGTCCTCGCGATCGACCCCGAGCTGGTCGTGGTCGGGGGCTGGGCGGCCGGCCTCGACGGCGTGCTCCCACCGCTCCGTGAGGAGCTGGCCCGGTTCTGTCTGCGGCCGCCGCGGGTGGTGCTGTCCCTGCTGGGCGAGGCCGCGGTGGGGACGGGTGCGCTGCGGCTCGCCCTCGACCACGTCGAAGAGCAGCTCTTCGCCGTCGACGGAACGGTGACGGCCCGCCGCTGACCGCCGGAAGGCGGTCCCGTCCACGGAACGGTGACGGCCCGCCGCTGAACCGCCGGTGGGCGGTCCTGCGGCGGGCCGGTGCGCGCTGCTGTGGGTTCTCGCGGTGGGGCCGGACCTACGAGGCCATGACCAGGTCGCCGGAGTCGCCGAAGGTGAGGCGGCAGGTGTCGGCGCGGTAGGTGGCCACGGAGACGGCCGCGGTACGCCCTCCGGAGAGGTAGCGGGTCGTCACGACGAGGACGGGGGCGCCGGGCAGCCGGTCGAGCTCCTTGGCGTCGTCGGCGCGGGCGGAACCGAGTTCCACGGCGCGGTCCTGGCCGTCGAGGGCGAGGTGCTGGAGCTCGCGCAGCACAGCGCGGGCGCGGGAAGGTCCCGCGGGCGCGTCGATGGCGCTGAGGCCGGGGACGGAGTCCGCGGGCACGTAGAGGAGTTCGGCGGCGACGGGCTGGCCCTGCGAGATGCGGAGGCGGCGGACGACGTGCACCCGGGCCTCCGCGCCGGTCTCCAGGACGCGCGCGACGGCGGCGGGGGCCACGTCGGAGGCGGAGTCCAGCGACTGCCAGGCGTCGTCGCCGACGCCGGGCCAGGTGTGCTGGGTGGTGGAGACGTCCACGCCGACGCGCGGCGGGGCGACCGTGGTGCCGACGCCGCGGCGGCGCTGGAGCCTGCCTTCGAGCTCCAGCTGCTCCAGTGCCTGGCGCAGGGTCGCGCGGGCGACACCGAAGCGTGCCGCGAGCTCGCGCTCGTTGGGAAGGATCTCCCCGACGGCGAAGTCCGTGTCGAGCGCTTCGCCGATCACTGTCTTGAGGTGCTGGTACTTCGGTTCCGGTACCGATGCCAGCTGCGTGGTCCCCACCCTGATCCTCCGCAATTCGCCGTGTCCCGCGGCGTTTTTCCGCGCCCTTGTTTATTAAAGGTTCTTGCACTAACTCTGCGACCATAAGGCGAGCCAACCCCTTGGTCAAGACCAATCCTCCGTCGAACGTCCCCGAATGTGACCCTCTGACCTAGATCGTTCACAGGACGTTCGCGCGCGCGTGGGCCGTGCGCAGCACTGTGCCCCGCCTCCCGGGGGTCGGGGGGGGCGGGGCACGGGTGGTGCGGTCAGAGGCCGGTGAGGCCCTGGAGCTTGTCGGGGTTGCGGAGGATGTAGACGCACTGGACGCGTCCGTCGCGCACCTCGACCTGGAAGACGGAGTCGGGCCGTCCGTCGACGAGGGAGATCAGGGCGGGGCCGCCGTTGAGCTCGGCGAAGCGGAACTCGTACAGCTCCTCCGCGCCTTCGGCCACGGCGGCGAGGAAGCGGCCGACCTTGTCGGCGCCGTCCATGATCCGCAGCGGGGCCTTGGACTTGCCGCCGCTGTCGCCGACGAGGCGCACGTCCGGGGCGAGCAGGGCGAGGAGCTCGCCGAGGTCGCCGCCGGCCGCGGCGGCGAGGAAGCGTTCGGTGAGGTCGCGGCGCTCGGCCGGGTCGACGTCGTAGCGGGGCCTGCCCTCGTCGACGTGGCGGCGGGCCCGCCCGGCGAGCTGGCGCACGGCCGCCTCGGAGCGGTCGAGGACGCCGGCGATCTCGCCGTACGGGAAGCCGAAGGCCTCGCGCAGCACGAAGACGGCCCGCTCCAGGGGCGAGAGGGATTCGAGGACGACGAGGACGGCGAAGGAGACGGTGTCGGCGAGCAGGGCGCGCTCGGCGGAGTCGGGAGCGGCCGCGCCGAACTCGGTGACGACGGGCTCGGGCAGCCAGGGGCCGACGTAGGACTCGCGGCGGCTCTGGACGTGGCGGAGCCGGTCGATGGCGAGCCGGGTGGTGATCCGCACGAGGAAGGCACGGGGTTCGCGGACGGCCGCCCGGTCCTCGGCGGCCCAGCGCAGCCAGGCGTCCTGGACGACGTCCTCTGCGTCGGCCGCGCGGCCGAGCATCCGGTAGGCGACGCCGAGGAGCGTCGGGCGGTGCTCCTCGAAGAGATCGGTCAGGGTGTCGATCGGAGTATCGGTGGGCACGCGTCCATCCCAGCCGACGATCACTCTCCTGTCCAGTTTCGGACACGGTCTTGAACTCCTGGCTACCGAGCGGTAATGCTCTTGCTGACAAGCCGTCTAAGGGACCTCGCACGCCAGGTGTTCAGGACAGGGAGCCGGTATGCCCGCACGGATCGCGTTCACGATCGAGACCCCCACGGGTCCCCGCCCGACGTCGATGACGTACGAGCGGAGGGGCGCGGGGGAACCCCTGCTGCTGCTCCACGGCATCGGGCACCACTGGCAGGCGTGGGAGCCCGTGCTCGACGTGCTGGCCACCGAGCGGGACGTGATCGCCGTCGACCTGCCGGGATTCGGCACGTCGGACGCGCTGCCCGACGGCTCACCGTACGACCTGTCCACCGTCGTCCCGGTGCTCGGCGCCTTCTGCGAGGCCGTCGGCGCCGAGCGCCCGCACGTGGCGGGGAACTCCCTCGGCGGGCTGCTCGCCCTGGAACTCGGCCGGGAGAAGCGGGTGCGCTCGGTGACCGCCCTCTCCCCCGCCGGCTTCTGGTCCGAGGGCGAGCGGCGGTACGCCTTCGGGACGCTGCGGGCCATGCGCGGCGCGGCCCGCTCGCTTCCGGTGCCGGTGATCGAACGCCTCTCCCGTACGCCCGCCGGGCGCACCGTGCTCACCAGCACCATCTACGCGCGCCCGGGCCGCCGGTCACCCGAGGCGGTCGTCGCCGAGACGCTCGCGCTGCGTGGGGCCACCGGCTTCCACCAGACCCTGGCCGCGGGCCGGACCGTGCTCTTCCGCGACGACGTGCCGGTGCCCGTCACGGTCGCGTGGGGCACCCGCGACCGGCTGCTCCTGCGCCGCCAGGGCGTCCGCGCCAAGCACGCCCTGCCGGGCGCGCGGCTCGTCCGGCTGCCCGGCTGCGGTCACGTGCCGATGAACGACGACCCGGCGCTCGTCGCGCGCGTGATCCTGGACGGCAGCCGCTGACTCCGGCCGGGGCTTCCGCGTGAACAGGCCGGTGCCCAGGGCGGCACCGGCCCCCACGAGCAGGCCGCCGGCCGCTTGCGGAAGGCCGAAGGAAGCGTGTCCGACGAGGGCGGCGCTCAGCGCGGCGGCGACCGGGATCGCACCCGTATAGAGAGTGGCCCTCTCCATGCCGACCCGCTGGACACCCATGTAGAAGAGGACGAAGCCGACGACCGTGGCCAGCGCCGCCTGCCAGACCAGGGCGCCCGCCTCCACGCCGGTCGGCATCCGGACGAAACCGGCCCCGTCCGCGACGAGGCCGACGAGCGCCGCCTCCGCCGCGCCCACCCCACACACGGCGACCGTCAGCAGCTTCGGCCCGAGCAGCCGCAGAACGGGCACGGCGAGCACCGTGAACCCCACCTCGCCGGCGAGCGCCGCCACCGACCAGCCGATCCCGGCCGCGTCCGTCCGGCCCCAGCCCTGCACGGTGAAGGCCCCCGCTGCCACGAGGAGCGCCCCGTACAGCACGGCGGGGGCGGGCCTGCGGCCCTCGGTCAGCGGGACCAGGACGGCGACGACGACCGGGGCGCAGCCCACCAGGACACCGGGGACGGCCGGTTCTGCGGTCCGCTCGGCGGCGAGCACCGCGAGGTTGAAGCCCACCATGCCGACGGCCGCGAGGGCGGCGAGGCGCAGCCAGTGACGTGCGGTCAGGAGCCGCAGCGGAGCCAGTCCGCCCCGGCCGAGCAGCGGGATCAGGAGCAGGCAGGCGGCTCCGTAGCGGAGCGCCTGCCCACCCGCGTACGGATAGGCGCCGAGCAGGCTGTTCGCGGTGAAGGAGGCGCCGACGAGGGCGTAGGCGAGGGTCACGAGCAGGACCCCACGCAGGGAGTTCGCGTTCATGGTCCCGACGCTAGGAAGGCGCGCGGCCCCCGTTAAGGTCCACTTCCGCCGCTCCATCGGGGACCACTTCGCCGGATCGGGCGAGGGATCACACCTCGCGCTCGGGCCACTCCAGGAGCCGGGCGCCGATCACCGCCGTCTGCAGGGTGTAGCGGTGGACCGGATCGCCGGGATCGGATCCGGTGAGGCGGTGGATGCGGTCGAGGCGGTACGTCACGGCGCGGACGCTCAGGTTCAGCCGCCGGGCCGCCTCGGCGGCGACGCAACCCGTGTCGAAGTACGCCGCGAGGGTGTCGAGGAGGGGCCGGGCGCCGCCGCGTGCCTCCCTGAGCGGCCCGAGGACGCTGCGCACCAGATCGGCCATGGCCTGCCGGTCCCGGGTGAGCACGGGGTAGACGAGGAGGTCAGCGGCGCGTAGGACCGGTTCGTCGAGGTCCATCCGGTCCGCCAGATCGAGGGCGTTGAGGGCCTCCTCGTACGAGTGGACGACCCCGCCCGCGCCCGGGTGGGCCCGGCCGATGGCGGCCCGGCCGCCGTCCGTCGCCGCGTGGGCCTGCTTCGCGAAGAAGGTCAGCACGTCGGGTTCGTCGGCCGGAGCGACGCAGATCAGCCGCCCTTCCTTCGTGGTGAGCAGGATGCGGCGGTGCCCGAAGCGGGCCACGAGGGAAGCCTCGACGCTCCGCGTCACGGGGTCGCCGTCGTCGTACGCCTGCCGGCCCTGTGCCACGGCCACCGCGTGGGCCTGGGCGAGGAGCAGACCGAAGCGCTCGGCGCGCTCGGCGAGCCGGCCCAGGTCGCTGCGCCCGTAGAGCAGGTCGTCGATGAACTCGCGTCGTGCGGCCTCGTCCTGGCGGACCGCCAGTCGCTGTGCCCGCTCGTGGCCCTCGGCGAAGGCGTCGACGGACTGCTCCACCGAGGCGAGGAGGTGTTCGGCGGCCGCCCGGCTCAGGCCCGGCCTGAGCGCCTGCGCGGCGGCGAGGTGCGCCCTGACCAGGACCCGCAGCCCGATGCCGGCCTCGGCGGCCCGTTCACCCCGGCCGCGCAGGGCGTCGAGTTCGTCGCGGGTCAACCTCCTCCCCGTGGCGCAGGCGCCCTCGAGTATCTCCGTGTACCCCTCCAGGTACACCTCGGGCGTCCCCTGCTCGGCCATGGCCACTCCCCCGTCCCCTGACACGTCGACACCGCTCCCCGCCCTGCGGCGCGGCCCGCCTCGGCGCCCGCCGCAGCGCGGGCTCCGTCCGCGTCGAGAGTACGTAATGATCACGTGGCGGCCGCCGTCGGGAAGGCCGTCGGCCGGGTGCGCAGCGCGTCGCGGCATACTCGGGGCGGGCAACGGACCACAGGGGGGCGACGAGATCGTGCGGCGAAAGGGCCACGGCCCCGGATGACACCGTCACGAGAGGACGCCGTTCCCGGTGCGGGCTCGCCCGGGCAACCCGCCTGGGAGCTGCTGCTTCCGGCCGTGGGTGCGCCGCCGCGCAAGCGCGGCCGGGCCCTCCAGGAGGCGCTGCGGGAGGCGGTGCGCGCCGGCCGGCTGGCGTCCGGGACCAGGCTGCCGTCGACCCGTGAGCTCGCCGCCGACCTGGGCGTCTCGCGCGGCCTGGTGACCGAGGCGTACGAGCAGCTCACCGCCGAGGGGTACCTGCGCAGCGACCGGGGGTCGGGCACCTGGGTGGGCGGGGCGGCCAGATCGGCGGTGCGCGGCGCCCGGGACCTGGCCCGGGGCGTCCCGGGGGTGCGGGTGGACTTCCGCCCGGGGACGCCCGACCTTTCGCTGTTCCCGAGGGCGGCCTGGGGGACTGCCCAGCGCTCGGTCCTGGCCCGGCTGCCCCATCCGGCCCTCGGCTACCCCGATCCCCGGGGGCTGCCCGAACTGCGGCAAGCGCTGGCCGCGATGCTGGCGCGGCGGCGGGGCGTGGTGGCCGATCCGGAGCGCCTCGTGGTCTGCTCCGGAGTGGCGCAGGCCTCGACGCTGCTGGGATTCGTGCTGCGGGCCCGTGGGCTGGACGCGATCGGCGTGGAGGATCCGGGCAGCCCCGAGCACGGGCGGCTGTTCGCCTCGACGGGCGTGGACACGGTCTGGCTGCCGCTGGACGACGAGGGGCTGCGCCCGGAGGCACTCGCCGACTCCGGGGTACGCGCGGTCGTGGTGACGCCCTCGCACCAGTTCCCGTCCGGGATCAGCTGGTCGGCCGAACGGCGCGCCGCACTCCTCGACTGGGCTCGGACGGTGGACGGTTACGTCCTGGAGGACGACTACGACGGCGACTTCCGGTACGACCGTGCACCCGTCGGGGCGCTCCAGGGGCTCGACCCGGAGCGGGTCGTGTACACGAGCTCGGTCAGCAAGTCGCTCGCCCCGGGGCTGCGGCTCGGCTGGATGCTGGTCCCGGCGGAACTGCTCGACGAGGTCGTCGAGCGCAAGCGGACGATGGACCTCGGCAACCCCGTGCTCGATCAGGCGGTGCTCGCCGAGTTCGTGACCCGCGGGGGGTACGACCGGCAGCTGCGCCGCTGCCAACGTGCCTACCGGGAGCGGCGCGACGCCCTGCTCGCCGCCCTCGCGGAGCACTTGCCCGGCACCCGGGTGAGCGGCATCGCCGCCGGCCTCCACGTCATCGCGCGCGTGCCGGGGCGCTTCGGACCTCCCGAGCGGTTCCTGTCCCGGACGGCAGAGGCCGGAGTGGCGCTGCGGCACCTGGAGGAGTACGGCACGGCGCGGCCCTCCGACGGGGACGTACGGCTCGTGGTCGGGTACGCCCACCTGTCGCCGTCGTCGATCGTGACGGGGGTACGGCTGGCGGCGGAGGCGGTGGGGGCCGTGACGCGCGGCAGGTGACCGGTCTTGTGGGACGGGGCGTGAGACGGTCGGGGAGTGACGCGTGGGACGTGACTCGCAGGAGGGGACGCGCGGGAGGGGACCAGGCCGGCGTGCCGGGAGGTGAGACGGTCGGAGGGTGACGTGCCTGGCCGTCGGACGTCAGGCGGGTCGCGCGCGCGTGGCGGGCGATCTGTTCACGCGGGGTTCGTGTGGGCGCCGTTCCCGGCCGTTAGGCATGGGGCGGCGCACCACGACCGCCCGGCAACGACCTCGGAGGCCCTCCCATGTCCCATCCCGTGCCCGGTTCCCCCTCGCCCGACCGCCGCGGCCTGCTGCGGGGCTCGCTGGCCGCGTCGGCCGCGCTCACGCTCGGCGGTACCGGCCTGACGGCACCGGCGTTCGCGCTGTCGGGCCGGCCCCAGGCCGGATGGGGCGTGCAGACGGGCGACGTCACGGCCTCCTCCGGTCTGGTGTGGGTGCGGTCGGACCGGCCGGCGCGCATGGTCGTGGAGACCTCGGCGACCGAGTCCTTCCGGCGGGCGCGCCGGCACCACGGTCCGCTGATCGGCGCGGGCACCGACTTCACCGGCACCGCGGCCCTGCGCGGCCTGCCCGCCGGCGAACGGATCCACTACCGGGTCACGCTCGCCGACCCGGACGATCCGCGCCGGACCTCCGAGCCGGTCCTGGGCACGTTCCGTACGGCACCGGACCGGCGCCGCGACGGAGTCCGCTTCCTGTGGTCGGGGGACATCGCGGGCCAGGGCTGGGGCATCAACCCGGACATCGGCGGCTTCCGCGCGTACGAGGAGATGCGCCGGCTCGACCCGGACTTCTTCCTGTGCAGCGGTGACTCGATCTACGCGGACGGGGTCATCCAGCCGAGCGTGACCCTGCCCGACGGCCGGATCTGGCGGAACGTCACCACCCCGGAGAAGTCGAAGGTCGCCGAGACGCTCGACGAGTACCGGGGCAACTTCCGCTACAACCTCCTCGACCACAACGTCCGGGCCTTCAACGCGCAGGTGCCGTCGGTGGTGCAGTGGGACGACCACGAGGTGCGCAACAACTGGTACCCGGGGCAGATCCTGGACGACGCGCGCTACACGGAGAAGGACGTCGACGTCCTCGCCGCGCGTGCCCTGCGCGCCTTCGGCGAGTACACCCCGGTGTCCACGCTCCACGCGCGCGGTGACGGGCGCGAGCGGCGGATGCACCGGGTGGTGCGGTACGGGCCGCTGCTCGACGTGTTCGTCCTCGACATGCGCTCGTACCGGAACGCCAACTCCCCCGGCCGGCAGGCCGACGACACCACCGGCATCCTGGGCGCCGAGCAGCTGGCCTGGCTGAAGCGGGAACTGGCCGCGTCCACCGCCGTGTGGAAGGTGCTCGCCGCCGACATGCCGCTCGGGCTGGTGGTGCCCGACGGCGCGGCGAACTTCGAGGCGGTCGCGCAGGGCGACCCGGGCGCGCCGCTGGGCCGTGAGCTGCAGATCGCGGAGCTGCTGCGGTTCGTGAAGCACCGGCGGATCACCGGCACGCTGTGGCTGACGGCGGACGTGCACTACACCTCGGCCCAGCACTACGCCCCGGAGCGTGCGGCGTTCCAGGACTTCGCGCCCTTCTGGGAGTTCGTGTCGGGGCCGCTGGCCTCCGGTGGATTCCCGGCGAACGCCCTGGACGGCACCTTCGGGCCCGAGCGGGTGTTCGTCCGGGCGCCGGAGCGGGCGAACCTGTCGCCGATGGAGAGCCCGCAGTACTTCGGCGAGGTCGACATCGACGGCCACAGCGGTGAGCTGACGGTCCGTCTGCGGGCCGAGGGCGGCACGGTGCTGTTCGCCAAGACCCTGCGGCCGGGGCTCGTGGGGCAGTAGCCGGGGGCGGTACGGAGCCCGGCGCGGGTGACTGTCAGTGCCGGGCCCTACCGTTTTCCCCATGACGCGATCCGTACAGGCGCTCGCCTACGCACGCCCTTCCGCGCTGGAGTCCTCGGGCTCCGGCCGGCGGCTCGGCCTGGAGACGGCGGGGGGCCTCACTCCGCGGGGGGCCGAGGCGCATCCCCGCTTCTTCTCCGGCTTCCTGGCCGCGCCGCGGGTCGCCGCCCGGGGCCTGCTCGCGGTCGCCGACGTGGCAGCGGCCCGCTATCACCAGCGGACACTGCCGGGGGCGCTCGACCCGGTCGTGACGGCGAACGGGGACCGGCTGCGGTTCGAGTCGTTCTCCGGCTGTGGCGGGGTGTACGCCCGCCTGGACCTCCTCGACGAGGGGCTCGGCGGTGCGCGGACAGGGCACGGCACCACCAATGTCGACGTCAACGACCCACTGCGCCAGGCGCTGTCGCGGATCACGGGGGACGAGCCGCTGCATCTGCGGGTCGGCCCCGAGGAGATGGCGGTGACCACCCTCGCGGGTGCGGTCGTGGAGAAGAAGGTCCCGCTGCCGGACCGCTGGCTGCGGGGCTTCGCCGAGGCCCAGGTGGCCTCGGCTCGGTTCGACCTGCGGGCCGGGCTGACCGGGCCGGAGGCCGTCCGCTTCCTCCGCTCCCTGCCCCGCACTCAGGGGCGGGGGCGGGGACCGCTGTGGATCCAGCCGTCGGGAGGGACCCTGCGCCCGACGACACGGCCGGGGTCGGGCGCGGTGTGTCTGCCGGGGCCGGAGCGGCTCGTCGCCCTGGAACGCGTCCTGCGGTACGCGACGGGGCTGCGCGTGTACGGGCCGGTGCCGGACGGAGCGGCCACGGCAAGCGCCTGGGAGGTGACCCTGCCGGGCATGCGGCTCATCCTGACGCTCTCGCCCGACCCGGCGCGGGGCTTCTCCGGCGAGGGCGGGGTCCTGGAGGCGCTGGCGACGGACGAGGCGGCACAGGACGCGGAACTGGTCGCTGTGCTGCTGGCATGGGAGCCGACGATCGACCCGGCGGACCTCGCGGCGCGCGCTGGGCTCCCCGTCGACCGGGTACGCGCGGCGCTCATCCGGCTCGGCACGGCCGGCCGCGTCGGCTACGACGTGGCGGACGCCTCCTACTTCCACCGCGAGCTCCCCTACGACGCGGACCGCGCCGAACGGCACAACCCGCGCCTGGTGGACGCCCGACGGCTGGTGGCGGAGGGAGCGGTAGCACTCGACGGCGTCCTGGCGACGGTCGCCTCAGGGGAACGGCGTTACCGCGTACGGGAGTCGGACGGCCTGCTGAGCTGCACGTGCCGGTGGTGGGCCGATCACCAGGGGCGCCGCGGCCCGTGCAAGCACGCACTCGCGGTACGGATGGTCCGGCGCGGCACGACGGCCGCCGCGGCGGGCCCGGGAGCCGTGCCGGGACCTTTGCCGGGATCCGTCCCGGCCGCGGATCCGGGAGCGGTGCCGGGAGCGGTGCCGGGAGCGGGCCCGGGAGCGGGCCCGGGAGCGGGCCCGGGAAGCGTGCGATGACGGAGCGCGGAGCGGGGTCAGGGACCACCGGGCCACGAAGGACGGGAAGAACGGAGGCCGAGGTGCGGGAGACCGGGGCGGGGGCGGCTGTGCGGGGGAACGAGAAGGCCGTGGGTACGGGGCAGGCCGAGGGGTCGGCGCGGAGCGAGGGGAACGACATCGCCGTGGAGATCGAGGAGGCCGCAGGCGGCAGGACGGCCGCGCAAAGCGAAAAAGCCGCAGGCGGCAGGACGTCCGCGCAAAGCGAACAGGCCGTAGGTGGCAGGACGGCCGCGCAGAGCGAACAGGCCGTGGAGAACAGGAAGCCCGCTGACGGTGAGCACGCCCCGGACAGGGGGCAGGCCCCCGGTGTCGAGGTGCTGATCGCGGCGGTGCGGGCGGGAGGGGCCGAGGCGGTACCCGTGCTGCTCGAACCGCTGGGTGCGGCCGAGCGGAAGGCGGCGCTCGCGCGGTTGAAGGCGCTGCGCACGGAGGTGCGGGGGTGGGCCGGGCGCGAGCGGGAGGCCGCCGGTGTCCGGCGCGCGCTGTACGTCGCGGGGGCCGGATGTCATCCGGGGGTGTCGGCGGCGGCGACCTGGCTCGGTGGGCGTGATCTGCTGGCGTGGCACTCGCAGGACGGCGACCTGGTGCTCCGGGTGGTCTCCGGGCAGGCTCCGGAGTGGCTGGCCGAGCTCGCGGGGCGGCTCGCCGCGCGGCCGGCGGTGGCGGAGGACAGCTACGGGCTGATCCGCGGGCTGGTGGAGCGGTCCGGCTGCGCGGTGCCGGCGTCCGACGGCTACGTCCGAGCCTGGGCACACGAGGTGACGCCCGGCAGCCGCTACCACTCGCGCCGGGCGGACGGCTCCACTCGGCTCCTGGAACGGCTGCGGGCCGACCCGCAGACGCCGTTCCTGGTGGTCCACGCGCTGGCGATGCCGGAGCCTCCCGAGCAGGTGACCTGGGTGGTCGAGGCCGATTCCCCGCGGCACTGGCCGACGGCGGTCGCGACGCTCGTCCGGGAGGGCGTGGTGGACCGGACCGAGGTCGTGGACGCCACCGTCTCCCGGCTGCTGCGGGGCGGACGCCTGCACGACCTGCGGTTCCCGCTGGAGGTGCTGCGGCTGGTCGCGCCGACCGCGGACGAGTTCCGGGAGCGGGTGGCGGACCTGATCGGGATCGCGGCGGACGCCCCGTCGCCGGTCGCGGGGTACGCGCAGGAGGTCCTGGCGGGGCTGGCGGTGGACGGGTCGTTGTCGACCGCCGCGCTGGCGGAGATGACGAGCGCGGTGCTCTTCCGTACCGAGAAGAAGCTGGTGCAGGCACAACTGGTCCTCGTCGGGAAGGTGCTGCCCCGGGAGGCGGGCGCCGCGGACGCGCTGCTGCCCGCCGTGGCGGAGCTGTTCGGGCACGAGGACACCGCCCTCCAGGGGCGGGCACTGAAGCTGGTGGGTCGGCACCTGTCTGCCGTGACCCCCTCCGTGCGGAGCGAACTGGCCGGTCAGGCCGGTCTGCTGGGTCCTTCGCACCGTCAGGACGCCGCCGCGCTGTTCGGGACGGCGCTGGCGGCGGAGAGTCGGGTTCCGTACGAGGAGGTGCTGCCGCCCGTGCCCGGGCCCCGGCTTGTCGCGGCGCCGGCGTCGACGGTCGAGGCGCTGATGGAGGACCTGCTCGCGAAGGGGGTCTCCGACGATCCGGTGCGGTTCGAGCGGGCCTTCGACGGTCTCGTGCGGCACGCGCACCGGGACCGGGAGGGGGTGACGCGGGCGGTGCGGGAGGCGTTCTCGACCGAGGACTGGAAGCTCCCGCATCACTTCACCTACCAGGCCCGAGGGCTGGACGCGGTGCTCGCGGGCCTGCTCGGGATCGCGGGGCCCCGGTGGATCGAAGAGCGGCTGGCGCGGGGGCGGGAGACGCCCGGCTGCCTGCACCAGGCGCTGACGGAGATCACCGACACCCGGCTGTGGGAGGCGGCCGCGCTGATCGGCTCGGCCGCGCTCCCCTTCCTGCTCGCCGCGCCGACCCTGGACGGCGGCGGCATCGACCCACTGGTGCTCGTGGAGAGGGTGCGGGCCTATCGGGACGCGGGCGTGGAGCCCGCTCCGGCGGATCTGGCGCAGGCTCTGCTGAGGGTCCTTCGGACCAGACCTGAGGCCGGGCGGGCCGCCCGGGAGGCCGAGGCGCTCGGCACCGCCGCCGGGCGGCGCCTGGCCGCATGGCTGGGGACGGACGAGCCGATGGCGGCGACCGTGCGGTTCCTCGGGCGCGAGGAGGACCGAGCGCGGTTGAGATGGTGGATCGGGGACCGGCTGGTCGTCGACATCGCCGACCGTGCGGTGCTGCGCGAGGAGTTCCCGCCGGCCTTCCGGTGGCTGGGCGGCACGCTGGAGGCCACACCGCGACACTGCTCGCACTGGATCGACGGCTCGGAGCACTGGGGGGCGGTGCTGCCCGCCGACCGTGAAGTGCTCGCGGCCTGTGTGCTGCCGACGCTGGCGCGGACCGTCAACGGAGCGCGGGCGACGACCGAGCCGCTGCCCGCGCTGGCCGAGGCGGAGGGTCGGGTCGGCCGCGCCGTCGCTGTCGCGCTGGCCGTCTGTCTGGGCGCCGGGGACGCGGACGACCGGCTGCGTGCGGTGGACGTGCTGCTCGTGCTCGCGGCCCGGGGCGATCTGGACGCCCACGGGGTGGGTGCGGAGCTGGGGTGGCTGGTCGCCGAGGGCACGGTCAAGCCGAACCGGCTGGCGGACGCGGCCCGGACGGCGGCGGTCACCGGGGCGTACGGGACGGTCTGGGCGGTCCTCGCGGCGGCTCTGCCGGAGCCGCTGGCCGCGGAGAAGCCGGTCCGGGGGCTCGGGGAGCTGCTCGCGGTGGCGGCCGACTGCGTCGAGCGGTGCGGGGCCGGTGGCGTACCGTCGGGGCTGGAGGCGACGGCGGCGCGGGGTGGTTCCACGCAGCTGGCCACCCAGGCGAAGCGGCTGCTGGGCGCACTCCGCCACGGGGCCGATCAGACCCGGACGCAACCAGACCGAATCGGTCGTTAAGGCGCCAGATCGCCGCTTAACCCGTCAGTCACAAAGCGTTCGTGATCACGCAACACCACTGGGTCACAGTGAAGTCATGACCGATGTGACGTCCTCGAAGAGCACCCGCCGCCCGCACCACTGGCGGCACGACCTGATCGAGCTGGCCGCGCTGTTCACCGCCGTGGTGGTGGCCGACACGATCGCCAAGACCATCGTCAAGGGTCCCGACGGACCCTACCTGCTGGTGTTCTCGGCGATCGCGCTGGCCGCCACCGCCACGTTCCACACCTGGTGGGCGCGGCGGCACGGCCATGCCAGCCATGCCCCGCCCGTCGATGACACAGGAGGTGTCACCGGCGGGCGCACCACGGGCTCCCCGATGGCCGGCGGCCGCGACGGCGCGGGCCGGACGAGCGAGGGTGCGGCACCCGAGGGTTCCCGGGCGCCCACCGAGACGGTGCTGTGGCGGATGCGGACCACCGTCGCGGACACCCCGGGCAGCCTCGCCTCCCTGTGCACGGTCCTCGCCGGCCTCGGCGTGGACATCCTCACCCTCCAGACCCACCCGCTCGCCGACGGCACGGTCGACGAGTTCCTGCTGCGCGCCCCCGCCGGAATCTCGGCCCAGGACCTCGCGCGCGAGACCTCGGCCGCCGGCGGCCGTGACACCTGGACGGAGCGGGCCGACGCCCACGACCTGGTGGACACGCCCACCCGGGTCCTCGGCCTGGCGACCCGTACCGCCCTCGACGCGGCCGAACTGCCGCTCGCGCTGCGTCAGCTGCTGGGCCGCTGCACCCTCCACTCCGTGCCCGCCGTCTCGCTGACCGGCCGGCCCATCGGCGAACAGGCGCCGGTCGAAGGGGTCCTGGAGGAGACCGTGATGCGGCTGCGCGACCCGCACGGCGGGTCGATCATCGTCGAGCGGCCCTACCTCCCCTTCACGCCGACCGAGTTCGCCCGCGCCCGCGCCCTCGTCGAGCTCGACGCGCGGCTCGGCCCGCGCGTCCCGCACAGCCAGGACGTGCTGACGCTGCCCGAGGGCAACGAGATCACCGTCCGCCGCGCCGACCAGCGCGATCTGCCCGCCGCGCGCGCCATGCACGACCGCTGCTCGGCCCGCACCCTCGGCCTGCGCTACCACGGTCCGGTGGGCGACGCCGACCGGTACCTCGACCACCTGCTCAGCCCCCGCTTCGGGCGCACCCTCGCCGTGCAGACGACCTCGGGCCGTCTCGTCGCCCTCGGCCACCTGCTGTGGGACGGCGACGAGACGGAGGTCGCGCTCATGGTCGAGGACGACTGGCAGCGCCGCGGCATCGGCTCCGAGCTCCTCGTCCGGCTCGTGGCGATGGCCGAGGAGGCCGGCTGCGCCAGCGTGTACGCCGTGACGCAGTCCTCCAACACGGGGATGGTGGCCGCGATGCGGGCACTGAACCTCCCCCTCGACTACCAGATCGAGGAGGGCACCCTGGTGATCACCGCACGGCTGGCAGCGGCCCCGCGTCCGTCCGGCCGGCCCCCGCAGGAGCAGCGACACGGGGAGGTGCGGCGGGCCGAGCGCTGAGGGCCTGGGTCAGGTCGCGCCACAGGTCCTCGACGTCCTCCAGCCCGACCGACATCCTCAACAGGCGGTCGCTGACGCCCGCCGAGCGCCGGTCTCCCTCGGCCACGATGCGGTGGCTGATGGAGGCCGGGTGCTGGATGAGGGTGTCGACGCTGCCGAGGCTGACCGCCGGGGTGATGAGGCGGACTCCGGCGATGACGTCGTGGGGGTCTCCGTACACCTCGAAGGCGATCATCGCACCGCCGATCCGCGGGTAGTGGACGCGGGCGATGCGGGGGTCGGTGGCGAGCCGGCGGACGAGTTCCGCGGCCGAGGCGGACGCCGCCCTCACCCGTACCGGCAGGGTCGAAAGTCCGCGCAGCAGCAGGTAGCCGGCGAGCGGGTGCAGCACCCCGCCGGTGGCGAAGCGGATCTGGCGCAGGGTCCGGGCGAACTCCTCGTCGCAGGCCACGACCCCGCCCATGACGTCCCCGTGGCCGCCGAGGTACTTGGTCGCGCTGTGCAGCACGACGCGGGCGCCCAGGGTGACGGGACGCTGGAGGACCGGGGTGGCGAAGGTGTTGTCGACCAGGAGCGGCACGGAGCCGCAGGAGTGGGCGAGGGCCCTGATGTCCGCCTCGGCGAGGGTCGGGTTGGCGGGGGTCTCGACCATGACGAGGCCGGTGTCGGGCCGGATCGCGTCCGCGACGCCCGCCGGGTCGGTCCAGGTCACCTCGGTGCCGAGCAGACCGGTGTCGAGCAGGTGGTCGCTGCACCCGTAGAGCGGGCGGACCGCGACCACGTGGCGCAGGCCCTGGGTGGCCCTGGCGAGGAGGACGGCGGTGAGGGCCGCCATGCCGCTGGCGAAGGCGACGGCGGCCTCGGCCCCCTCCAGTCGGGCGAGGGCCTCCTCGAAGCGGGCGACGGTGGGGTTGTCGAGCCGGGCGTAGACCGGCGGCCCGTCGAGGCGGGCGCCGGTGGTGGCGAACTCGTCGATCCGGGCGGCCTCGGCCCGGGCGTCGTACGAGGGGTAGGTGGTGGACAGGTCGAGCGGCGGGGCGTGCAGTCCGAGTCCGGCGAGGTCCTCGCGGCCGGCGTGCACGGCTTCGGTGGCGAGAGCCCTCGGGGTGGCCGAGGGTCCGCGGTCCATGGCGTCCATGGCGGCACTGTGAACGGAAACCGGGAAGTAGCGGAAAATCGCCGTGCTACGTTCGGCAGATGGCCGATTCTGTCGTACTGGACGCGGTCGATCTGCACATACTTCGCCTCCTGCAGAACGACGCACGGACCACTTACCGGGAACTCGCCGCCGATGTCGGCGTGGCGCCCTCGACCTGCCTGGACCGGGTGGCCCGACTGCGCCGCACGGGCGTGATCCTCGGACACCAGCTACGACTGGATCCGGCCAAACTCGGCCGGGGGCTCGAAGCGCTGCTTCTCGTCCAGGTCCGCCCCCACCGGCGGGAATTGATCGGTCCGTTCGTCGACCGGATCCGGGCCCTGTCGGAGTCCCGGGCGCTCTTCCACCTGACCGGCCCGGACGACTATCTGGTCCATGTGGCCGTGGCGGACCCCGCCGACCTGCAACGACTCGTGCTCGACGAGTTCACCTCGCGCCGCGAGGTCGCCCGCGTCGAGACCCGGCTGATCTTCCAGCAGTGGGAGTGCGGACCCCTCCTGCCGCCAGGGCCGAGCCCTTCCTTGTCAGCCGACTGACGTCGGACGAGGGTGACGCGGGCATGCCGGAGGCATCAGGATGACCCCCATGCCAGAGACTTCCAGCAGCCCGCTGCCCCGCCAGGTCGCCGACGCCCACGTCGACGCACTCATCGCCCTCGACCCGATCACCGGAACGTACCTGGGTGTCCCGGAGTGCGCCGGACTGCTGCCGGACTTCTCGCCCGCCGGCCAGCGCGCCGTCGCCGACCTCGCGCGCCGGACCCTGGCCCGGCTCGACGAGGCGGAGCGCGTGCCGGGCGCGGACGACGACGCCGAGCGCCGGTGCGCCCGTCTGCTGCGCGAGCGCCTCACGGCGGAACTCGCCGTCCACGAGGCCGACGAGGGCCTCTGCGCGGTCAGCAACATGCGGTCCCCCGCCCACAGCGTCCGCATCGTCTTCACGGTGATGCCCACCGAGACCGAGCAGGACTGGACGGCGGTCGCCACCCGGCTGCGCGCGGTCCCCGCCGCCCTCGAGGGGTACCGGTCCTCACTCGAACTCGGCCTGGAGCGCAAGCTCTTCGGCGGGCCGCGCCCCACCGCCACCTTCATCGACCAGCTCACCGAGTGGTCGGGCGGGGCGGGCGGAGGGACGGGCTGGTTCGAGGAGTTCGCCACCTCCGGCCCCGACACGCTGCCCGGCGCACTCCGCGCCGAACTCGCGGAGGCCGGCCAGGGGGCCACCGCGGCCGTGGTGGCGCTGCGGGACTGGATGCGGGACGTGTACGCCCCCGCCGTCGCCGGTGCGCCGGACACGGTGGGCCGCGAGCGCTACCAGCGCTGGACGCGCTTCTTCAACGGCACGGACCTGGACCTCGACCAGGCGTACGCGTACGGCTGGACCGAGTACCACCGGCTGCTCGCCGAGATGCGGACCGAGGCCGAGCGGATCCTGCCGGGCGCGGGCCCCTGGGAGGCGCTCGCCCACCTCGACGAGCACGGCACGCACATCGAGGGCACGGAGGAGGTCCGGGTCTGGCTCCAGGAGCTGATGGACGAGGCCATCGAGGCGCTGGACGGCACCCACTTCGAACTCGCCGACCGGGTGCGCCGGGTGGAGTCCCGGATCGCCCCGCCGGGCGGCGCCGCCGCCCCGTACTACACCGGTCCTTCCGAGGACTTCTCCCGCCCCGGCCGCACCTGGCTGCCGGTCGACGGCACCACCCGCTTCCCGGTGTACGACCTGGTGTCGACCTGGTACCACGAGGGCGTGCCCGGGCATCACCTCCAGATCGCGCAGTGGGTGCACGTGGCCGACCGGCTGTCCCGCTACCAGGCGACCCTCGGGAAGGTCAGCGCCAACGCGGAGGGCTGGGCGCTGTACGCGGAGCGCCTGATGGACGAACTCGGCTTCCTGCCCGACGCGGAGCGCCGCCTCGGCTACCTGGACGGCCAGATGATGCGCGCCTGCCGGGTCATCGTCGACATCGGCATGCACCTGGGTCTGGAGATCCCCGCGGAGTCGCCGTTCCACCCCGGCGAGACGTGGACCCCCGAGCTCGCCCAGGAGTTCTTCCAGCTGCACAGCAGCCGCCCGCCGGCCTTCGTGGAGAGCGAGATGACCCGCTACCTCTCCATGCCGGGCCAGGCGATCGGCTACAAGCTGGGCGAGCGCGCCTGGCTGCTCGGCCGCGCCAACGCGCGGGCGGCGCACGGCGACGCGTTCGACGCGAAGGCCTGGCACATGGCCGCCCTGTCGCAGGGCCCGCTGGGGCTCGACGACCTCGTCGACGAACTGTCCCGCCTCTGAGCGACCGCGACGAGGGTCCGGCGGTACCCCCTCATCATGGTGAGAATCCCCGGCCGATCACTTGATCAGCCGGGGATTCCCTTGCAATGTCTCCTCCATGAGTACCGATTACACGCCCGACGCCACCGACTGGCGCATTCTGGAAGCACTGCAGGCGCAGGGCCGCGCCAGCTTCGCCGAGCTCGCCCGCGCCGTGTCGATGTCACCGTCCGCGGTGACCGAGCGGGTGCGGCGTCTGGAGGAGGCCGGGGTGATCGCCGGATACACCGCCATCGTCGACCAGGACCGGCTGGGCCTGCCCATCCTCGCGTTCGTACGGCTGCGCTACCCGCACGGCAACTACAAGCCGTTCCACGACCTGCTCGACACCACGCCGGAGGTCCTGGAGGCCCACCACGTCACCGGCGACGACTGCTTCGTGCTGAAGGTCGCCGCCCGCTCCATGCGGCACCTGGAGGAGATCTCCGGGAAGATCGCCACGCTCGGCTCGGTGACGACGAGCGTCGTCTACTCCTCGCCGCTGCCCCGGCGCGCCATCAGCCGCTGAGCGCTTCGCCGCCGGTGCGCAGCCTGACGGCCGAGCCGTGCCGTGCCTTGACGACCTCCAGCTGGGCCGGGATCCGGCGGCGCAGGTCGCCGACGTGACTGACGATGCCGACGCTGCGGTCGCGTTCGCGCAGCGAGTCGAGGACGTCGAGGACCTCGTCGAGGGTCTGTTCGTCGAGGCTGCCGAAGCCCTCGTCGATGAAGAGGGTGTCGAGCCGGACGCCGCCCGCCTCGTCCGTGACGACGTCGGCGAGGCCGAGCGCGAGGGCGAGCGAGGCGAAGAAGGTCTCGCCGCCGGAGAGCGTGGCGGTGTCCCGCTCGCTTCCGGTCCACGCGTCCACGACGTGCAGCCCGAGGCCGGCCCGCTTGCCGCCCGAGCGGGCATCGGAGTGGACGAGCGTGTAGCGGCCGGAGGACATGCGCTGGAGGCGGGCGGTCGCGGCGGCGGCGACCTGTTCGAGCCGGGCCGCCAGGACGTACGACTCCAGGCGCATCCGGCGCTCGTTCTCGGCGGAGGTGCCGGCGGTGAGGGCCGCGAGCCTGGCCACCCGGTCGTACTCCTCACGGAGCGGCCCCAGACGGCGGACCTCGGCGGTGGCCCGTCCGGACAGCGCGGTCAGCCCGTCGGCCCGTTCCCGCGCGGCGGACAGGGCGGAGGCGGCCTCGCGCAGGGCGCGTTCCGCCGCCGTGTGGGCCGCTTCGGCCGCGCCGGGATCCGCGGGCGGGAGGGCGGCCGCGGCCGCGGTGCCGGGTTCGGCGAGCCGGTCGGCGACGGCGGCGGCCTCGGCCCGCCAGGCGTCCACGCGCTGCTGGAGGGAGCGGCGTTCGCGCTCGTCGAGCAGTGCGGCCGCGGCCTCCTCCGGGGTGGTGAACCCGGCGCGGTAGGCCGCGTCGGCGAGCCGGTCGTCGGCCTCCTTGAGGCGCTGCGCCGCGAGTTCGGCGGCGCGTACGGTGCCGGCGGCGTCGACCAGGAGGGCGATCCGCCGCTCCAGGCGGGTGGCGTGTTCGGCCACGCTGGCGAACGCGCCGCGCCCCCGCGCGAGTTCCTCGTCGAGTGAGGACTGCTCCCGGTCCAGTGCCTCCCGCCGCGAGGTGCGCGCGGCGACCCGGCGCTCGGCCTCGCGCCGGGCGCCCGCCCGCTCCTCGTACTCGCGCTCGGCCCGCGCGAGCGCCTCCCGCGCTCCGTGGATCCGTCCGGCCAGGGCGTGCGCCTCGGCGTGCAGCCGGGCCAGCTCGTCGGCCTCGCGGGCGAGTTCGCCGACGGTGGGCTCGTCCACACCGCCGGAGGCGGGCGGGGAGACGGCTCCGGTGACCGGCGTGTTCGCCGTCCCGTCGGGTCCGGCCAGGACTTCCGCGCGGGCCGCCGACCAGGCCTCCCGGGTGCCGGCCAGGTCGCGTTCGGCCCTGTTGCGGGTGTCCTCGGCCTCGGTGTAGACGGCGTAGGCGGCGTCCTCCGTGGCGCGGTCGACATGGCCGGCGGTGGTGCGGGCGGGGGCGGGGTGCGCGGTGGATCCGCAGACCTGGCAGGGGTCGCCGGGGGCGAGGGTGACCGCCAGTTCGGCGGCGATGCCCTCCAGGCGGCGGGACTTGACGTCGAGCCAGGTCTCGTGGGCGGCGTTCCGGCGCTCGCGGGCGTCCGCGAGGCGTGCCTCGGCGGCCCGGGTCGAGTCGGCGAGGGCGTCCCTGCGGCGGGCCGCGGCGAGCCGGCGCCGGGCTGGTTCGAGGCGGCCGGCGAGGTTCTCGGCGCGGGCGGCGGCGTCCGTCGCGGCCTCGACGCGCTCGATGAGCGCGGCGCGGCGCGGTTCCCAGCCGGCGAGCCAGCCCGCCGCGTCCTGGAGGGCGTCCTCGTCGGCGCGGGCCTCCCGGGCCAGGCCGGCGCGTTCCTCGGCGATCACGGCGGCGCGGCGCTCGGCGCGGCGGGCCGCTTCGAGGCCGCCGAGCTCGTCGCGCAGCCGGTGTTCACGGGCCGAGAGGTGCTCGGCCCCGTCGTCGGCAAGGTCAGGGGGCAGCAGGCTGCGGGCGCGGTCGCGGGCGGCGTGCGCGGCGGCGTGCTCGCGCTCGGCGTCCCGCCGCAGCCCGAGGGCGGGCGCCACCCGGTCGGCCTTCAGGCTCCGGTCGAGGGCGGCCTGGTGCTCGTCGCACTGCGGGGCGTGGGCGGTGAGGCGCTCGCGGCGCCGGAGCGCGTCGGCGTGCCGGGCCTGGCGGGCGGCGAGGTCCTGCGCGGCGTCGAGGGCGGCGCGGGCGGCGGCCTGGTCGGCCTCGGCCGCGCCGAAGCGGACGCCGGCGATGTCGAGGGCCTCGCGGGCCTCGGTGCGGGCGACGGCGGCCCAGGTAAGCGCGGCTTCGGCGAGGCCTGGGTCGCCAGGGCGCCCCTCGACGGGGGTGCGGGCCGCTTCGAGGCCGCTCGCGGCCTGTGTCATGCGGTGGGTGAGGGTGAGCAGCCGCGTGTCCCCTTCCTCCACCTGCTGGAGTGCGGCGCGCCGCAGGTCGGCGAGCCGCTCCTCGACGGCGGCGAACCGGCGGGTGTCGAAGAGGCGGCCGAGGAGCCGGCCGCGGGCCTCGGCGTCGGCGCGGAGGAACTTCGCGAAGTCGCCCTGCGGGAGGAGGACGACCTGGCAGAACTGCTCGCGGCTCATGCCGACGAGCTGGGTGATCTCCTCGCCGATCTCCTGGTGGGACCGGCTGAGGCCGGCCCATTCCCCGGTGGCGGAGTCGTACTCGCGCAGCCAGGTCTGGGCCTTCTCGGTGGTGAAGCCGCCGCCGCGCTTCTTGGGGCGCTGCTGGGCGGGCCGCCGGGTGATCTCCAGGCGCCGCTCCCCCACGGTGAGTTCGAGGAGGACCTCGGTGGAGGTGCCGACGGGGGCGTGGTCGCTGCGCAGGGTGGTGCCGGGGGTCTGGCGGACGCCGGGGACGCTTCCGTACAGGGCGAAGCAGACGGCGTCGAGGACGGAGGTCTTGCCGGCGCCGGTGGGTCCGTGGAGGAGGAAGAGCCCGGCCGACGAGAGGGCGTCGAAGTCGACGGACTGCGTGGTGCCGAACGGGCCGAACGCGGTGATCTCCAGGCGGTGCAGCCTCATCGGCCGACCTCCCGCTCGGCCGTGTCGACCCGTACGTCGTCGAACGCGCCGTACAGGACGGTCCGTTCCGCGCCGTCGAGGGCGGCGCCGCCGCGCACATGGGCCACGAAGTCCTCCGCGATCTGCTGGTCGCTGCGGTCCCGGAGCCGCTCGGCGTAGGAGGCGCCGGTGTGGTCGCCGGTCCGCTCGGGGTCGAAGACGAGGTGGAGGGTGTGCGGGAACCGTTCGGCGAGCCGGTTCATGGGCTCGGCGGGCCGTACCGGGTCGGTGAGGGTGGCCTCCACCCACGCCTGTTCGTGGGGCGTGAGCGCGGGGTCGGCGAGGAGGTCGTCGAGCCGGCCCCGGATCCGGGCGAGGGGGCGCGGGACGGGGCAGTCGAGGCGTACGGCGTCGGTGAGGGCCCCGTGCGCGCCGAGGTCGATCAGCCACATCGTCTTGCGGTGGTCGGTCTCGGAGAAGGAGTACGCGAGGGGGGAGCCCGAGTAGCGCACGCGCGGGGTGAGGGTCTGGCTGCCGTGGAGGTGGCCGAGGGCGACGTAGTCCACGCCGTCGAAGATCCCGGCGGGCACGGCGGCGACGCCGCCGACGGTGATGTCCCGCTCGCTGTCGCTGGGCTCGCCGCCCGCGACGAAGGCGTGGGCCAGGACGACCGAGCGGGTGCCGGCGGGCCGGGTCGCGAGGTCGGCGCGGACCCGGTCCATGGCCGCCGCGAGCACGGCTTCGTGGCCGGCCTTGGCGGCGCCGAGCCGTTCGCGCACGAGGGCGGGTTCGAGGTAGGGCAGGCCGTAGAGGGCGACGTCGCCGTGTCCGTCGGAGAGGACGACGGGGGTGCCGATGCCGGCCGGATCGGTCCGGAGGTGGATGCCGGCCCGCCCGATGAGTCCGGCGCCGACGCCGAGGCGGCGGGCGGAGTCGTGGTTGCCGGAGATCATGACGGTGGGGATGCCGGCCTCGGCGAGGCGGTGCAGCGCGGTGTCGAAGAGCTCGACGGCGGGCAGCGGGGGCACGGCCCGGTCGTACACGTCCCCGGCGACGAGGACGGCGTCGACCTCGTGCGCCCGGACGGTCGCCACGAGGTGGTCGAGGAAGACGGCCTGGGCTTCGAGCAGGCCGACCCGGTGGAAGGACCGGCCGAGGTGCCAGTCCGAGGTGTGCAGGAGCCTCACGATGCCGTCCCACCCCGCATGTGCGCCGCTCCTCGCCGCTCGTTCCCGTGCCGTGCCGTCCTCCACGCTATCCCGGCGGGAGGGGTGGCCGGGGCCGTCCGGGAATCCCCCTCCGCCGCCGGCCGCGGAGGGTGGCGCGCGTCACGCGTCGCCGTACGCGGAGGGGTGGCGCGCGTCACGCGTCGCCGTACGCGGAGGGGTGGCGCGCGTCACGCGTCGCCGTACGCCTCTCCGCCGAGCTCGAAGGCGGCCGTGCCCGCCGTGGTGTCGGCGAGCCAGGCGCGGAAGGCGGGGACGTCCGAGTCGGGCAGGCCGATCTCGATGGTGACGGCGTCGGCGTAACGGACGTCACGGACGGCGCGCCCGGTGGCGCGCAGGTCGTTCTCCAGCTTCCCGGCCCGCTGGTGGTCGACGGTGACGGTGGCGAGCCGGAAGCGCTGCCGGGTGATCGTGCCGAGGGCGTCGAGTGCCTCGCCGACGACGCCGCCGTACGCGCGGATGAGGCCGCCGGCGCCGAGCTTCACGCCGCCGTAGTAGCGGGTGACGACGGCCGCGACGTACCGCACCTCGCGGCGCAGCAGCATCTGGAGCATGGGGACGCCGGCCGTGCCGCCCGGCTCGCCGTCGTCGCTGGCCCTCTGGACGGAGGCGTCGGCGCCGAGGACGTAGGCGAAGCAGTTGTGGGTGGCGGTCGGGTGCTCCTTGCGGATGCGGGCGACGAACTCCTGGGCCTCCCGCTCGTCGGCGACGGGCGCCAGCGCGCACAGGAAGCGCGAGCGGTTGATCTCGGTCTCGTGCACGCCCTCGCGGGCCGGCGTGCGGTACTGCTCCTGCATCCGGCCAGCCTACGTTCCGTCGGCGTCCCGTTCTCCGGCGGCCGGTACGGGGGCGGCCGCGAGGCCCGCGTACGGCAGGGCGCGCAGGGCCAGGGCCCAGCCGAGCCTGGCCTCGCCCGATTCGCTGGAGCGGCCGGTGAGCTCGGCGATGCGGCCGATGCGGTTGAGGACCGTGTTGCGGTGGCAGTAGAGCTCCTCGGCGGCCCGTGAGGCCGAGCAGCCGTGGTCGAGCCAGGCCCCGAGGGTGGTGAGGAGCGCGGCCCGCTCGCCGCCGGTGGCGAGGACGGGGCCGAGGTGGACGGTGACGATCCGCTCGGCGATGTCGGTGCGGCCGCTGAGGAGGACCTCGGCGAGCCGGGCGTCGAAGCCCGCGACCTCGCCGCTGCCGGCCCGGAGGGTGCGCAGGGTCTGTTCGGCGAGCCGCAGGGCGCGGCCGGCCTGGGAGAGCCGCTCGAACTCAGGGGAGACGCCGGCGGTCGCGCCGGTCCGCTCGCGCAGGGCCGCGAGGAGGGTACGGACCGCCGGGTCGGCGCCGCCGCGTCCGGTCGGGGTCCGGTCGGCGGGCGTGACGCGGCGGGGCAGCCGGACGATGCCGGCGTACCGCCCCGAGCGGGGCCGCCAGAAGGACCACAGGCCCTGGGCCTCCAGGGCGGGCGCCAGGTGCGGCGGTGCGGCCGGGTCCTGGGCGGCGACCACGGCGACGTACCGGTCGACCGCGGGGACGCCGAGCGCGGCCGCGGCGGCCGAGGCCACGGCCGGGTCGTCGGCGCGGCCGTCGAGCAGCGCCTCGAAGAGGGCGACGCGCCGGGTGTCCTGGCGGCTCTGCAGCTCCAGCTGGGCGACCCGGTAGGCGTCGGCCATGGCGACGGAGTAGCGGTCGATGGTCTCCCAGACGCCGCTCGCCATGTCGAGCTCGGTGTCGCGGCTGTCGGAGGCGCGTCCGGCCCGGACGCGCAGGTGCTCGGCCATGACCTGCCAGAGGACCCGGCCGCCGCGCCGGTAGGCCTGGAGGACGGTGTCGAGCGGCACGCCCTGCTCGGCGCGGCGGCGGCCGGTCTCTCGCGCCGCCCACTCGAAGTCGCCGCCGGTCGCGTCGAGGCCGCCGAAGTCCTCCAGGGCGCGCAGCAGGTTGTCCCGGCAGATCTCCCAGAGGTCCTCCCGGGTGACGGGGGCGCCGGAGGCGTACGTACCGGAGTGGGCGCGGATGTCGGCGACGGCGCGGTCGGTGAGCCGGTCGACGTCGGCCAGCATCGTCGTGGCGAGGGCGCGGCGGAGCGCGCCGGAGCCTCCGGCGGTGCCCAGGGGCGTGTGGCTTCCGCCTGAGCGCGCCCCCGCGGGTTCGCCGGGCGCGGCCGAGCTGTGCGTCATGCGAGGCACCGTAGCGGCGGTATTTGGCGAATGCCACGGGGCGGGGTCGACGGTGGGGCCGTTGCCCAGCTCGCTCCGTCACATGGTGGGCGTCTGCACATGGTGTGCGGGCGGGGTCGCGGCGGATTCTGTGCGGTGTCAGCCGATGGTCGACGGCGCCGTCGCCTCCGCGTCCTCCGAGCGGTGTCCGAGGCGTCGTCCTCTCCGTGCCCCCTGGAGCGTGTCATGTCACTGAGCGTCGCCGGTGTGCTGGGCGAGTCCGCCCGCCACTTCCCCGACCGGATCGCGGTGGTCGAGGGAGCGACCCGGCTCACCTACGGCGAGCTGTGGACGGAGGCGCTGCGCTGCGCCGCGGGGCTGCGGGAGGCCGGTGTGAAGCCGGGCGACCGGCTGGCCGTGCTGCTGCCGAACACGACCGAGTTCCTGCGCGTGTACTACGGGGCCCTCGCCGCCGGCGCGACGGTGGTGCCGGTGCACGCGCTGCTCGTCGCCGACGAGGTGCGGCACGTCCTCGAACACAGCGGCGCGGTCGGCATCGTCAGCGGCGGGCCGCTCTGGGCGGTGGCCGACGAGGCGGCGCGGGCCGCCGGGGTGCGCGCCTTCCAGGGGGCGCCGTCGGCCGCGGAGCCGCTCGCCGCGCCGGAGCCGGCCGAGCCGTCCGACATCGCGGTGATCCTCTACACGAGCGGCACGACGGGCCGCCCCAAGGGCGCCCTGCTCACGCATCTCAACATCGTCATGAACGCCTCCGTGACCTCCCAGGACCTGCTCGGTCTGGGCGCCGGCGACGTGGTCCTCGGCTGTCTGCCGCTGTTCCACAGCTACGGCCAGACGTGTGCGATGAACGGCACTCTCCGCCAGGGCGCGACGCTGGTGCTCATGCCCCGGTTCAGCGGTCCCGCGGCGCTCCGGGTGCTCGCCGACGAGGGCGTGACGGTCTTCATGGGCGTCCCCACGATGTACCACGCCCTGGTGGAGGCCGCGGCGGCTTCGGAGCTGCGGCCCACGGCCCTGCGCGCCGCCGTGTCGGGCGGAGCGGCGCTGCCGGTCGCCGTCCTGGAACGCTTCGAGGAGGCCTTCCGCACCCAGGTCCTCGAGGGGTACGGCCTGACGGAGACCTCGCCGGTCGCCACCTTCAACCAGCCGCACCTGGGCCGCCGGCCGGGGACGGTCGGGCATCCGGTGTGGGGTGTCGAGGTGGGCGTCGCGGACGCGGCCGTCGACGGGGAGGTCCGGCTGCTCGCGGACGGCGAGGTCGGCGAGGTCGTGGTGCGCGGGCACAACGTCTTCGCCGGATACCTCGACGACCCGGAGGCGACGGCCGCGGCGGTCGTCGACGGCTGGTTCCGCACGGGCGACCTCGGCACCCGAGACGAGGACGGCTTCCTGCGGATCGTGGACCGGAAGAAGGACCTGGTGATCCGCGGCGGCTTCAACATCTACCCGCGGGAGGTCGAGGAGGTGCTCGTCCGCCATCCGTCGGTCGCGGAGGTCGCGGTGATCGGCGTCCCCGACGAGGCGAAGGGCGAGGAGGTGTGCGCGGTGGTGGTACGCCGGGAGAACGCCGCCCCGCTCTCCGAGGACGAGCTCGTCGACTGGTCCCGCGAGCGGCTCGGCCGCCACAAGTACCCCCGGATCGTGCGCTTCGTCGACGAGCTGCCGCTCGGCCCGACGGGCAAGGTCCTCAAGCGCGCACTGGTGGAGCGGAGTCAGGCCCTGTCCGGAAGGTCCCGGCCGGCTCGCCGGGCCTGATCGGCGGGACACCCCCTGCGCGCCGCCCTGCCTTCGCGTCACCGTCGACCACGAGAAAGGCCTGAATCGGTGTCGGAGTACGGTCCCGAGGCCCGCACGCGCGGCGGCGTGCTGCGCGGTTCCCTGAAGGGCGGGGTGGCCGCCTTCCTCGGCATCCCCTATGCCCGGCCGCCCGTGGGTGAGCTGCGTTTCCGGGGGCCGGAGCCGGCCGAACCCTGGGACGGGGTGCGGGAGGCCACGGCGTTCGGTCCTACGGCGCCCAAGCGCCCGTACTCCCCGCCGCTGGACGCGCTCCTTCCCGACCCCGAGGTGGTGGGCGACGGCTGTCTGAACCTCAACGTGTGGGCTCCGTGGGAGGGTTCGGCGCCGGCCGCGCCGGAGGGCGGGCGGCCGGTGATGGTGTGGATCCACGGCGGTTCCCTGATCCACGGCTCCTCGTCGGTCCCCGTCTACGACGGCACCGCGTTCGCCCGCGACGGCGTGGTGCTCGTCTCGCTCAACTACCGGCTCGGCGTCGAGGGGTTCGGGGTCTTCCCCGACGCGCCCGCCAACCTGGGCCTGCGCGACCAGATCGCCGCGCTCGCCTGGGTGCGGGCGAACATCACGGCCTTCGGCGGCGATCCGGAGCGGGTGACGGTGTTCGGCGAGTCGGCGGGCGCGATCTCGATCGCCGCGCTCCTCGCCTCGCCGCTCGCCGAGGGCCTGTTCCGGCGGGCGGTGCTGCAGAGCGGCGCCCCGATGGCACTGCCGCTCGACCGCGCGCGCCGGACCACGGAGGCGGTGGCCGCGCGGCTCAAGGTGCCGGCGACGGCGGAGGCACTCGCGCGCGTAAACCCGGAGCGGCTGCTCGCGGCGCAGACGGAGGTGACCGGCAAGGGCTCGCCGCTGACGGGCGGGTACTCCTTCCAGATCGCCGTGGACGGCGAGGTCCTGCCGCGGGATCCGGCGGACGCGCTCGCGGCCGGGGCATCGGCCGGGGTGGACGTCCTGATGGGCACGACCACCGAGGAGTACCGGCTCTGGTTCGTGCCGGGCGGGGTCGTCGACCGGGTGGGGCCCCTCGCGCAGCGGCTCGTGCTGTGGAAGACGAGGGTGCCGTCGCGTACGGCCCGGGTGTACCGGGCGGGCCGTACGCGGGAGAAGCCCGGCGAGGTGCTCGGCGCGCTCGCGACGGACAAGCTGCTGCGGATACCGCTGAACCGGCTCGCGGATGCCCGCCTGCGCTCCGGCGCACCCGGGGGCACGTATCTGTACGAGTTCGGCTGGCGCTCGCCGGTCCTCGGCCTCGGGGCCTGTCACGCGCTGGAGCTCGGCTTCGTCTTCGACACGCTCGACCTGCCGGAGACCCGGGCGCTGACGGGCCCTGACGCGCCCCCCGCCCTGGCCGCGGCGATGCACGCGGCCTGGGTGGCCTTCGCCGCGACCGGCGACCCCGGCTGGCGGGCCTGGGATCCCGCCCGGCCGGTCATGGCCTTCGGCCCGGGCGCTCCGTCCCTGGTCGAGGCCCCGCGCGAGGCCGAACGGCGCGCCTGGGACGGCTGAGGGTCCCGGCGGGAATCACCGCGCGGCGCGGCTCGTTCCCCTGGGGGACGGACCGCGCCGAGGAGAGGCAGCAGTAACGATGAGCGTCGACACAGCGACCACGGAGCCGAGCGGGTACTCCGCGGCGGAGACGGTACGGCGGATCCTGACGTCCACCGGCGACACCTGGGCGGTGGTGGGGCTCTCCTCCAACCAGGCGCGGGCCGCGTACGGCGTGGCGGCGGTCCTCCAGCGCTTCGGCAAGCGGATCGTCCCGGTCCATCCGAAGGCGGAGACGGTCCACGGCGAGCAGGGGTACGCCTCCCTCGCCGACATCCCGTTCCCGGTGGACGTCGTCGACGTGTTCGTGAACAGCGACCAGGCGGGCGGGATCGCCGACGAGGCGGTGGGGATCGGCGCCAAGGCGGTCTGGTTCCAGCTGGACGTCATCGACGACGACGCCTTCGCCCGCACCCGCGCGGCGGGCCTCGACATGGTCATGGACCGCTGCCCCGCGATCGAGATCCCGCGCCTGGGCTGACCGGTCGCGGGACGACGCCGTTGACGCCGGCCCTCGCCGCCTGCGTGGTGAAGTCGGCGTTCGGGGGCGGGCCGGGCGTCGCGAAGTCTCCGACGGGTGCGCGCATGCACGCCACGCTGACGACCCGGGGCGGGCGGCGGACGGGCGTCTCAGCGTACGGGCGGGATGGAGACGGCCATCGTCATCTCGACGGGCTCGTCGCCGTCGTTGCGGTAGACGTGCGCCACGTTCGCCTCGAAGACGGCGGAGGTGCCGGCCGGCAGCGTGTGCTCCTCGCCGTCCACGACGAGGGTGAGGACTCCGGCGGTGACGTGCAGGAGCTCGGTCGTACCGTCCGGGTGCGGGTCGGAGGCGCTGCCGTCGCCCGGCATGAGGGTCCAGGACCAGAGTTCCAGCGGGCCGCGGGCCTCGGTGCCGACCAGCAGGGTGGTGTGGCTGCCGGTGGAGGTGGACCACATGCGGACGGCCTGGCCGGGCGGGACGAGCCGGACCTGGGGGCCCTGCTCGTAGTCGAGGAGGGTCGTGATGGAGACGCCGAGCGCGTCGGCCAGCTTGACCGTGGTGCCCACGCTGGGGTTCGTCCGGGCCTGCTCGATCTGGATGATCATGCCCCGGCTGACGCCCGCCCGCGCGGCGAGCGCGTCCAGGGTGAAGCCCCGCTCCTTGCGCCAGCGCTTCAGGTTCCGGGCGAGCGACTGCGTGAGCTGGTCGAGGTCCGACACATTTCCGTCCAATATTTTGGATGACAGAGTTCAATGGACTGAACTACGGTGGGGTGTACCCGATTGTTCACTGCACTGTACTGCGTCCTGCCGTACGCGACTGCGAGGATCCATGACCGCCCTGTTCGCCCTGGCCACCAGCCTGCTCTGGGGCCTCGCCGACTTCGGCGGCGGGCTGCTCACCCGGCGGATCCCCGCCCTCACGGTCGTCGTCGTCTCCCAGGTCCTCGCCGTCCTCGTCCTCGGCGCGATCGTCCTCTCCACCGGAGCCTGGAGCGAGGCCGGACCGCAGCTCTGGTACGCCGTCGGGGCCGGCGTCGTCGGACCCGCGGCCATGCTCGCCTTCTACAAGGCGCTCGCGCTCGGCCCCATGGGCGTCGTCTCGCCGCTCGGCTCGCTCGGCGTGGTCGTCCCGGTCTCCGTGGGCCTCCTCCTCGGCGACCGGCCGGGGCTGCTCCAGTTCGCCGGCATCGGCGTGGCGGTCTTCGGCGTGATACTCGCCGGCGGCCCCGAACTGCGCGGGGCGCCGGTCCAGCGCCAGGCGGTTTTGCTGACCCTGGTCGCGGCCTTCGGCTTCGGCTCGGTCATGGCGCTCATCGCCGAGGCCTCCACGACCCTCACCGGCCTCTTCCTGGCCCTCTTCGTCCAGCGCGTCACCAACGTCCTGGTCGGCGGCGGCGCCCTGTACGCGTCGGTGAAGCGCGGCGGCCGGGCGCTGCCCGAAGGCGGCCCCGGGATCATCCGCGCGGCGCTGCCGGCCCTCGCGTTCGTCGGCCTAGCCGACGTCGCCGCCAACGGCACGTACGCCCTCGCCGCCCAGCAGGGCCCGGTCGCCCTCGCGGCGGTCCTCGCCAGCCTCTACCCCGTCGTCACCGCCTTCGCGGCCTTCGCGTTCCTCAAGGAACGCCTCCGCTCGATCCAGGCCGTCGGCGCGCTCCTCGCCCTGGGCGGCACGGTCCTGCTGGTCGCGGCCTGATCGGCCACCCCACCCTCTCGATTCGGGCGTGACCAACGTCACATCCCGTGGATCTGGCACTCCGTGCTCTCTTCTCCCACTCTCGCGCCCCGCCGCGGCGTGGCCGGAACCCTGCCCACGCCCGGCGGGTGCGACGCGCGCCCGGCGCCCGCCACCTCCCCCACCCCCAGCGGCATCGAGGGATCGAGCGCCTCGAAGGCCGCCCTCTCCTGCCCCGCGACGACTGGCCGAGCAGCACCCCTTCCGGTCCCGATCGGTCCTCAACCCTCCTGCGAGAAAAGAGAGTTAGAAGAGCGCCACGGCGGCCGAATCCCCTTTGCAGCCGCGCGGCAACCGGCTTAGGTTCACCTGGCTCTTTCCAGAACTGCCGGCCCGTGTCGTGAGGCTTCGCGACCCGGCGCGTGCAGCGGACCGTTGGGGGAATCCCGTGGCTGACGAGAAGGTGCTCGACGCCCAGAAGTGGGTCAACGCGACCTACGGCGCCGTGGCCGGCTATGTACGGTGCCCGGAGGACGGCAGAACCGGCTGGTCGACCATGAACTCCTTGATCATGGGCCTCCAGCACGAACTGGGCATCACGCCGGTGGTGGCGAGCTTCGGCCCCACCACGATGGCCAAGGTCCAGGCGCTCGGCGACATCGGTTTCGGCTGGAACCAGAACTCCAACATCGTGCGGATCATCCAGCACGGCCTGTTCTGCAAGGGCTACTGGGGCGCCAACGGTTTCGGCGAGTTCGGCGCGGTCACCACCGAGGCGGTCAAGTCCCTCCGGGTCAACATGGGCCTGCCGGACGGCGGCACCGGGACCGCGGGCGGCCAGGTGACGCCGAAGATCTTCAAGTGCATCCTGAACATGGACGCGTACGTCGTCGTGGCCGGCGGCACCGAGAAGATCCGCAACATCCAGCAGTGGCTCAACAGCCGCTACTGGCTGAAGGACGCCTACTCGATCGGCCCTTGCGACGGCATCTACTCCCGGGACGTACAGAAGTCCCTGGTCATCGCCATCCAGTACGAGCTGGGCCTCACCCCCAGCGGCAACTTCGGCCCCGGCACCCAGGCCGGCCTGCGGTCCCACCCCGTGCGCGAGGGCGACTCCGGAATCTTCGTGGAGCTCTTCACCGCCGCCTGTGTCTTCAACGAGCCGGTGATCCTGCGCGGCCTGGACGACCAAGAGGTCCGGACGACCTTCAAGAGCACCTTCGACTCGAAGACCAGGGAGTTCGTCCAGATCTTCCAGGAGTTCGCGCAGCTGTACCGGAAGGGCGACGCCTCCTACGGCGTGGGCGAGTTCGACACCTGGGCGCAGCTCCTGGTCTCCATGGGCAACGCGGACCGTACGGCGACCGCCTCGGACACCCGGTTCGAGATCACGCCCTCCCGGGCCCGCTGGCTGTACGACAACGGCTACCGGATGGTCGGCCGCTACCTGTACGACCCGCCGGGGTCCACCCTCGACAAGGAGATCAAGCCGGGCGAGCTGCAGACCATCTTCGGCGCCGGCCTGCGGGTCTTCCCGATCTACCAGGACAACGCCCGCCAGCTCTCCGACTTCACCTACAGCCAGGGCTTCCAGCACGCCCTCAACGCACACGAGCTGGCCACCGGCTACGGCTTCAACCGGGGCACCACGATCTACTTCGCCGTCGACTACGACGCCCAGCAGTGGGAGATCGACGGGCAGCCGCAGGGCGTCGTCGCCTACTTCAACGGCGTGGTGGCCGGGCTCGCGAGCAAGGGCAAGAAGTACCTCCACGGGGTCTACGGCTCCCGCAACGTCTGTATCAACGTCACCGCCAAGACCGGGGCGCGCTTCTCCTTCGTCTCCGGCATGTCCTGGGGCTTCTCCGGCAACCTCGGCTACCCCCTGCCCTCCAACTGGGCCATCAACCAGATCAAGGAGTTCCAGGTCACCAACGGGTCGGACGTCTTCGACCTGGACCGGGACGTCTGGCGGGAGAACGGCGAGCCCGGCGTGGGCTCCGTCAACGAGACGGGCGGCCCGGCCGACGGCTACATCGCCTACGTGCAGCGGCTCCTCAACCACGCCAACGCCTACAAGACGGCGAACAACGTCGGCACCAACGCCAGCCGTCTCGTGATGGAGTTCATCCGCCACGAGAAGTACCAGGGCGTGAAGTGGTGGTGGCTGGCGGACAGCTACGACGACGGCTTCGTCGCCTACTGCAAGGCCCGCGGCGAGTCGGTCCTCAACACCTTCACGGACCCCATCACGGGCTACCAGCTCGACGCCACCCACCTGATGGCCACGGCCAACGGCTTCCTGGTCAACTCGGACCCGTCCGACAAGAAGGAGGCCGTCGGCGGCGACATCGCCGGCTGGGGCGGCGACATCATGACCTTCTGGGCGGACTGGCGGAACCACGTCGACGAGTACGCCTCGCCGCTCACGTTCACCCAGGCCAAGCTGGCCATCCCCGGCCAGGTCTCCAGCTTCGGCTACACGGACATGATCGAGGACGTCGACGGCTACCTGCTGGCCAAGCACGTCGACGGCGGCGGGAACATCCTCGACTGGATGAACGCCCACTACAACAACGGCGGCGGCCTGCGCCGCTTCCGCAGCCACTTCGACCGGCGCTGGGGCAACGGCACCGACTGCCGCGCCTGCTGCTGGGACGTCCTCGCCGGCCCCGCCGACACCACCGTGAACCTGGCCCGCCTCGCGCTCATCACGGGCGCCGGCGCCGCGCTCCCCGCGGACTACGTCCTGCTGCCGGGCAACACCGAGAAGCTCGCCCTGTTCTGCCAGGGGTTCACCGACCGTCAGCTCTCCCTGATCGGCCTGGAGAACAGCCTGGCCGCCCAGTTCAAGCAGAACCTCGCCACCTACCGCAAGCAGGCGGACCAGCGTGCGGCACAGCGAGGGGCCGGCCGATAGGCGCGACCACGGCGAGGTGGCGCGATAGGGCCGGTGCGGCACGCCGCACGTGCAGGCTTGGCCCATGGTGATCCTCCTCCTCCCCATCCTCATCCCCCTCCTGGCCGGGCTCTTCTTCTGGAGCCGACCGTTGTTCTCCGGGACATGGCGCCGCAGCCCCGGCTGGTTCGTCTGGAGCGCGTTACTGCTCCTGGCGGCCACGGGGGTCACGTACCTCGTCGGCTCGCTGGCCGGCGCCTCGCTCGACCCGGAGGAGGCCTGCCACCGGGCGGGCGAGACCTACGACGCGCTCTACCGGAGCGCGAACTTCGAGGAGTACACGCGGTGGTACCCGCTGCACGACAAGTGCAACGCCGGATACGACCTCGTCCCGGCCTGGGTCAACCCGACCCTGGCCGTGCTGCCCGCGCTGGCGGTCCTCTGCCTGGCCTACGCCGTACGACTGGCCGTCGTCCGGCGCCGTAGCGACAAGAAGGGCACGTGATGAACGATCTGAGCAGGCGCCGTGTGCTCGGCGCCGCCGGCGGTCTGGCCGGGGCCACCGCCCTCGGCCTGCTTGACCTCACCCCGGCGGCGGCCGCCGTCCCGGGCGCCACGGCCGGCCCGGTACCGAAGCCGACCAACTGGCGCGGCACCCGTTCGGCCAACGGCTGGAAGATCCTCGACGCGGCCGCCGCGCACCCCATCGAGGGCAGCGGTCGCTCCGTCCAGCTGGCCGAGGGCGACGCGGCGACGCTCCTGCTCCATGTCGCCCGCCGCTTCCACTACGAGATCGACGAGCTGCGCGTGGGGGACGTGACGGGCCACTCCACGACCCGCAGGATCCGCCTGCCGCACGAGTCGAACTACCTGTCCGGCACGGCGATATCCATCCGCCGGGACGCCTACCCGCTCGGTGTCGGCGGCGGGCTGTACCCGCACGAGCAGGTCGTGGTGCGGGACATCCTGGCCGAGCTCGACGGCGTCGTCGCCTGGGGCGGCGACCTGGCGACCCCGCACGAGTCGCACTTCGAGCTGGCTCTCGGGCCGACCCACCCGAAGGTGCGGAACGTGGCTCGCAAGCTGCGTGAGTGGCGGGACACTCCCGGTGAGGGGGCCGGCACGATCGACGCGTTCGCACCGGAGCGCCTGGCGACGGTGGCGTCGTTCAGAGCCCGAGGCGCTTCGTAGCCGGCACCGTGTGGCCGGAAGATCACTCGTCCAGGCCACCGGGGCATGGATAGATTCGGAATCCGGGAAATCCAACACGGGGGCGGAGCACGGATTTCTCTTGTGCGGGGATCGACCAACCCGCATCGACCGGTGGAAGCGCTACCGCGCCGACACCACGTCACGTCCGCTCCCGTACGTACGAAAGGAATGAAACTGTGGCGGACGAGCAAGTTCTCCGGGCCCAGAAGTGGGTGAACTCCACTTATTCGGGTGTCGCCGGATACGTGCCATGCCCCGAGGACGGACGCACGGGCTGGGGGACCATGAACTCCTTGGTCATGGGCCTGCAGAAGGAACTCGGAATCACCCCGGTCGTGGCCTCGTTCGGCCCGACCACCTACTCCAAGATGGCCGCGCTCGGCGACATCGGCTTCGGGTGGGACAAGAACCGGAACATCGTCGCGATCCTCCAGTTCGCCATGTGGTGCAAGGGATACTGGGCCGTCGAGCCCAAGAGCGAAGGCTGGTTCACCGGCGTCACCCGTGATGCCGTGTCGAAGCTCCGCGGCGACATGGGAATCGGCGGCGCGGGCGTCATCAACGCCAAGGTCGCCAAGGCCCTTCTCAACATGGACGCCTATGTCGTCGTGGCCGGCGGAAGCGACGGGATCCGGACGGTCCAGCAGTGGCTGAACAGCCGTTACTGGGCCAAGGACGCCTACAACATCGGGCCCTGTGACGGGATCTACTCCCGCGACGTCCAGAAGTCGCTGATGATCGCCCTCCAGTACGAGCTGGGCATCGCCGCGCCGAACGGCAGTTTCGGCCCCGCGACGCAGGCGGGACTGCGGTCCCACACCCTCTCCGAGGGGGCGTCCGGAGTCTTCGTCCAGCTGTTCTCCGCCGCGTGCCTCTTCAACTCCCCGACCTTCGACGCCATCGGCGACCCTGTCGTCACGACGTGGCGCTCCACGTTCGACTCCAAGCTCGGCGACTGGGTCAGCGTGTTCCAGAAGTTCAACAAGCTCACAGACAACCGCACCGGCGATTACGCGACATGGGCGCAGCTCCTGGTGTCCATGGGCGATCCCGACCGCAAGGCGACCGCGTCGGACACCCGGTTCGAGATCACCGCGTCACGCGCCAAGTGGCTGTTCGACAACGGATACCGGTTCGTCGGACGCTACATATTCGACCCGCCGGGTTCCACGCTCGACAAGGAGATCAAGCCGGGGGAACTGGACACCATCTTCCGCGCCGGGCTCAAGGTCTTCCCGATCTACCAGGACAACGCCCGCAAGGTTTCGGACTTCTCCTACACCACCGGTTACCAGCACGGGCTGAACGCCCAGAAATGTGCCGACGGATACGGCTTCAACCGGGGCACCACGATCTACTTCGCCGTCGACTACGACGCGACCAGCGAGGAGATCGCCAGCGCCATCGTGCCGTACTTCCAGGGCGTGCAGGCGGCCCTCGCCAGCCAGGGCAAGAAGTACACGCACGGCGTCTACGGATCGCGGAATGTCTGCAGCACCGTCAGCGACAAGACGTTCGCCCGGTTCTCCTTCGTCTCCGGCATGTCCTGGGGATTCTCCGGGAACCTCGGTTTCCCCATTCCGCGGAACTGGGCGTTCAACCAGATCAAGGAGTTCAAGGTCACCAACGGCACCGACTCGTTCGACCTGGACAACGACGTCGCCTCCGGGCTCGACGCCGGCGTCTCCTCGGTGAACCAGACGGGCGGCCCGGCGGACGGTTTCATCGCCTATGTCCAGAAGCTGTACGACCTGGCGGGCCAGTACGGCGCCACCGGCCAGAAGCAGAGCCAGCTGGTCATGGAGTACATCCGTCACTCCGCGTACGGCAACAAGGACACGGCCAACAAGCTCGGCTGGTGGTACCTCATCGGCGGCTACGACGGCGGATTCGTCGACTTCTGCAACTCCAAGGGCATGAGCATCACCCAGTTCTTCACCGACCCCTTCACCGGGTACCAGCTCGGCTCCGAGCACATGATGGCCACGGCCAACGCCCACCTGCTGACCGCCCAGCCGGACAACAAGAAGTCCGCCAACGGCGGCGACGTCGGCGGCTGGGCCGGTGACCTGATGACGTTCTGGGCCGACTGGCGCAACTCCGAACAGCAGTACGCCGATCCGCTGGCGTTCGCCCACGCCAGGCTCGGTGTCCCGGGCGTCTCCTCCTCGTTCGGCTTCAACGACCTCATCGAGGACGCCGACGGGTACCTGCTCGCACAGGCCGTGCGAGGCGGCAGGAACATCGTCGACGCCATGAAGGCCCACTACAACGGTGGTGGCGGTCTGCGCCGCTTCAACAACTACTTCACCGGGCGGTGGGGCAACGCCACGGACTGCAAGACCTCCGCCCATAATGCCCTGACCGCTCTGGACGGAACGCTCTCCGTCGCCCAGGCGTACCTCATCGGCTATGCCGGCGCGGCGTTCCCGGCCGATTACCAGAACCTCCCGGGCGGCTTCGACAAGCTCCAGAGGTTCGAGCAGGGCTTCGTCGACGCGCTGCTCGCCCGCATGGGAATGGAGACGAGCAGCGTGGCGACGCTCCGGGCGAACCACTCGAACTATCTCAAGGCCGCACGAGCGCGGTCCGCCCGGTAACGATCAGCGAGAACAGCGGCATGAAGCACATCCTCGTACCCCTCGGCGCCCTCCTTCTCCTCGGATGGACGCTGTGGAACCTATGGAACCTCTTCCGCATCGCCGGCGGGCTGCGGGACGGAAAATGGCGGCACCCCGTGTGGTGGGTGCGCGTGTTCTCCGTCTCGCTCTGCGCCGGCCTGATGTCGTGGCTCTGGGGACTTTTCGCGGGAGGTCTCGACACCCGCAAGACCTGCCTCTACATGCGCCACGAGAACTACGACGAGGCCTACCGGAAGGCCCGTGCGGAGGAGTTCGGAAAGCTCTTCCCCCTGCACAACAAGTGCAACGCGGACTACGACCTGGTGCCCGGGTGGGTCAACCCGACCATCGTGATCTTCGCTGTCATCGCCCTGGCCGCACTCGTCGTCCTGCTGCGATTCGCGGTCGCTCGTCTTCTCAGCCCGTCCAGAAAGGAGCACCAGTCATGAACCTGATCGGGCTCTCACGGCGCCGGTTCATCGGCGCCACCTCCGGTGTCGCGATCGCCGCGACGCTGGTCGAATTCGGCGGAGCCGCCCCGGCCCTGGCCGACAGCCGCACGTGGCAGTCGACGGCGTCCAGGAGCGGCTGGCCCGTCCTCGCCCACGCGAACACCTTCACCATCGAGGGCAGCGGCCTGCACGTCTCGCTCGCCGACGGCGACGCCGCCACCGTCCTGCTGCACGTGGCCCGGCGATTCCACTACGAGATCGACGCGCTGCGCACCGGCGACGTGCACGGCTGGACCCGCGACCGGGCGGTGGCGGAGCCGTACGAGTCGAACTACCTGTCCGGCAGCGCACTGGCGATCCGCCCCACGTGGTACCCCGTCGGCTCCAAGGGCAACCTGTACCCGAACGAGCTGATCGTCGTCCGGGACATCCTCGCCGAGCTCGACGGCGTCGTCGCCTGGGGCGGCGACTTCACGACGCCGAAGGAGTCCCACTTCGAGATCGCGGTCAAGCCCGGCCACCCGCGTCTGAAGGGCGTCGCCCGCAAGATCGGCGGCTGGAACAGCGGCCCGGGCGACGAGGGCGCGGGCGCGGTCGACGCGTTCGACCCCGAGCGCCGGCGCGCGTCCCGCGCGTTCGCACGGCGTGCCGCGTAACCCACGCGCTCCTGAGCACGTGACACGTCGTCGGCGTTCGGAGTGACTCGTTCAGGAGGACGTGGTCGTCTGTTCGGCTTCCCATGCCGCGAGCGCGGCGAGCTGTTCCGGGGTCACGTCCTCGGGGATCGGCCTGGGGGTCGGGGTCCGCAGTGGCGGCTGCCACCCCTTCTCGGGGTCCCAGCTGCGGACCACCCGGGCCGGGGCCCCCGCCACGACCGAGTGGTCAGGGACCTCGCCGCGGACGACCGCGCCGGCCGCGACGACCACGTTGCGGCCGATCCGCGCGCCCGGCAGGATCACCGCTCCCGTGCCGAGCCAGCAGCCGGGGCCGATCGAGACCGGTTCCGAGCGCGGCCACTGGCGGCCGATGGGCTCGTCGGGGTCGTCGTAGCTGTGGTTGGTCGACGTGATGTAGACGTACGGGCCGCAGTAGGTGTTCGAGCCGATGGTCACCGTCGTGTCGGCGATGACGTGGCTGCCGCGACCGAGGACGACCCCGTCGCCGAGGGTCAGGACGGTCTCCGTGCCCAGGTCGAGGTCGGGCAGCATGCCCGCCGTCAGCGTGACCTGCTCGGCGATGATGCAGCACTCGCCGATCTCGATCCACCGCTCGCCGAAGACCGTGCCCTGCGGGAAGGCGAGCCGGGTGCCCGCGCCGAGCCGGCGGAAGCGCAGCCGCCCGGGGTGCTCGGCGGTGACGGAGCCGGCCTGCTGCGCCCAGCGCCAGCCGCCCTGCACGGCGCGGGCGACGACCCGGCGCCGCCAGGCGGCGAGGGATGAGAACGTGTTTCTGTTCCTGGGCACCCGGCCACCGTAGTCGGCGCCGTCCTGCCTGATCACTGCGGTGCGCTGTGATGTCCGTCATGAGCACGGAATAGGCTGCGGCCGGGGGGTTCCCCCGGGCGCGACACCACGGCTGACGATCAGGAGCGAACCATGACAGAGGCGTTGATCAAGGGTGTGGGCGGCAAGGAGCCGCTGATCGACCCGACCGCGTTCACCGCCCCGACCTCCGTGGTGCTCGGCGAGGTCACGCTCGGCGCCCGCGCCAGCGTCTGGTACCACACCGTGCTGCGGGCGGACTGCGGTCCCATCGCGATCGGCGAGGACTCCAACATCCAGGACAACAGCACCGTGCACGTCGATCCCGGCTTCCCCGTCTCCATCGGCGACCGGGTGACCGTCGGCCACAACGCCACCGTGCACGGCTGCGTCATCGAGGACGACGTGCTCGTCGGGATGGGCGCGACGGTCCTCAACGGCGCCCGGATCGGTGCCGGCTCCCTCATCGCCGCCCAGGCGCTGGTCCCGCAGGGGATGGAGATCCCGCCGGGCTCGCTGGTGGCGGGCGTCCCGGCGAAGGTGCGCCGCCCGCTCACCGACGAGGAGAAGGAGGGCATCAAGCTGAACGCCGAGATGTACCTGCTGCTCGCGAAGGGCCACGCCGAGGCCTTCGACGCCTGAGCCTCGATGCGGCGGAGGGCGGCACCCGCACCGGGTGCCGCCCTCCGCCGTGCGGGCTCCGGGGTCAGTCCGCGACCGGGACCGGCTCCGCCTCGGCGGATGCGGCCCGCTGCGCCGCCGCCTTCTTGGCGCGGTTCTTGACGACCAGCATCGAGGCGATGCCGATCAGCACGGCGAGCACCAGGCCGAGCCAGGAGAAGCGCTTGAGCCATGCCTCGGCGACGACGCCGACCGAGTAGATGACGGCCGTGGTGCCGCCGGCCCACAGGATCCCGCCGAGGACGTTGGCGATGAGGAACTTCCAGTACGGCATGTGCAGGACGCCGGCGAGCGGTCCGGCGAAGATGCGCAGCAGGGCGATGAAGCGGCCGAAGAAGACCGCCCACATGCCCCACTTCTGGAAGGACTGCTCGGCGAGCCCGATGTTGGCCTCGCTGAAGTGCTTGGGGAACCTCTTCCCGAGCCAGGCGAGGAGTGGTCGGCCGCCCTTGCGGCCGATGGCGTAGCCGATCGAGTCGCCGATGATCGCGCCGGCCGTGGCGCAGGCGCCGAGGACGTAGGGGTTGATCTCGCCGTGCTGAGAGGCGAGCAGCGCCGAGCTCACGAGCACGATCTCGCCGGGCAGCGGGATGCCCAGGCTCTCCAGGCCGATCACCACGCCCACCAGTGCGTAGATCGCGACCGCCGGGATCGTCTCCAGCCATTCCTGCACGTGCAACGCGGTTCCTCCCGTGTCGGCCGCCCGGCGTGCACCGCGTCGGGCACGCCACAGCAGCCTATCCGGTCAGCACGGACCGACCTCGACGCCCACGGTGAGGGCTGGGTCACCCGAGGCCGGAAGACGGCCGCCCCCGCACTCGAAGGGTGCGGGGGCGGCGCGCGGCGAGCCGGGTCAGGCGCTCGGGCGGAGGGTCCACACGACGGTCATCTCGCCGGTGACGGCGCCGTCCTCGCGGGTGATGTCGATCCGCACCGGGAACTCCGGGCGCTGCCCGGCGTCGAGTTCGGCGACGACGTCGGCGGCGGGGCGGCCGAGGGTGGCGGTGGCCGTGACGACGCCCATGGCCAGCTTCTTGTAGCCGATCTCGGCGCTGACGGCGAGCGGGACGGCACGGCTCAGCTGGTCGCCGAAGGCGGCGAGCACGATGGCGCCGCTGGCGGACTCGGCCAGGGTGAACATCGCTCCGGCGTGCGGACCGCCGACGTGGTTGTGGTAGGCGGGCTGGTCCGGCAGGCGCACGACGGCGCGCTCGGCGGTGGTCTCCAGGAACTCCAGGTTGAGGGTTCCGGCCATGGGAACCGTCGCGGCGAGCATCTCGCCGACGGTCATCTGGTCTGCGCTCATGACCCGTGATGTTACCCGCGAGTAGCAGCCTTGGCCATCCCTCTCGTGGCCCGGCCGCCCCCACCCCTCTATGGTTACTGGCCATGTGGCCAGGACAGCAGCCGCCCGGGGGCGAGCAGAACCCGCAGGACCAGAATCAGAACCCCTACCAGCAGTCGGGGTACCAGCAGCCCAACCCGTACCAGCAGCCGCCGACGCAGCCGGGGTACCCGCAGCAGCCGCCGGGGTACCCGCAGCAGGGATACGCCCAGCAGCCCGGCTACGGACAGCCGAACCCGTACCAGCAGCCGACGGCGCCGCAGTACGCGGTACCCGGCCCCGGACAGCCCGGCGGCCCCGGCGACGGGAAGAAGAAGCAGACGACGCTCGTGGCGATCGTCGCCGCGACCGCGGTGGTCGTCGCCGCCGGCGTCACCGGCTACCTCGTGCTCGGCAAGGACGACGACAAGAAGCCGAACGCCGACGACCTCAAGCCGCCCGTGACGACCGGCGCCCCGACGGACCCGACGACCGCGCCCACCGCCTCACCGTCGATCGAGAACCCGCGCGACGGCGCCGCCCAGCAGCCGACGATTCCGGGCTGGAAGGTCGTCTACAACCCCAAGCACGGCACCCTCTTCGACGTACCGCCGGAGTGGGAGGTGCTGAAGCCGGGGATGATCACGTACTTCGACGACGAGAAGAAGAACGACGGCACCCCGCTCGTCACCATGTCCAGCCCCACGCGCTACAAGAGCAAGTGGTGCACCTACGACACCGACAAGAACGGCACCGAGGAGACCTGGGGCCTGAGCACCGCCGGCACCAAGGGCGGCCAGGGCGCGAAGAGCACCTCCGACGCGGCGCGCAGCGAGGCGGGCACGTGGGTGTGGGGCGGTTACGCGCAGCACATGCCGCAGAGCACCATCAAGATCACCAAGCCCGTGGCGTACACGACCAAGTCCGGTCTCACCGGGCACATGGCGACGGCCGTGGCGCCGAACGTCAAGAAGCGCAACAAGTGCGAGTCGGACGGCAAGTCGATCGCCTTCACGTTCAAGAACGCGGCGGGCGACTTCACCACCTGGGTCCTCTACGGGGCGGACGGCGTCAAGGACGAACTGCCCGACGCCACCATCCAGAAGATCCTCTCCACGGTCCGGCTCTCCGGCTCCTGACGGTCGTTCCGGACTCCTGACCGGCATGCGCGGTTCCTGACGGTCGCGTCGGGTTCCCGACCGCCCTACTCGGTTCCTGACGGTCGCTCCGGACTCCCGACCGGCATGCACATTTCCTGACGGTCGCGTCGGGTTCCCGGCGGTTCGCCCCGGGTTCCCGACGGCCCCGTCCGGTCCTCCACCGGCCCCGTCCGGATATCGGTTTGGCAGGAAGGTGAGGCGGCAGGGATAGTCCCGGGGTGACGAATCCCGCCGACTCCCCCGCCTCCCCCGGCCGTACCCGTACCCGGCGCCCCGAATGGGCGGGCCGCAACTACGTCCTGCTGACCGCCGCCACGATCGTGACCAACCTCGGCGCGAACGGCGCGCTGATCGCCACGACCTGGGCGGTCTTCGACGCCGGCGGCGACCCGGGCGACGTGGGCCTCGTGGCGATGGCCCGCTTCCTCCCGCTCGTCCTCTTCCTGCTCATCGGCGGCGCCGTGGCGGACCGGATACCCCGCCACCGGGTGATGGTCGCCGCCAACGCCCTCAACTGCGTGTCCCAGGCCGCCTTCGCGGCACTCGTCCTCTCCGGCCAGGCGCAGATCTGGCAGATGATGGCGCTCACCGCGCTGTGCGGCACCGGCCAGGCCTTCTTCAACCCGGCGGCCGAGGGCATGCTGATGGCCAGCGTCACCGGGGAGCAGGCGAGCCGCGCCTTCGCCGTCTACCGGATGGCCATGCACGGCGCGAGCATCGGCGGGGCCGCCCTCGGCGGTGCGCTGGTCGCGTTCGTGGGCCCCGGGTGGGTCCTGGCCATCGACGCGCTCGCGTTCGCCGTGGCGGGCGGCCTCCGTGCGTTCCTCGACGTGAAGGGCATCCCGGAGCGCGCGCCGAGCGGCGGCCTCTTCGCCGATCTGCGGGAAGGCTGGCGGGAGTTCATCAGCCGGCCCTGGCTCTGGTCGATCGTGGCGCAGTTCTCGGTGGTGGTCGCCCTGATCGGCGCGGTCGACTCGGTGTTCGGGCCGCTGGTCGCCCGGGACCACCTGGGCGGCTCGCAGCCCTGGGGGCTCGCCCTCGCCGCGTTCGGCGTCGGGACCGTCGCGGGCGCCGTGCTGATGACCCGGTGGAAGCCCCGCCGGCTCCTCTTCGTCGGAACGCTGTGCGTCTTCCCGATCGCGCTGCCCTCGGCGGCGCTCGCCGTACCCCTGGACGCGGCGGGGCTGACGGTCGCGATGTTCGTCAGCGGCATGGCCATCGAGGTCTTCGGCGTGTCGTGGATGACGACCATGCACCAGGAGATCCCGGAGGACAAACTGTCCCGCGTCTCCGCCTACGACTGGTTCGGCTCGACGGCCCTCCTGCCGGTCTCCACCGCGCTCGCGGGCCCGGCGGAGACCGCCTTCGGCCGCAGCCAGGCGCTGTGGGGCGCGGCGGCCCTCATGGTGCTCGTCACCGCCCTCGTCCTCCTGGTGCCGGACGTACGCAACCTGACCCGGCGTCCGCACACGAAGGAGGTCGCGGGCCCCCCGCTGGAGCCCTCGGCCGAGAGCCCGGGCGCCCGGCAGGGCCCCTGAGCCGGGACGGCCCCGGGGAGAAACCTCAGCCGATGCCGAACGCGCCGTCCGGGGGGACGGGTGACGGCACGGCCCCGGCGTCCCTGACCGGTTCCGCTCCCTTGGCGAACCGGTCCAGGGACGCGCCGTGCTCCACGCGCGCGGGGAAGGCGTCCGCCGCCACCCGGCGGGCGAGGTGTGCGATGTCGATCTCCCTGCCCGAGGCGACGAGTACGGCGTTCCCGAAGCGCCGGCCGCGCAGCACGGCCGGCTCGGCGACCAGCGCCAGCTCGGGGAAGACGGCCTCGAAGGTCGCGATCTGCGAGCGGAGGAACGCGAACGGCGCCCCGTCGGCCAGGTTGGCGGCGTAGACACCTCCCGGCCTCAGGACCCGCCGCACCTCGCGCGCGTACTCCACGGACGTGAGGTGCGCGGGCACCCGCGAACCCCCGAAGACGTCGCCCACGATCACATCGGCCGACGCCGCGGGCGCCGCCTCGAGCCAGCCCCGGGCGTCCGCCCCGTGCACGGTGACCCCGGACCCCTCCGCCAGCGGCAGGTGCTCGGCGACCAGGTCGAGCAGGCCCCGGTCCGCCTCGACCACGTCCTGGCGCGAGCCGGGCCGGGTGACGGCGACGTACCGCGGCAGGGACAGGCCCCCGCCCCCCAGGTGCAGGACGTCCAGCGGCTCGCCCTCGTCCGCGGTGCCGTCGACGACATGGGCCAGTCGCCGCGCGTACTCGAACTCCAGGTGCGCCGGGTCGTCCAGGTCCACGTACGACTGCGGAGCGCCGTCGACCGTCAGCAGCCAGGCACGCTCCCGGTCCACGTCGGGCATGAGGCGCGCGGTGCCCTGATCGACCTCGCGAATAACGGGAATGTGCTCGTTCACGCCCTCATTGTGCCGCTGCCCGCCGACCGCTCCGCCTCCGGGCGGAGTTCCGCGGCAGGGCCGGTCAGAGGTTCTTGAGGGCTTCGCGGACGGAGAGCGGGGACAGCCGGGCCTCGTGAGCGGCGACGAAGGCGCGGACTTCGGCGGGGGCGGTCTTCCCGTACTCGCGGAGGCTCCAGCCGATCGCCTTGCGGAGGAAGAAGTCCGTGTCGGCGGAGCGGCGCAGGCAGTAGGCGTACAGCCGGTCGGCGTCGGTGTCCTCCTTGAAGCGGAGCTGGTGCAGGAGCGCGGTGCGGGCGACCCACAGGTCGTCGTCCTCGACCCACTCGTCCATGCGGTCCGCGAGGGAGGGGTCGGCGGCGACGAGGGGGCCGACGACGTGGGCGGCGAGGTGGTCGACGGTGTCCCACCAGGAGACGGTGGTGACGAGCCGGTGGGCGACGGGAAGGAAGCCCGACGAACAGCGCTTCACGTGGCGGCGCAGGTAGTCGACGGCGAAGTAGTGGTACTCGCGCTCGGGCAGGGCGAAGCAGCGCAGGGCGATGGCGGCGCAGTCGCGCTCGTCGGGGCGCGGGGTGCCGTCGAGGACCGTACGGGACAGGGCCCGGCGCTCGGGCGTGCGCACCCCGAGGAACGGGGCCACACCCTTCATGTACGCGACCATCTCCTGCGCCCGGAACGGGTTCCCGGCGGCGGGGTAGACCGCGGTGAGCCGGTCCAGGACGGTGTCGGCGAGGGCGCTCTCGGGCGGCGGCGTGGTGCCGCCGGGGAGCGCCGGGTCGCCGGGAGCGGCGGGGCCGACGGGGGCACGGTCGGTCATGAGGCTCTTTCGGTCAGGGCGCGGTCGGTCATGAAGGCCCTCCCGGTGACGGCGCGGTCGGCCATGAGGGGCCCTCTCGGTCAGGCCACGGTCGGTCATGAGGCGCTCCCGGTGACGGCGCGGGCTGCGGGCTCGGCCCGGACGGACATGGCGCACATTACGGCGATCATACGGACGCGTCCGTTACTCTCCCCGAATGCTCGCCCCCGTCCCCCGGCCGCCGGGCTCCCTCGCCGTCCGCTGCTCCCGGGCCCTGCTCTCGCCCCGCGCGCGGCTCTCCCTGCTCGCGCTGCTGCTGCTCACGGCGGCGGCCCTCGTGGTGGCCTACGAACCGCAGCGGCTGCTCGCCTCGGGCTGGCCGGCGCGGACCGACGGCGCCGGGGCGGTGCTGCTCTTCGGTCTCGCGTACGGGGTGTGCACGGCGGCCTTCGTGCCGCGGCCGGTGCTCAACCTGGCGGCGGGTGCGCTCTTCGGCTCGGCGTTCGGCCTGACGGCCGCCGTCGCGGGGACGGTGCTGGGCGCGGGCATCTCCTTCACGCTCGGGCGGTACCTGGGGCAGGACGCGCTGCGCCCGCTGCTGCGCGGCCGCTGGCTGACCGCGGCGGACGGGCAGCTGAGCCGGCACGGTTTCCGCTCGATGCTGGCCATCCGCCTGTTCCCCGGTGTGCCGTTCGCGGCGGCCAACTACTGCGCGGCGGTCTCCCGCATGGGGTACGTGCCGTTCCTCCTCGCGACGGCGCTGGGCACGGTGCCGAACACGGCGGCGTACGTGGTCGCGGGCGCCCAGGCCGACGCGCCCGGCTCGCCGGCCTTCCTCTTCTCGGCCGGGTTCATCGTCCTCTCGGGTCTCGCCGGGGCGGTCGTGGCCTGGCGCAAGCGGCACGGCCTGCGCGCCCCCGCTCCGGTTCCCGCCGCGGAACCGGAGCCGGTGGGCAGCGCCCGCTGAGGCTCCGGGGCGCGGGCGGGCGCCGGCGTCAGAGCGCTTCGACGATCATCGCGTTGGCGAGGCCGCCGGCCTCGCACATCGCCTGGAGTCCGTAGCGGCCGCCGCGGGCCCGCAGGGCGTGGAGGAGGGTGGTGGTGAGGCGGGTGCCGCTGGCGCCGAGGGGGTGGCCGAGGGCGATGGCCCCGCCGTGGACGTTCACCTTGGCCGGGTCGGCGCCGGTCTCCTGCTGCCAGGCGAGGACGACGCTGGCGAAGGCCTCGTTGATCTCGAAGAGGTCGATGTCGGCGAGCCCGAGGCCGGAGCGGCGCAGCACCTTCTCGGTGGCCGGGATGACGCCGGTGAGCATGAGCAGCGGGTCGGAGCCGGTGACGGCGAAGCCGTGCAGCCGCGCGAGGGGGCGCAGGCCGAGGCTCCGGGCGGTGTCGGCGGCCATGACGAGCACGGCGGAGGCGCCGTCGTTGGTGGGGCTGCTGTTGCCCGCGGTGACGGACCAGTCGATCTGCGGGAAGCGGGCGGCGAAGCCGGGGTCCTCGAAGGCGGGACGGAGGCCGGCGAGGATCTCGGGCGTGGTCGCGGGGCGCACCGACTCGTCACGGCGGACGTTCTCGTACGGCACGACCTCCGCGTCGAAGAGTCCGGCCGCCCAGGCACGGGCCGCCTTGGTGTGCGATCCGGTGGCGAACGCGTCCATGGCCTCGCGGTCGATCGACCACTTCGCGGCGATGAGCTCGGCGCTGACGCCCTGCGGGACGAGGCCCTCGGGGTAGCGCTCGGCGACGCCGGGCCCGAAGGGGTCGGCGCCGGGCGGCACGTTGGACCACATGGGGACCCGGCTCATGGACTCGACCCCGCAGGCGATGGCGATGTCGTAGGCGCCGGACATCACGCCCTGGGCGGCGAATTGGACGGCCTGCTGGGAGGAGCCGCACTGCCGGTCGACGGTGGTGGCGGGCACGGAGTCGGGGAATCCGGCGCCGAGCCAGGCGTACCGGGTGGTGTTCATGGCCTGCTCGCCGACCTGGTCGACGGTGCCGCCGATCACGTCGTCGACGAGGGCGGGGTCGATGCCGCTGCGTTCGACGAGGGCGCGCAGCGTGTGCGAGAGGAGGGCGACGGGGTGGACGTGGGAGAGGGCTCCGCCCGCCTTGCCCTTCCCCATCGGGGTCCGAACGGCTTCGACGATGACCGCGTCACGCATGACAAGCTCCTGGGTTGGAGAAGTGGACCGACACTCGTCGGTAACATAGCCCAGTGAGTTGGACTTTCAAACCCTCGATTCGGCATGAGTTCACTTTCCAAACCCTCCATGTCGCCCCTGCCCTAGTCTTCTGAGTCAGGAATTCTATTCAGATATGAGGCGAGGCGTTCGAGGATCTCGTTCGCGGTCTTGGTCCAGACGTAGGGCCTGGGTTCGGTGTTCCAGGCGGCGATCCAGGTCCGGATGTCCTGCTCCAGGGCCTGGACAGTCTTGTGGACGCCTCGCCGTATCTGTTTATTCGTCAGCTCGGCGAACCATCGCTCCACCAGGTTGAGCCAGGACGATCCGGTGGGTGTGAAGTGCAGGTGGAACCGGGGGTGGGCCAGCAGCCACG